>JAVCDD010000066.1 GCA_030765125.1 Candidatus Hatepunaea meridiana
ATGCCATGAATACAATTTCCATGACTGAAAACAAATCAATGATTACAACAGTTTACAAAAGGTGCGAAACTTCAGATAGTAATTGTATCTGAAATAGACTCTTATCTTTGTAAATTAACTATTTTTAAGAGAAACACCATGTCGCGCGCGACTCAACCAAATATGAAAATAAAGCTCTGAGTGCGCGCTTATTTTAAAGGGAATGACAAAGGGGATATTTTGGTCAGACACTAATTAATATTCCCGCTCAAGGAATAAGATATAAAAATATTTAATTATAATCTCAACTTAACAAACAAAATATTAGGAGGTAAATTTGTCACCTGAAGCAAAAGTAGTAATAGATAAAAAAGCAGTAGAAGATGCACTCGAAATCGTCCGCCCTTCATTGCAGGCTGATGGAGGAGACGTCAGTTTAATCAGTATCAGCGAGGACGGAGTTGTAGAGGTTGCTCTGCAAGGCGCTTGTCACGGTTGTCCTATGGCGATGATGACTCTAAAAGGTGGTATCGAGCGCTTTCTTAAGCAAGCAGTTCCCGGAGTCAAAGAAGTAATTGCTGCTGAGTAATTAGTAAGCTTCATAATGCCAACTTTACCAGATAACCTGACGATTCGTCGTGCCCGGGACAGTGATCTACCAGAGATTGCAAAGATGCACTTTGCTTCATATCCTGGCATTTCTATGACCCTTGAGGATAGGATAAGTCATTTCAGGGATGATCCGCGAATATCACTGGAAGATAACTGGGTTTGTGAACGCACTGACAGACTGGTAGGAATATTTGCTCTGTATAGTTTTCAAATGTACCGGGCAGGTTCTCTTATTCCGATTGGGGGAATTGGTCGAGTAGCTGTAACACCAGAAGCACGGCTTGAAAAAATTGCCTACTGGCTGATGGTGAAAGCGGTTCAAATAATGGATCAAAATGGTACGCCAATTTCGTTACTTCATCCCTTTCGTCACAGTTTCTATTATAACTTAGGTTGGGGACTGGCTGAACAGGTGCGTTTCTATAGGATTTCGCCCAGTGATATTCCTGTTTATCCTGAGCGAGCCAAAATGAAACCGGTTGTGACAAACGAAGATATGGAAGAGGTTATGGCTTGTTACCATCGTTTTGCTGCCTTAAGAAACGGCTTGCTCGTTCGAGATGATCCGGTGTGGTATGAGCATATATTAAAGAACAATCTGATATATTCATTCAGATCCAGCGATACAGGTGAGGTCGAAGGATATATTATTTATCAGTATCAAACTGATCCAAAAGAACAATCTTTTACCGTTTCAAATTTAGCAGTAAGAGAAATTATCTGGACGACGAATCGAGCTCTGAAGGGGATACTTGGCTTCTTATCATCTCAGCGCGATCAAATTATGGCTATAGAATACAACGACCATTTCGAACTGCCTTTGGAGCACCTGCTGAAGGATTCACTAATGGTTGATGGTAAACGCAGTATGATGCTGGGCGCTGAAACGGCAATAATTGGATCGGGACTTATGGGTAGAATCATTCAATTACGAAGGGTTCTCGGCGCCGGTAAGCTTGGAAATGGGAATGGAAGAGTAACGTTAAATATAAAAGATGATTTAAATCCTGAAAATTCTATACCGCTTACTATTGAGATTGAAGATGGCAAAGTGAGTTTTCCGTCACGGAAATCAGCGAGTATAAGCTTGTCTACTAATATTGCAACATTTTCATCAATCTATTGGGGGGCGTTGTCACTTAAGGATGCAGTTTTTTTTGGCAAAGTAGAAATAGAAGGCAAAGGTGATCGGTCGTTTCTTAAAGAAGTGTTTACATTTCCCAGATCGGTTTGTCTGGATTATTTTTAGAAGGATATAAAATGGTCAATTCCGATATTCCGGATAATACACAGTCAGATTCACATCAAGTATCCGATAAGGATATAACCTCTCTTAAGGAATTAATGGATGAAGCCAATCGCATTGTGATCTTTACCGGTGCGGGTATTTCTGCAGAGAGCGGGATAGCGACTTATCGAGGCCATGGAGGGATCTGGACTAAATATGACGCTGAGAAGTATGCATCAATAGACTATTTCCGCAGAGATCCGAGCTATTATTGGAACTTCTTCAAAGATGTCCGGCATGATATGATGGCTGACGCTCAACCAAGCGCTTCTCACATCGCTGTAGCTGAACTCGAACGTCAAGGACGTGTCTCTTCAATAATCACTCAAAATATCGATAATCTTCATTATAAAGCCGGTTCAAAACGAGTCCTTGAACTTCATGGGAATACTACTCGATTCTATTGTTGTGATTGCCGGGCGCCCTACACGATGACGGAAGCCAAGAATATTCTTGACGAGCGACTACCTCCATTATGCCTGAAATGCAGTGGAGTGCTTCGACCTGATGTGGTTCTTTTTGGTGAGATGCTGCCTGCTGATGTGATTGATGAGGCTCATCGTGAGGCTCAAATGTGCGACTTGATGATTGTCATCGGTAGTTCGCTGGTTGTATATCCTGCCGCCAATCTACCTTACCAAGCGAAATCATCAGGAGCAAAGTTAGTTATTATCAATATTGATCCGACACCATTGGACTCCGTTGCTGATTTGTACATACATCGACCGGCGGGGGAGGTGTTTCCGCAAGCGGCGGGGATGAAGGACGAATAGCGAATGACGAAGAATGAAGGATGTTTTCGTCATTCGCTATTCGCTATTCATCTTTTTTGAGTGGTTTTATCTTGATTCTTGCTGGATATATATTAAAAGAACACATTGCCCCTTTTATTTATGGTCTAACGCTGATTGTTTTCATCTTTATGATGAATCTTGTTTTTCAGATGTTGGGAAGGGTTGCAGGCAAGGGTATTTCAATCTGGGTTATCCTCGAATATTTTTCGTTGAACCTTGCCTGGATAATAGCTCTTGCTGTGCCTATGGCGGTTCTAATCGCTACGCTTTCGGCTTTTGGAAGACTATCCGGTGATGGTGAGATTACCGCCTTGCGTTCCAGCGGGATTTCACCGACAAGACTCATGAGACCAGTAATGGTAGCTGCTTTTATTATCACTATTGGCATTGGATTATTCAATAATTATCTTCTTCCCAGAATGAACCACCGCACTAAAGTGCTGCTCAACGATATAAGTCGAAAAAAACCAACCGTGAGCATTGATCCTGGAATCTTCAGTTTTTCTATCCCAAAATATGTCTTAAGAGCAGTTGAAGTTGATCAAATGGCAGGTTATATGAAGGACATATCTATCTTCGATAATCACGAACCTGATAGAAGCTCAACTATAACAGCGATGGAAGGACAATTACGATTTGTTGAAGAGGAGGAGCGGATACTGATGATGCTTAATGATGGCGAGATCCATCGACAATCAAAGGATGATCCCGATGTTTATGAAGTTACATCATTTGATAGCGCACTGTTCAGGGTTGAGGCGCCTGGAATGGTGATGAAACGAGGTTCATCCGGGTATCGTGGCGAGCGAGAACTTTCCGCCGGTGAGATGTTGCAGCGTGTTAATAAGATGAAGGAGAAGGGAGGCGTTCATAATAAGCGCAGGATTGCTGCATATATGGTTGAGATTCACAAGAAATTCTCCATTCCTGCAGCTTGTATTATTTTCGTATTAATAGGAACTCCATTGGGGGTAATGGCGCACAAGGGTGGGTTGGGCCTATCAGGCGGCATCTCTCTTTTGTTCTTTGTAATCTATTGGGCATTTCTGGATAACGGTGAAATTCTGGCTGATCGAGGACATATATCGCCTGTTGTTGCAATGTGGAGCCCGAATGTCCTACTTGGCTTTGTCGGTATCTGGTTGTTATGGCTGGCTAAACGGCGAACTACGTTACCTGCCGTTGAATGGATTGCCAATCAGGTATCTCGCTTGTTTAAGAAGAAGTAACGTGGGCGACTCAACAAAGGATGAAAAAACAGCATCTCCAGGTGATAACTTTGGAGTGGGCTTAGCCATGCTTGCGCTTTGTGTAATGATTATGTGCATTGTAAACGGCGCAAGCATGGCTTGCGCACTCCAAAGTAATAGAGATAATTCTACTTTTCAAGGATATTTTGAAAATACTTGATAAATACATAATCTATCGTTTCATAGGCAAACTCATCTGGTCAATATCAGTGGCGACAATTGTATTTCTTGCATTAGACTTAGTTGAGATGCTGGATAAGTTCATTGACGCTCGAGTACCTATGTCGACCGTAATTCGATATTATTACCTGTATATACCGTATATTATTTATCTGATACTTCCCGTAGCTGCCCTTCTTGCTACCCTGTTTACAATAGGCGGGTTGACGACGAGCAATGAACTAAATGCTATGCAAGTGTCCGGTGTTCCATTTTCACGCACATTGGTTTTGTTATTATTGACTACTATCGTGTTAGCGGGATGTGGTTTTATCTTTGGTGAGACGATAGTCCCGGTAACTAATCGTGAGAGAATGGATATCTATCGTTACGATCTAAAGAAACTGCCTAGGGATGCTCGTTCCAGGCACGGTCAACTCTATATGCAGATAGGTAAAAATAAACAACTTCATATCGAACGATATAATCCTGGTACACGAGAGGCTTTCGGTATTCAGCTTGTTGAAATTGATGAAGGCAGAGTTATTAAAAGAACCGATGCTGAAAAAATGATCTGGCGCGATGCTGTCTGGTATTTGCAAGGTTCCGTTGAAAGAGTGTTTAACTCTAATGGTATTGTCAATTGGAAAAAATATCCTGCCATGATCGCCCCGGCAATTAAGTTTGAACCGAATGAGATTGAAAAAGTCCAGACCAAGCCGGAAGAGATGAATTGGGTTGAGTTGAGGGATTTTATAGTTAAATTACAGAACTCAGGCGGTGATATAATCCGTTGGAAAGTCGATTTGTTTTTTAAGATATCTTTACCTCTGGCGGCAGTTATCATTGTACTGTTCGGTGCACCGATTGCATCCATAAAGAGACGCGGTGGAACGGTTTTAGGGTTTGGATTGGTGCTGTTTATTTGTTTTATTTACTTTGGATTTATTCAGGTTGGGAAGGTATTAGGATATAATGGGACGCTGACGCCGTTAGTTTCTGCTTGGGCGGGGAATGTCTTTTTCGGATTATTAGGATTGGGAATCTTTGTTCGGTATACAAGATAGATTATATTATAATTGCTTGATTGCTATATTGTTAGATTGTTTGATTGTTGTTTAACAATCAAACAATCTAACAATATAGTACAACAATACAACATACAACAAATAAGAGGTTATAATGCCAAATCAAACACAAGAAATAATCGATACGATTTTAACGAAACTTCGGAATCTTGCCAGCACTGAAACGGTGGTTGGTGAGCCGATAGCAGTCGGTGAAATTACCATTTTACCTGTTATCAAGATCTCTGTAGGTTTTGGCGCCGGTGGCGGTGAAGGTTCGCAGGGTGAAGGCAAAAACACTAAAGGAGTCGGCGGTGGCGGTGGTGGTGGAGCCAGCGTTAATCCAATTGGATTTATCGTTCTTGACGGCAAAGATGTCCGTTTTATGGGGATCGGAAAGGGAAAATTTGAATCCCTCTTTGAAACTATACCCGATCTTCTTCGGAAGTTTGGAATAACCAAGAAGGATGGTCAAGGCAAGAAAGGTAAAGGCTCTAAAGACGGGAAAGAGCATAAGGACGATGCAGTAGTAGACGAGGATTGATGTATTTATTATTACCGGGTAGGACAGACATTCCTGGTCCTTGTGTAAAAAGTGTGACTGCCCGTTATGTAAGTTACGTAGGGTGGGATCTTATCCCGTTCTACGTAACTGAAGCGTGCTTGCACCTCTGCCGAAGCAAGCTTCAGTAATCCGGTTATTGACAGACAGGAATGTCTGTTCTACCCCGGGGAGATATATCATAAAGAATTATCATAATTATGAAGACCGCACTTATATTCTTTTTTCTACTCACAATTTTTGTCCCGGTTATTGGATATTCACAAGAGATTGATGAACCAGGAGGTCACAACTCTGTCATTTCCGAGCAAATTCCTGCTGAAATAAGCACTACTACCGACCAGCCCGGTGTACCGGATGTTCCGATTAGTGAGCCTGTTAATTCGGAAAGAATAGTTAGTCGTGATGAAGGCGAGGGCAATGAAGAGTGGTCAATTACAGATGAACGCGCTATAAGCAGCAAGGTAGCAATGTCCGCTGATGGGAGTTTAGTGGCAATTGGCTATACTTTGAATGATCAACGTCTTGAAGTACGAAACGGTCAGGATAGCGAATTACTGTTTGACTTTCCCATTGATAACGGTTCAAGCTGTGTGGCTATGACCGCTGATGGTGAACAGATTGCTTATGCAGGTCTTGACAGTGTCTGGATCTTTAGTGATGATGGTGAAGGGGTTCCTTTCTTTCGTTTTGGGATGGATGGCTATTCTTCTGGAGTGCTCGATATCTCAAGAGATGGTGAATATCTCGTAGCGACCGGAATGGATCCGGACCGTGAAGAAAATCGAGTCTGGTGTTTCCTGGATGCTGATCCGGAGCCAATCTGGACGCTTGAAGTTTCTTATGATGAAGCTTTTGGCTGGTATGGGGTAAGTATTTCTTACGATGCCAGTGTAGTAGTAATCAACGGTAAATATCGTCTGTACGTTCTTAACTTGGAAACAGGCGAGACAATCTGGGAAGCGCCAACTTACAATACGGAAAGACCTATTGCTATATCCGAGGATGCTTCTGTTTTGGCTATAGGTTCGTTTACAGGTGTACTACTTGCATACATAAGGGATCAGGAGCAAGGAGGTTATCGTGAACTCTGGCGATACCGTTTTCGCAATGAACTTTCTTCCTGGGTGTCAGCCTGTCAGTTGTCTCGTGATGGGATGACACTGGCAGCAGGGACGCTTGATTTTTTTGAGGATCATTACGAAGGCAGACTTGCGTTGTTTGATACGTTTGGAAATGGTGAACCGCTATGGATTGCGGAACCGTTAGGTGACGAAGTATCCGATATTGCATTTAGCGATGACGGTTGGATTGTTGCAGCGACGTCGTGGGGGGATTTCGATCATCAAACGCCTGATCTGGTGATACACGAGCGTCATAATCCCGAACCGTTCTATATGCTGTCCACACCCGGTTCAATGAGGAGTACAGCTATAAGCGACCGTGGGGATTATGTCATCGTTGGCGGCAAAGGAACGCACAGCCGAGTGTTTGGCAGTGGTGGTATAGTATCAATGGTATCCGTTTCGGATCCACGCGGGAGAATCACTGGAAGAGTGACGGATGAGGATGATGATCCACTTGAGGATGCAATTGTATCAACCTTGGATAGTCCTTACTCTGCAACAACTAATGAGGATGGCAGGTATGAATTGTCGGTGGAAGCGGATAACGTTTTTGATTTAAGAGTATGTAAGTATGGATATGAGAATGCTCTTCGAGAGGACGTGCGAGTTAGTGAAAATGGTCTGGTTGAGGATGTTGATTTCAGTTTGCGAGAAGTCGGTTTACCACCTGAGAATGTCAGAGCTTCACAGGGTAGACGCAACAGGATCACTCTAAATTGGAATCGGTATGGTGAAGATGGACGTTTAGCGAGGGACGAAGTGACGAAGCAATCTCTTTCTCTCCCCCCCGAGAGATTGCTTCGTTACTTCGTTCCTCGCAAAACGGAGTTGGGTAAATCTGGGGACAGTATACCTATTTTATCTTGCGTCCTTGAAAAGGTTCAGACTAATAATAAAATAGGTATACTGTCCCCAGATTTACCCAGTAGAAGCGACACTCTTGTCTCTTGCACAATGTCTTTGAAATACGAAAGTTCAAGCGACAAGAGTGTCGCTTCTACTATTGTTGAGAGAGACAACGCTGACGACATTGAAGGTTTCAATATCTATCGTTCTTTCCTGTCCGGCGGTCCATACAGTTTAACCGGATCTGTTGATGCAGGTGATACTCTGTTTTACGATGCAGATGGTTTAATTCCCGGTCAAAGGTACTATTATGTAGTTACCGCTGACTTTGGGAATGGTGAAAGCGATTTGTCAGAGGAGGCAGCAGGATGGCTGGATGATGAGTTTCTGTTATGGGAGGCTGAACTCGAACCAATGCAAGAGCCACCTGAAATTGATGGCACAATCCACGAAGGAGAGTGGGAAGGAGCGATTGTCAGGGATATTTCCGACATTTACGGTTTTGATGATCCTGATTCGGCTGGATCGGTTGAGGTTCGTATAGGGTTTGACGATGATAATGACAGGTTGCTGTTTGGTTTTAGTTACTACGTTGTGGAGGAGTTATCAGATCGAATGGGAGTGGGGATTTATATTGATGACGACGGTGATGGTCAATGGACACGCGCGAGACCGGGATCGGAAGGTAACTATTGGGGATACTGGATAGATGGCGCACCTGATCTGAAATATCGTTCCATGTGCGGACCGCCTTATAACTCGGATCCATATTATCAATTTGAGGATCCTGAACTGGCATTCAGTGATGAGCGAGGGTATGTTGAAATAGAGGTTGCCCTGCCACTCGGTTTTCACGATCCTTATGAAATTGGTTTATATCATCCTGATTATACGATTGGTCTCGGTTTGTTTGCAATGTATCGCGATGAAGAAGATAACGCTATATTCAATGCCTGGTGGCCCCAGGATATGTTTTCCATCGTGAGCTTTCCGGAACAATTTGCCAGGATAACCATTCCGGCAGACTTAATCGTCCCGCCTGTTGCACCTGAAGATGTTGAGCTTGAAAGGGAAGAGGATAACCTGATACTAACCTGGTCGGATCCCCGTCTGGGAATTGATGATGGCGATGTTGTTGGGCTAGCTGGGATCAACGTTTATCGCAATTCTGAATTGGTCAACACGGTAGATCCGGGGAGTGAGCGGTTTATTGACGATGACGTTATTCGAGAGGGATGGTACAAGTATTCATTAGCCGGCTTTGTGATGGAGGATGATGAGCCATTTGAAGGTGTTGTAACTCGACCGATTGGGATATATGCAGGTATTGATCCCGAAGTGGTTGAAATCAATTATGACGATGGATCGGCGGAAATGCATTACGTGGTTGCTTTCGATGGTGAAGATAACCGTTTTGCAGTGAGATTTGATCTTGATGAAGTTGATGATACGGTATACGTATATTGGATAGATTTCTACGTAGGTTCAATTAGTCCAATCAGCGCTTATGTTACTATGGATGAAGAAGGCGTTCCTGGTGGAATAATCGGTGAGAGTTATCTCGTTGAACCTTACAATCAGAACGAATTTAACCGTTTTCATTTCCCCGGTGTCGAACAGCCGATTGTGATTTCGGACCCGGATGAATTTCATAACTGCTGGGTGGTTCTGAATTATCTGCCTGATAGCCCTGGAAATCCATCTATCGGCGTAGACACTTCGCAACCCGATGTTGATCGGAATATGTATTATCGGGAGAGTACAGGTTGGCTGCCATTTGACCGCGGTCAGATTATGATTAGAGCGGCGTTCGGATCATCGGATTCAGGCGCTTCTAATGAGGATGATGCGGATATCCCGACAACCTTCCAAGTATATCAGAATTATCCTAATCCTTTTAACAACGTAAGTTTCATTCCTGTTGATATATCCGACAGGTCAAGGTTGAGTGTGAAGGTTTTTGATGTAAGAGGTCGTTTAGCGCTAATGCAAGACTTTGGCATTAGGAATCCAGGATCGAGCATTGTAAGTTTAAATTGTGAGTCGCTTGGAACCGGCGTTTATTTTGTGAAGGTTACCAGCGGAAACGCAAGAGGAGTATTAAAAGTATTATTGGTTAAATAACCTTATACTATTCATTTTTATAGAAAGGTAAAATCCTATGAATCACGAATCACGACGCGGTCTTCGTTTAATATTGACCGTATTGCATTTATTGGTTCAAATAATAATGATCTGGTTAATTGTAAGCAGTCTTAATTCCGAAGAAGCACGCGCTCCAGATGAATTATTACAGACTATGATGTCTATGATAGCCTATCTAAGTGTTATGTTCGGATCGTTTTTTATCTATTATACAGTCATAAAGCTCATAACAAAACGTAATATGAGTCGGAGTAAGAGTGATCAATTGAACTGATTATCTATTGCAATTTTAGTTACTTCAGTTTATATTATACCCGAAGTATAGGATCAAAATAATGAAGTGCATAGAGAAGGTTCTATTATTCGGTGATTCAATAGTTTACACTCTGCCGGGGTGGTGAAATTGGTAGACGCAGCGGACTCAAAATCCGCCGGGACCTGGTCCCGTGCCGGTTCGATTCCGGCCCTCGGCACGTTGAAGCCGTCCCTTTTCTCAGGACGGCTTCTTTAGTTTGGATATGGTTTTAACCACAAAGACAAAAAGACACAAAGAAATTATTTTTGCTTTATATTAACCGACCGCTTTATTGTATACACGTTCCCGTCAGTTTTCAAGCGAAGCGTAACCTGACAGCAATGCAATACATCGTGTCTTTGTGCCTTTGTGGTAAGATAAAGGGAAACTAAATGAATTATAATTCAGCAGGTGTAGATATTTCCAAAGGGGATCGCCTCGTAGCTCGAATTAAAGCTATGATGGGGGCTTCAGGAGCGCAAATAGGACATTTCGGTGGTGCGGTTTCGTTTCCTGTAGAGAAATATCGGGAACCACTGTTAGTGTCTTCAATTGACAGCGTTGGCACTAAAACGGCAGTAGCTAAGGTGTTGTGTCAGGTGTTAACACCTGACACAACGCACTACCACTCTACACCTGACACAACGCACTACCACTCCGGAATCGGACGCGATATGGTTCATCATTCCATCAATGACATTGCCTGTTGTGGGGCGGATCCGTTGTATTTCCTCGATTACTTCGCTATGGGTATAATGGATGTTGACTTAGCAAGTGAAGTCATCGGTGGTGTGATAGAGGCTTGTAAGAGATGGGAATTTCCACTTGTGGGTGGCGAGAACGCTGAGATGCCCGGTGTATATCGTGATGATGAGTATGATCTGGTTGGCTCGATTACCGGTATAGTTGAACAATCGGAATATATTGACGGTTCAGGGATTATAGCCGGTGATATTTTGGTTGGTTTTCCTTCTGCCGGATTGCATACTAATGGGTATAGTCTTGCTCGCAAGGTTGTAGAATCGTCAGACTTTGATTATACTACTGATATACCTGAACTCGGAACTAAGATCGGTGATGCGCTATTAGCAGAACACCGTTGTTACCTCAGTGAGATACGGGAATTGAAGCGTAATTTCAAGGTGAAGGGGGTAGCGCATATTACAGGGGGTGGGCTGCCTGGAAATGTCTCGCGTATTATACCCAAAGGTTTGAAAGCAGAAATTGACTATGGGAATTGGGATGAACCTCCGATATTCGATTTACTTCGCAAGACAGGAAATATTGCTGAAGAAGATATGAGAACTACGTTTAACATCGGTGTTGGGTTAGTAGCTGTGTTGGATTCGGAATATACTCAAGCAATCGTAACAGATTTCCCTGATGATTTATACAGTCCGTTCCTGGTTGGAAAAATTAGATTTGCGGGTTAAACTATGAGAATCGCAGTATTAGGCGCAGGCAGTTGGGGTACAACGCTCGCATTGTATTTGAATAACCGTAGTCATAATGTAAGATTATGGGAATTCAGACCGGATGCGGTGCATATAATGCAGCAAGACCGGGAGAACAGGGAATTCCTGCCCGATCATCCATTCCCACCAGCGCTCAAGGTTACCAATAACATAAGCGAAGCGCTCAATGACGCTGAAGTATGCCTTATTGCTGTACCTTCACATGCCGTTCGTGAAACTGTTAGATGTTTTAAGGATGATATTTCCACTGATTGTGTTATAACTTCCGTAACAAAGGGGGTTGAAGAGGGTTCATTGATGCGGATGTCGGAGGTTATAGCGGACGCTTGCGGTGATCGTTTTTCTTATAGCAGGTTCGTTTGCCTCACCGGTCCAAGCCACGCTGAGGAGGTTTGTGTTGGGTTACCAACCAGTATTGTAGCAGCATCGCCCAATATCAAAGCAGCTTTGTTTGTCCAGGAACTGATGTCCAGCAATCGTTTCCGGGTTTATGCCATTGATGACCTTATTGGGGCTGAGTTGGGAGGTTCATTAAAAAACGTGATTGCGATAGCTGCCGGTATTGCTCACGGTCTTGGATTCGGAGATAACGTTATGGGTGCGCTGTTGACGCGAGGATCTACCGAGATGAGCCGCCTTGGCATCAAGCTCGGAGGTCGTCACGAGACTTTCGCTGGGTTATCTGGCATAGGCGATCTGATTACAACCTGTTGCAGCCAACACAGCCGCAACCGCTACTTAGGCGAACAAATCGGCAGGGGACATAAACTAAAGGAAATATTAGACGAGATGCTTATGGTTGCCGAAGGAGTCAGAACAACCAGATCGGCTTATGCGCTATCACAGCGCGAAAAAATCGAAATGCCGATTACAGAACAGGTTTACCGGATACTATTCGAAGACGTTGATCCTTTGAAGGCTACTACTGAATTGATGACTCGGAAGTTGAAGGTGGAGGATTGAAAATGATACCACGTATTTTAAGGATCGAAGTTAAGAACTTCCGCAGCATAAAGCAAGCTGCTGTGAATCTGGAACCGTTTACGGTTTTGGTGGGTCCAAATGGGAGTGGGAAGAGCAATTTCGCAAGATGCATTTGGATTATTAGCAACTGTCTATCTGACTCGATTGAATATGCGTTAAGTCCTTCATATGGATTTGAAAAATTTCTATATAGAGGCGCTGGCAGAAATGGGAATATAGGGCTTAGGATAATTGTACAGATAGAAGATAATTCATTTGCTGATTACTCATTCGAGATTGCTGCATCACAAAATGGCACACTTCGGGTTAGTCATGAACGATGTGTAGTAGTAAGAGACTCTAAAATCATTAATGAATTTGAAGTTAAAGATGGCGAATTTGAAAAGCATATTGAGGGAATCCATCCGCAAATCAGACCAGGACGTCTTGCGCTCTATGCTGCATCTGCAACCGATTCATTTCGTCCTCTTTATGATTTTCTAATTTCAATGAGATACTATAATATTAATCCATATGAAATGAAAAAACATCAAGGTAAAAACCCATCGGGTGATTATCTTCAATTTAGTGGTTACAATGCTGCTCTCATTTTAGAACAATTGACCAAGGCCAATGGGAATAGAATTAAGTATGAACGTCTCTGCAGGCTTATGAAGTTAATTGTAAATGATGTCGAAGGAGTTATGTACAATGAATCTGCGAAATCAATCCAGTTTCAGGTTGATGGTGGTTCTGAAGAGCCTTGGATTTTTGATATAGCTCAAATGTCTGAAGGTACACTCCGAGTATTGGGTATTTTATTAGCACTTTATCAAGGTGGTCAGAATTCTGTTATCTGCATAGAAGAACCGGAAGCAATTGTTCATCCTGCAGCAATGGAGGTTTTGGTTCAGGCAATGCTTGAGGTAGCTCACGAAAGGCAAGTAATTATAACAACACATAGCCCTGATATTCTTGATTTTAAGTATATAAAAGCAGAAAACATTCGTATTGTTACAAGCAAGCATAGTCAGACTCGAATTGCTACCGTTTCAGAGTCAAGTAGGAAAATCATCAGAGAGCACCTTTCTACACCTGGCGAATTATTAAGGATAGATGAGTTGAATCCAGATACTGAGGAAGCAGATAATATTGCTTCAAATATAGATATTTTCGGTGAACCCTTTTCATGTTTAAAATTAACTGATGGCTAAGAAGATACTGCCTTTTATCGAAGGACAATCCGAAGAAGGTGCAATTCCAGTTTTGCTTAGACGATTTATTAGTAGGATTGGCGCTTATGATGTTCAAATTGATAAACCCTGGCGTGTAAAGCGCGATCAGATCGTTTATAAAGTTGGAGTTTTAGAGAATAAATTAAGAGAAGCATTGATAGACAGGGATAATGTTAGTGGTGTATTGCTTATTTTGGATGCAGATGAAGATTGTCCTAAACAGCTTGGACCCAATTTATTGAAGCGTTGCAATAAAGAAACACATCTTCCTGTCTCTGTAATACTGGCAAAAAAGAAATTGGAATGCTGGTTTCTGGGAGCTAAAGAATCATTACGCGGTGTTAGAGGAATTAAAGCTAATGCAGTTATTCCTGATAACCCGGAGTCACTCGGTATTGGCAGGTTAGAAAATAATTTGGAAGCGGGTAGTTATTATCATAAGGTTGACGATGCACCGGCGTTCGCAGCAAGAATGGATATTGATAAGGCGGCTAAGAACTGCCCCTCATTTAAACGGTTTATCAGAGAAACCGAAAGATTAATAGAAGCATGTCAGGAATAATTCAAATATGCGCATTTACATAGAACAAGCAAAACTCAAAATCAGTAGATATCCGGATCGCCGTCTGGCGGTACAAATAAGATTAAAGGAGGTTGATCAGGATGACAATTCCTAACACTACATTATTTCTTCTTCTTGTTTTGTTACCAGGTTTCATAAGTTTACTCATTGACAGGGGGTTTGTATATAGACCTGGTGACACGGTATTTGACAAATTAATTCGGGCTACATTTTATACTTTTATCATCCATATTGTTTATACAATGATTATGCGTGAGTTTACGCCATGGGATTTTAATACTGATAAAAGCAAACTTACTATTGAGTTTACAAACCGTTTAGGTGTAATACTGCTTTTCGGAATAGCAGTATTACTTGGATGCATAGTTGGCTGGTTAAAGACAAACGATATATATATGAGATTGGCGCGAAGATGTAAGCTGACAAACCTGACAGCAAGAAGTTCAATATGGCAAGACGTATTTATTGATAAAAGGCGATCTTATGTTGTTATCAATTTGAAAGATGGCAGACGTATAAATGGTTGGCCTGAATACTACAGTAATCAATTCGTTAAGGGTCCAGTAATTTTCCTTTCAAATGCAAAATGGATATTTAAAGAAGATGAGAAAGAAGGTGAAATTGAAATCCCTAATCCGGGAATACTGATTAATTCAGATGAAATACAATTTATCCAGTTTTATAAACCAAAAGAGGAGTAAGATGAGATTATTAGATTTTCTATCGAAGAAAGGCGGGGAAAGCACAGGAGAATCTAAACCTGTAAAGTTGCCACCATTAAAGGAAGGGTATAATCCCCCTCCACCAGGACCGACGCCAAAGCCGCCACCAGCGCCACCTCCTCCACCTAAAAGGTAACTATAACTTAAATTAACGGAGTTGAAAGGTTGCGCATTTACATAAACGAAGCAAAACACCACGTCGGCGAACAAGTCCAAATCGCCGGCTGGTTATACAATAAACGATCATCAGGCAAGCTCCACTTCCTGATCCTGCGCGATGGCACGGGCTTAATGCAAGCAGTCGTTTCCAAGAAGGAAGTACCGGAAGAAGCTTTCAAGCTGTCCGGTGAGTTGACTCAGGAGTGCTCACTGATCGTAACAGGTAAGGTATCGGAAGAGCCTCGATCACCGGGCGGTTTTGAACTACACGTTTCGGACGTCGAACTGGTTGGGAAATCTGAAGATTATCCGATTACGCCTAAAGAGCATGGGATTGAATTTCTACTTGACCGGCGTCACCTCTGGTTAAGGTCGAAACGGCAGCACGCTATCCTGCGAATACGCGCGGAGACGGCAGCAGCAATGCGGGATTATCTGAACTCGCGCGGCTACGTAAACCTCGACACGCCGATCTTTACGCCAAATGCCTGCGAAGGAACCTCAAACCTGTTCGAGACCGAGTACTTCGGCAGCAAGGCATACCTCGCTCAATCCGGGCAGCTTTATTCGGAAGCGGCGATTATGTCATTCAGCAAGGTCTATTGTTTCGGACCGACGTTCAGGGCTGAGAAATCTAAAACACGAAGGCATTTGACCGAATTCTGGATGTTGGAACCGGAAGAAGCCTGGCTCGATCTTGAGGGCTGTATGGATCTGATGGAGGACTTCATCGTTGAAGTGGTTGCTCGAGTGCTTGATACGCGAGCTGAGGAATTGAAAATTCTTGAGCGGGATACAAGTATTCTCGAACGTGTTCAAAAACCGTTCCCACGCATAACTTACGATGATGCAGATAGAATCCTTAAGGAGAATGAATCGGATTTTGTGTACGGTGACGACTTTGGCGGTACTGATGAAACCATCCTCGGTGACAATTTCGACCGTCCGGTTATGATCCACCGTTGGCCCGCTGATATAAAAGCTTTCTATATGAAACGCGATCCTGATGATTACTCCAAGGCATTAGCAGTAGATATGTTAGCGCCTGAAGGACACGGCGAGGTCATCGGCGGATCGCAGCGAGAGGATGACTTGGAAGAGCTTGAGAAACGACTGAAAGAGCACGATCTGCCCAAGAAGTACTTTGAGTGGTATCTCGATCTGCGGCGTTATGGCACGGTTCCACACTCTGGATTCGGGTTGGGGTTTGAACGAACGGTCGGGTGGATATGTGGGACTAAGCATGTTCGTGAGACGATTTTGTTTCCGCGGATGATGTATCGGTTGGAACCGTAGGTAATTACCAAGGTATATTATGCTTAACCATATAAAAATAAGAAACTTCAAACGTTTTGACAAGATAGATGTTGATCTCGGTGCGAGGGTTGTGTTTATCGGTCCTAATAACTCCGGTAAATCAACTGCATTACAGGCAATTGCTTTCTGGGATTTAGGGCTGAAGCGTTGGAATGAAAGGTTCAGCGAGAAGCCTGATTTAAAGGAGCGAATCGCTGTAACAATTAACAGGAATGATCTTATCTCGATGCCGGTTCCGTCAACGAGACTGCTTTGGTTTGATTTACACGTTCGCAATGTTGAATTGATTAATAAAAAACAATCAACAAGCAATATTCGTATTGATATTATTGTTGATGGGATAACAGGTGGGAAATCCTGGTCATGTGGTCTTGAATTTGATTATGTAAATCCTGAATTGTTTTATTGTCGTCCTTTACGTACCGGGAATATCAATAAACCTTCAAAGAAACTGGATAGGATGTCAATTCCCAAGGAAGCTAACAATGTGCAGATCGCTTATCTGCCACCTATGTCCGGTTTAGCTTCCTTTGAACCCAAGTTAGAACCGGGGAGGATTAATGTCCTTGTCGGAGAAGGTCAAACCGCACAAATATTGAGGAATCTCTGTTATAAAGTCTATGATTTATCAGAGACTCATGCCAGTTGGTTAGAACTCAAAGAACACATTAAAAGATTATTTGGCGTTGAGCTTATGCCTCCGGTATTTAATATAGTTCGTGGCGAAATAACAATGAGTTATAAGGAAAAAAACGGGGTGCAATTAGACTTATCCGTATCGGGACGTGGCTTACAACAGACTATACTGTTACTTGCGTATATGTATGCAAACCCGAATACCGTATTGCTATTGGATGAACCGGACGCTCATCTTGAAATACTGCGTCAACGCCAGACATATCAGTTACTTTCAACCGTTGCAGAAGAACAGGGATCGCAGATAATTATTGCCAGTCATTCGGAAGTCGTTCTTAATGAAGCTGCCGGCAGGGATACTGTTGTTGCTTTCATTGGAAAGCCTCATACAATAACCGACAGAGGTAGTCAAGTTCTTAAATCACTTAAAGATATAGGTTATGATCAATACTTACCGGCGCTGACAAAGGGATGGGTTCTGTATTTGGAGGGTTCATCCGATCTTGCTATACTACAGGAATTTGCTTCGATTCTTAAGCATCCTGTAAAAGAACATCTGGAAGATGTGTTCGTTCATTATGTTTCTACCAATTTACCTCAGAAGGCAAGGGATCATTTTTATGGCTTGCAAGAAGCAAAGAAAGAATTAAAAGGAATCGCCATTTTCGACAGGTTAGATAAAGAGCTACACACAGATTCCTCATTAATTGAATTGATGTGGAGTAAACGTGAAATAGAGAACTACTTTTGTACAGAAGATGTTCTGATTGCTTATGCCCGTAGTGAATTAAATGAAGATGATATTTTTGGAAAGGCAGAAGCGGATAGGAGAGAAGAGGTGATGTGTGAATCAATATCTGATATTTCAATAGCATTAAGTACTTTAGGGAAACCGGATCCATGGTCACCCGATATAAAAACTACAGATGATTTCCTTGACCCATTGTTTGACAAATATTTCAAACGACTTGAACTGCCGAACTCATTCAGGAAGAATCGTTATTATAAGTTAGCTCGGTTTGTTAATCCTAAGGATATTGATCCGGAGATTAAAGAGAAACTGGATTTGATTTACAAGGTTTTGTTGAAAGCTAAACCGTCAGTTTATTAAAGGAGGCTATAATGACAAACAAGAAAGTTGGAAATATAAAACTACGACATCTAAAAATTAAGAATTTTAAGGCTTTGGATTCACTTGAACTTGATTTTCCTGAACCGCTTATGCCCAATGATCCTGACATCCTTGTCATTGGCAGTAAAAATGGAGTAGGAAAAACCTCTGTGTTAGAAGCCTGTTCACTACTTTTCTTAGCGATCTCAGGTGGTGATGGAGCTTTCTATAAGATTTTCGATTCTGATAATAAAGGTATGCTTCGCGATCTACTTATTCGTGCAGGGAAAGAACAAGCGGTAATCGAGGGAACATTCGAGAATAGTAATGGTACTGCAAATATTGAAATTATTCTCTATAGGAATGTTAGTGAGTATGATAGTTACTATTCTTTAAAAGGAGATATCATTGGAGATCCAGATTCCACAATGGGTTATGCTTTCACGGAGGATTTAGTTGTAAAACGCTTTTTGCCATCATTTCTCGGAATGAGTCCGGAACCAATGATGCTGTCACCTTTTTTATATTTTCATAGTTATCGTAAAACAAGAGAAGGAGATCCGGAACTCAAAGAAATTGTAGATGGCGGACGGGTTTATCAAGGAAGCGATTCAGGAATTCCAGCGTTTCATTCTGATTTTAAGGCTGAACTTATCAGATTGATGATGAGTAGTAAGGATATGATGGAGGAAATGGGTGTTGAAGAGGCAAAAACAGGGCTTGATAAATTAAATGAATTTGTAAAACACTATGCCGATAGGAGAATATCAGACAAAATACGACCGACGCCGGACAACAGGATGGGTATCCGTATCGCAATGCCGCGCGGGGAATATACATTCCCCTTCGATGGTCTTAGTTCCGGTCAAAAGGAGATGATTACTACTCTATTCACAATCTGGTGGCATACAAGGATTCACCCAGGCATCATTCTTATCGATGAACCTGAACTTCATATGAATGCTGAGTGGCATCGCTTATTCATTAATCAACTTCACGAATTAGCCCCTCATAACCAATATATCATCGCATCTCATTCTGAGGATGTTTTTGATGCTGTTGATAAGAACCATCGTGTGATACTGCGTAAGGCGAAGGGTGAACAGGAATGATTAAGCCCGAAATATCTGTTAGCAGTGAAGTTGTTCGGCAAGATGTATTACACACGCTATTCGTTGAAGGGAAAGAAAACAGCATTGATCCGATTGCATTAAGTGATTTACTTCCCAATGAGATTCGCGTTAAACCATTTGGACCTTCTTTTTATATAACTGCCGCCGCTGAAGCTCTGGTAAAAGAGCATCCCAATTACTATTTCCTCATCGACAGAGATCACCACGATGATGATTTCATTCAAAATTGCTGGGATCATTTTCCCGATCCCGATAAAGCAAATCTTCTCGTTTGGTTTCGCCGTGAACTTGAGAACTATTTCATTATACCTGAATACTTATTGAAATCACAGTACCTGGTCAAGAGCGAAGATGAATTGCGAACTTTGATTCTAAACTTATGTAGTGAACGTTTGTTTTTTGATGCTGCAAATTTAGTAATTATACAGATTAGAGAGGAATTAAAAGAGAACTGGATACGGTTATTTACTGATGTAAGTGAGTTTAATACAGAGCAGAACGCTATAAATAAGCTTAAGGATAGACAGGAATTTGACCAGTATAAGCGCAAATTTTCGCAGTTAGTGGGAAACAAACGACTTGAGAATCGTTTCAGCAGCGTTTTAGATCGTATAACAGGCGGAAAAGAGCAAATCGAATATGGATGTGGAAAATGGCTTGAAATGATAAAAGGAAAAGCAGTGCTTCCTACAGTAATAAACTTATGCTTCAGAGTAAGAGATGCAAGGGGTAATTCACTTCAGGGTAGAATGAGAATCAATGAAGTTGTTAAAGATTTGGTAAGAAAACCTTTTGAGAAGCAACCTGATGACTTCAAGAGGTTATATAATGTTATAAACGATAGAATAGCCGAGTAATAACCTACAATGTCCTTCATCCACCTCCACAACCATTCCGACTACAGCATCCTCGACGGTATGTGCCACCTGAAAGGGTTAGTTCAGACTGCTGTTGACCAGAAAGCTCCTGCTATTGCATTGACCGATCATGGTAATTTGCATGGTGCGCTGGAATTCTATTCGCTTGCTCGTAAAGCTAAGATTAAACCGATTATCGGTTGTGAATTCTATATCGCTCCCAAGTCTCGCTTTGATAAAAAAGTCAGTCAAGGTGATACCAGATATTATCATTTAGTGCTTCTTGCCAAGGATTATACCGGCTATAGGAATCTGACCAAGCTCTCCAGTGAGGGTTATATTTCAGGATTTTATTATAAACCTCGCATAGATAAAGAGTTGCTTTCTGAATACCATCAAGGATTAATCTGTCTGTCGGGCTGTCTTGAAGGTGAAATTCCTCAGATACTCTTATCCGGTAATATGAATGCCGCAAAGGAAGTTGCAGGATTTTACAAAAGCCTGTTCGGCGAGGATTTCTACCTTGAAATTATGCGCCACGGGATAAATGAACAAGAGCAAATTATTCCGCCTATGGTTGAGCTGTCGCATGAGATGGACATCAAACTGGTTGCCACTAACGACGCTCATTATATTAAGCGCGAATATGCCAAGGTTCAGGATGTGCTGCTTTGTATCGGTACTCAGAAACAACGGGAAGATACCAATCGAAAACAATTCCACGGTGAAGAATTTTATCTAAAGACGCCGGATGAGATGGTTGAATTGTTCAGTGATTATCCTGAGGCGATAGCTTCTACACTTGAGATAGCAGAGAAGTGTAATCTGGAGATACCTTTAGGCGAGAATCATTTTCCGATCTTTGACTTGCCCGATCCGTACTTGAATGCTGATGAATATCTGACAAAATTAGCTTATGAAGGATTGAAGAAACGTTTTCCCGATGGTTTGCCGGAAGGTGCAGAAGAACGATTAAAATACGAGCTTGAAGTAATCAAACAGACCGGATTTGCCAATTATTTCCTTATAGTAGCGGATTTCATACAGTGGGCGAAAGATCACGGGATTCCAGTCGGTGCAGGCAGGGGATCGGCTGCCGGTTGTCTGGTTATTTATAGTCTCGGTATTACCAATCTTGATCCGCTTAAGTATGAACTGATCTTCGAGCGTTTTCTCAATCCTGAACGGGTATCACCACCGGATATCGATATTGACTTCTCTGATGATCGCCGCGAAGAAGTTATCGACTATGTAAAAGATAAATATGGTCAGGACAGCGTTTGCCGGATTATTACTTTTGGTACGATGGCAGCGCGATCGGCTATCAGAGATGTTGCCAGAGTGTTAGGGCTTGCTTATGCCGAATCAGATAAGATCGCGAAGTTGATTCCACTGATTGGCAAAGAAATTACAATTGAAAAATCTATAAAAGATGTACCTGAATTAAGGAACTTGATTGCTTCAGATCCGCGTTTCGGAGAGCTTATCGAGCACGCCCTTGTTATCGAGGGGACAATTCGACACGCCAGTACTCACGCTGCCGGAGTGGTCATTTGTCCCGGTCCGACAGTCAATTATATCCCGGTATGCAAGCAAAGCGATGATGATGAGATGTATTCTCAATATGATATGAATTGGATAGATAAGTTGGGATTGCTTAAGATGGATTTTCTGGGATTGCAAACGCTTCAGGAAATTGATCTGGCACAAAAAGCGCTAAAAAAGCGCGGTATTGATATTGATTTTAACGGGAGAGGTGAAAAATATAACGATCCTGGAGTATTCAAGCTCTTTGGCGAGGGTGATACAGTAGGCGTGTTCCAGTTTGAGTCCGGCGGTATGCGTAAGTATCTTATGAAGCTTAAACCGGAGACGCTGGAAGATTTAGTTGCGATGAATGCGCTTTATCGTCCCGGACCAATGAAGGAAATACCGGTTTATATCGATTGTAAATTTGGAAAACGCAAGCCAAAATACCTTCATCCCAAGCTTGAACCTATCCTGAAGTCTACGTATGGAGTAATTACTTATCAGGAACAAGTGATGCGTATAGCGACTGATTTGGCTAATTTTTCACTTGGCAAGGCGGATATACTGCGTAAAGCAATGGGTAAGAAGATTCCGGAACTTATGAAATCACTTGGCGATGAATTTATTGATAGATGCGAAAAGAACGGTATTGAAAGGAAAACGGCTGAAGCTATATATGACCTAATGGCACAGTTTGCAAGCTATGGCTTTGTTAAAGCTCACGCAGCGGGTTATGCAATTATCGCTTATCAATGTGGTTATCTAAAGCACTATTATACACCTGAATACCTGGCGGGATGTTTAACTGTGCGCTGTAACAATACTGAACAGGTGATGAAATTGATAGCTGAGTGTCGCTCTCATAATATTACCGTTATGCCGCCTGATATAAATAAAAGCGAGGCGAGGTT
This sequence comes from Candidatus Hatepunaea meridiana, assembly GCA_030765125.1. Classification (GTDB taxonomy): domain Bacteria; phylum Electryoneota; class AABM5-125-24; order Hatepunaeales; family Hatepunaeaceae; genus Hatepunaea; species Hatepunaea meridiana. Next base: position 22,757 of record JAVCDD010000066.1, read on the forward strand.
TGTAGCAATTGAAAAGAATATACTATTCGGTTTGGCGGCTATAAAGAACGTTGGCGATACAGCCGTTAAAGCAATCATTGAAGCCAGGTCAGAGGTTGGATCGTTCAATTCGCTGCATAACTTCTTAGCTTCAGTTGATTTGCGGGTCGTTAATAAGAGAGTAGTTGAAAGTCTTATTGATGCCGGTGCATTTGACGATCTTGGTCCAAACCGCGCTACAATGCTTGCTTCTGTATCGAGCGCCGTTGCTTATGCGCATGCTTTTGCCGAGGAGAAACTGCGTAATCAAACGACTCTTTTTGGCGGCGGAGGCGATGATGACGAGGGTGGAATTTTTCTGCCACCACCGGATTTGCACGATATGGATGAATTACCGGATAGTGAGCTGCAATTACGTGAGAAAAAGGTTCTTGGTTACTATGTTTCGAGTCATCCATTGGCGAGTTATGCTCGTGAAATTGATGGTCTTGCTACATATCTTCTTGGCGATAAGGACGAGTTTACTCACGATACAAGCTATAAAGTATGTGTTGTCATATCATCAGCGCAGCATAGAAACACTCGCAAAGGTGACATGATGGCGATCCTGAAGGTCGAAGATTTGACGGGATCAATCGAGGCGTTGGTTTTTCCAAAGGCGTATGCAAGTATTGGTGATAGGTTAATTACGGACAGTCTGGTTGGATTATCCGGACGTATCTCACGCAAGGATGAGGAAGAAGAGCCCAAATTAATAGTGGATGAGATTGTTAATCTGGATCAGGCTGCTGAAATATGGGGACAAGCGCTGCATATCAATCTTTCTGCAGAATATGTTACTCCCCCGTTGCTCGACCGTCTTGAGAGTCTATTTTCTGATAATCGTGGTAGCTGTATGGTATATATTGACTTAACATATCCTGACGGCGATAAAAAAACTCTGCTGCTGGATAGATACAAGGTTAGACCTACGCAGCAAGTAATGCAAAGATTAACAGAAATCGTCGGTGAAGATCAAATAAGGATTATGTAGTACTACTTTGTTAAGTGAGTATCGCGTAGGAAATAAGGGGACAGTATACCTATTTTTATAAATACTCTTTAAAATAACGACAGTCCATAGAAAAAATAGGTATACTGTCCCCATATTTCCAGAAATAGTAGAAGCGACACTCTTTCGCTTGAACTTTCGCATTTCAAAGATATTGCCCAAGCGACAAGAGTGTCGCTTCTACTATTTCCAAAATCATCTACCAGATTATTAATATGAAAACCGTAATTCAAAGAGTATCACGAGCTTCCGTTAAGGTAAATTGTAGTGTAATCAGCAGCATTGACCGCGGCATCCTTGCTTTGGTAGGCTTCACGCATAACGACAGCGAGGATGAACTAATATGGACTGCTCATAAGTTAGCCGGATTAAGGATATTTGAAGATAATAATTGTAAGATGAACCTGTCGTTGAAGGATACCGCAGGAAAAGTGATGGTTGTTTCACAGTTTACGCTGTATGCGGATGTTAGAAAAGGACGTCGACCTGCATTTGTCGATGCTGCCGAACCAAATAGAGCGAAATTCTTGTATGAACGGTTTTGTGATTTGTTAGAAGCTGAAGACATTATAGTCGAACGTGGTGAGTTTGGCGCCAGAATGGAAGTTGAATTGGTCAATGATGGACCCGTTACAATAATAATAGAAAGATAAGTTTTATATGAACGGTCACATTTATTACGGGGATAGTTTACAGATTATGCCCACCCTCCCATCAGAATCAATTGACCTTGTTCTCACCGATCCACCGTATGCCATTCATTATAAATCCAACCGACGAATTGTCAAGAAAAAATTCGATCATCTAATAGGCGACATGCCAGGTGACTGGATCGAACAATTTGCTGCTCAGACTTTCCGATTGCTTAAGCCGGATCGTCACCTTTATTGCTTCTGCCGGCATGATACTTACCCAAGGTTCTATCACGCCTTTGAGAATGCTGGTTTTAAGATGAAGCGGACATTGATCTGGGTGAAGAACAACCACGGCTCAGGTGATCTGAAAGGGGATTATGCCTCGCGAGATGAGTGGATAATCTATGCACATAAGGGAAGACGGTTACTGCGAGGAAAACGCAAGGATAACATACTTGAGTTCCCCAAAATCTTCAGCAGCAAACTGCTTCATCCAACCCAGAAACCAGTTGATCTCCTGAGATTGCTGATCAGTAAATCTACCGATAGGGGGGAGGTTGTGCTCGATCCGTATGCAGGTGTTCTGAGTACAGCGGTTGCAGCTATGATGGAAGAACGGGATTTTATTATGATAGATATTGAGCAGAAATTCCTTCTGGATGGATATGGCAGAATCGTAAACAACGAGAAATGGGATAATTATAAGGTAACAATACCGAGCGAGCTGCTAAGTAAATGAAGGTGGAGTTCTTTTCACCACAAGGACACAAAGATACAAATTTCGGAGTTCAGAGTTCACGCTTCAGCGTGTTTTTCCTGTGGATACTTAAAAACAGCCTGAAGGCTGAACTCTGAACTAAAAACAACCTGAAGGTTGAACTCTGAACTAAGAATTTCCAAAGAAGTATGTCAGAATTATTCAAAGATTGTAACTATAAACGGATTCACTTTATAGGAGTTTGCGGGACGGCTATGGCTGCGGTAGCGGCTGAACTGCATCGTGCTGGTTTTGATGTAACCGGGTCTGACAGCGGTATTTACCCTCCGATGAGTGATTTTCTATACGATCAAGATGTTAGGTTGTTAGAGGGTTACAAGCCTGATAACATTCCTTCAGATGCCTTAATCGTTGTAGGCAATGCCATCTCTCGAGGCAATCCGGAGCTTGAAGCTGCGATGGATCAGGCATGCAATCTGATTTCGCTGCCGGATTTGATATCGAGACGCTACCTGACAGGGAAATGTCCGGTTGTCGTTGCCGGTACTCACGGTAAGACCACAACCACTGCAATGATTGCTCATATTCTACGTTATGCAGGACGAGACCCCGGTTGGATGTTGGGTGGGATGCCACTCGACCTTGAAGTGCCTTGCTGGATGGGTGGTGGCGATGTGTTTGTTATTGAAGGTGACGAATACGACAGTGTCTGGTTCGACAAGCGTCCTAAGTTTTTTCATTATAAACCTCGCATAGCCGTCCTTACTTCGATTGAATACGATCATTCGGATATTTACGATAGTATTGACGCAATTGAAACTGCTTTCTGGAGATTTGCCCGCTTACTGCCTCGAAATGGGAAACTGATTGCTTGCGGAGATTATCCACTTGTTCGTAAAGTAGCTTCCGATGCATTCTGTGATGTTGAGACTTATGGCAGCGATGGTTGTGATTGGGTCATCAAAGATATCACCAAACCAGAGCAGGGGGGAGGGCGTGGTGAATTTACCGGTCCGGAAGGATTAACCGGCGCGATAGAACTCAGTCTTATGGGGGAGCATAATCTTAAGAATGCACTGGTTGCGTCGATAGTTGCGCTCAGAATTGGTGTGCATAAAGAGATTGCTTTGGAGGCTTTAAGGAGCTTTCGCGGTGTGAAGAGGCGTTTAGAGCTTCTTGTTGACGTCAGCGGTATCGCAGTCTGGGAAGATTTTGCACATCATCCAACGGCAATAAAGACTACACTATCCGGAATACGCAATCAATACCCAAAAAGGAGAATATGGGCGTTGTTTGAACCGCGATCCAATACGATGGTGCGCAATATTTTCGCTGATGAATTGATTGAGGCATTAGGTCAAGCTGATAGGGTTATCCTTGCACCATTACATAGGAAAGAGCGAATTCCGATGGCAGAGAGATTAAATTCTGAAGCTGTAATTTCGCAGCTTAATAAGATTGGCGTGAAAGGATTAGCCGCTCAGACATTTGATGAAGTGGTCGAGGAAGTCGAGCGGGATGTAAAAGAAGACGATGTTATTGTGATTATGTCTAATGGTGGGTTTGGAGGGGTTAAGGATAGAATAGAAGCTCTGATTAGAAATATTTGAAACACGATATAAATCAAAGTTCACCTCCTCCACTCAATCAAAATCAAACAAATCACCGCCATTCCTCCCATCAATCCTGCTGTCGTCATCAGTCCCAGCATCGGAATAAGGAACAGGACACCGAGCAAGCTTCCCAGGCAGCCTCCTATCAGGTCAGCGACGTATAGAGGGGAAACGACGTTCCGTTGATCGGTGACCCTGTCAAGGCTGGCATAAGCGAATACTCCTGCCACGAAAATCCCGATCAGGACAAGCTGTAAACTTACGCTCAATAACCCGGTTATGAATCCTGTATTAATCGTCAGCATAATGACTATGTTCAGAAGACTAAAACCGATAAGCAGTATTGCGCCTAACCATCGGGCGTTGATTCTTCCCTGTCCCGGTTTCCACCTGCCTACTAAATAAGCTCCAATTGCCAGCCCGGACATAAACGCCATCAACAGGAAACCGATGTCCTGGTATATAACTCCACTCTTAACCTGATAATGAAGGATCAGCAAAGTCTCCATTATCATTCCGACAAACCCGGCAAATCCCACCAGAACGATTCTACGAACGGCAGGATTTCTTCGTATGGAAAAGAAGGTTATTATTAGTATTAAGAATAATAAATATGGGAACAGTATACCTGTAATTTTAGTAGCATTAAGCTTTTGAAGGATGTATGATAAAACAGGTATACTGTCCCCATATTTTCCTGGATAAAACTTGGACAACCATATCATCAGCGCATACTGGTAGCAGATTGGACGGTTGTCACTGTTGATGGGGGCGTCTATGCTGTTCAGGATGTCGCGAACCTGGAAGAAGCGGTCGTTGGTGTATAGATAATGGATGTATTCGGGAATGATCATTCGTGTCGAAATTTTGCAATCTTTCAGTCTTTCGGATAGGATTTCAGGGTTGGTTGGCAATGAGTCAATCGAAGCGGTGATGATATTAGTTACTCCGGGCAGGACTGTAACATAAGGGAACTCTGCTTTTAACGCTTTGTAGATACTTGCTGTGCGCTGTTTAAGTTGCGGTGTCCATAGGTTTTCGGCTGATCGAAGTCTGAAGGCAAGTACGCCTTCGGTGTTTAGTCTGGACGCACAACTCCGGAAGAACTCGCGTGTGTAGAACCGGTTTGTCTGACCGGACGTTGGTTCGGGCATAGCGACTATTATCAGGTCGTATTTGTCGCAATCCCCCGCTGTCAATCCCTCGCGGTAATTTCTCGCTGTCAACCCGCCGCGGTTGACAGCATCGTTGTGAGCCTTGCTGTCAGGGACGGCGCCCTGATAGCGGGTTATCTCTAAGAACCACCGCGGATCACCAATTATCACTTTTACTACATCTGTTTCAAGCGATTTCCTCGTTCTTTCTGGTAGATGCAGTGATATCATATTAAACATAATCTCATTCAATTCAACATAATCAATTCTTTGTGGTGAGTATTTAAGCAATTCCTCAACCAAACCTTCCGTACCGCCGCCGAGTAATAGGATTTCATTCGGTTCAGGGTGCTGCAAGGCTGACAGGTGGACGAATTCTTCTGCTGCCGTTCCCTCATTCTCAAAGCTGAGTACGTTGTTTTCAAATACAGCAAGCTGTTGATGAAGCATTCTGACGGTTACTCTGCCGTAAGGTGTGTCCCGTGTATCGAGGAGGTTGGGATGGCTCCAGCGCGTCATCCAGCGGTCAAGTGTAGATGTGTGTAATGAGGCAATCACCAATAAGGAGATTATGATTACAGCGGATAATCGACATAATGTATTGTGTTTTCTGTTTGTGTAGATTATTGCGGCGCTCAAGGAGATAATTCCACAAATCAACGTAATGTGGAGATTCTGAACGCCCAATCGCAAGAACCAGGTCGCCGCCAGCCCACCTAACACCCCGCCGATGCACTCGATAGAATAAGCGCGCGCAAGCGTTTTCCCACCATTGTTTACATACAGCTTCGCCGCCCATTGGAAGAGTAGTCCTAATATTATACAGACCGGCAAGAGAGATAGTGTCATCGCAATCAACTGGTGCGTAAACGGCAGGTATGCTCCGGGGATGCCACCGAACAGGATGTGTACTCTCCGAATGAAGGCTATGTCTAATGGAAAAAGAAAACCAAGCAGGATAAATAAAAAGATGATAGATGAGGGAGCAGGCATGAAGGTCTTTTTTCCAATGAGAGCGCCGATCCCTGTCCAGAACAGCCAGATACCGATTGCGAGTATATAGATGAGTTCAATGCCAAAGAAAGCAACAGATAGTTCCCGCAGGATGACCACCTGTCCGAGGATGGAGATGATGCCTATTAGGAGGAGGTTGTAAAACATATCTAAATGTGAGGTGTTAAAGGATTATCCCTCTTCGGGGAATAATAATATAATCTCTATTCACAAAAAACTTCCGCCTGAAACGTATAAAGCTTCGCTCCACGCTTCCAACCGCTTGCAGGTAACCCAGCTTTTTGACACAGGTGATCGAGCGTTTCTTCGAGTGTCCAACCCTGTTCCGGCGCTACTTGTGGTAGATACACAGCGGATCGTCCATTCTTTTCCAGCCGCACACCATCGCGTCCAATCACAATATCATCAGCGCACGGAACAAGTTTGAACGGCGTTAGAACAGATATTTCAATTTCGATGTCATCCAATTCATCAAGCGTTACAGGTTTGAACCTCCTGTCATTAAACGCTGCCTGCAACGCCATTTTTCCGACAACCCTATATAACGGTGTATCTTCTGCCATGTGACCGATACAGCCGCGTAGATTGTTATGCTTATGAAGGGTGACGAAAGCGCCTTGATGATTCTGTGCTGACGGACTGAAACCTCTTGGTAAGGGAACGGTTTCAGTAGTCAGGTAACGATGTATAGTCTCACGAGCCAGACTGAGCAGCATTTTCTGATCTGTTTTGTTTAATGATTCTCCTGTCTGTTTATTTCCTTCAGACAAGTTCGGAGAATTATTTAGGTTTCCAAAGACAACGGCTCCATAACCCACAACCCTTGAAGCATCGCCGATAAGAGCATCTCCAGAATTGGCGTAGCTGATTTTGACAGCTTGTTCGACACCCATTGCTTTAGCTGCTGCCATCACCGTCAGGATAGGTCCTTCTCCGCAAGCGCAGGTGGACAGGTTTCTCATCCCTTTGCGCATCTGCTGATTAATGGTTGTCTGAACTTTCTTCGGATTCATAGACACTATTGCGTCAAGCACCTTATTATCAACTACTACAGCATCGTCATAATCCGGATAATGGGAGAGATCGGAACTGGCGACTATTAAAGTCCGGTGATCCTTTACTATTTCCGCAAGCGTTTCACCGAATCGTGTGCACTGCTTTAGATCGCTTGTGCCCATTACCACAGCAACTATCTTTGCTTTCGGGAATAGATGCTGGATGAATGGTATGTTTACTTCGACAGAGTGCTCCCCTCGGTGTACTGCTGGATTGAAGCTGTAATTATCATCTGCGTCAAGTAGCTTCTGAGTGATCTTATTATCAATTTCCACCAGACCGAGTGGTGTACGATAATACCCCTTTGGATAAATGGAAATATCATTAAAACCGGCTGTGGTGTGATTCGTACCGATAATTACTATCAGGTCGTACTTGAAATCCATAACTTGCCGGTAAGCATCTGCAGCGATCTGACCGGAATAAATATATCCGGCATGAGGCGCTATCAAGGCAACTGGAGGTGATGAGAACGTATAGCTATCAGGAGCGTCTGCGAGGTAGGCGCCTATTGCAGCCCTGAGTACTTCCGTATCTCCGGGATAGAATTTACCGGCAACGGCGGGGGAGCGTATATCCTGGGAAGATATCGTGTCTGATGAGTTATCACCGGAGCAACCTTGTGTCAGCAGGAAGACTGCAAATATGAGAAGGTAGATTTTTTTCATTTTATCTTGTAATTTGGCTTTGGGCTTTAGGCTTTTGGATTTGACTGCAGCCCAAAGCCTAAAGCCTGCAGTTTGTGTTACGCTATAATTTTTACGACCACACACCCGCAATCGGTTCACCGCAGAACTTGCACTTCCCGTTCACAACATTGTTAAACCGAATGAAATATCCCTGCCGTCCAATGAGCGTTTTGCCGCATTTCGGGCAAAACGTGTTATTTCCCGGATGTCCTGGGACATTGCCCACAAAGGGGTAGTGAAGCCCTTTATCCAGTGCGATGTCCCGTGCGCGTTCGAGGGTCGCAATTGGAGTTGGTGGCAGGTTCAGCATTTTATAGTCAGGGTGGAAGCGGGAGAAATGAACAGGTATATCAGGTCCGACTTCACCGGCTATCCATTCGGCTAATCCGTTCAACATCTCATCGGAATCGTTCAAAGTCGGTACGACTAGATTGACGATTTCGAGATGCACACCGCTACGGGCAACCTGCTTGATGCTCCGTAGCACAGGTTTTAACTCAGCGCCGCATACCTTTTGGTAGAAATCGTTACTGAAGCCTTTCAGGTCAATCTTGATCCCATCCAATACTTCGCACATTTCAGATAATGGAGCTTCGTTCATGAACCCACAGCTAATAATCACGCTTCGTTGACCTTCTTTTTTCCCCAGGCGAGCGATGTCCAGGAGATATTCGGTGAATACGGTCGGTTCGTTGTAAGTATAAGCAATGATGGGTGCATAACGGTTTAGTGAAGCTTCGACTATATCGGATGGAGGAACATATTTGACGGGAATATCTTCCGGTTTGGCTTGTGATAACTCCCAGTTCTGGCAAAACTGGCAGCTAAGCGGGCAGCCGGCTGTGGCAAGTGAGAAGGCTGCTGTTCCGGGCAGGAAGTGATAGAAAGGCTTTTTTTCAATAGGATCAACGTGAACCGAAACAGGTCTGCCATACGAGAGGGTGCGTAATTCACCGTTTATATTAATGCGAGTGTTGCATTTACCGCGTTTGCCCTCCTTAATGACACAATTCTGCGAACACAGGAGACATTGAATGAAGTCATCACCGTGATCGAAGCTGTTGAAGGGCATAGGCTGCCCGTGACAGAGCGCACAATTACTGGCAGCATCAGTAGACGATGCCCAGAAGCGCGCTCGCGGCGCAGTGCGGATCAGTTCCTTGAGCTTATCGGAAGCCTCAGCGCTGCCAATAGATGAGCTGAAAAGCCAGCTAAACAAGGGTGGACTTGATAAAAGCGCACTCGCACTGCCCAAAAGCAAACCATACCTGTATGATAATGCCAGGAATTCACGACGTGTCAGGTTTGTATTCATTTAAGTGTCAAGATTATTTTAATATGTCTTAAATGCCTTACTTTGTTAAGTAGTGCCTGACCGAAAAGTCCCCCTTTTGTCATTCCCGCGAAGGCGGGAATCCAGGTAATCTATTGTTTCTCCTGGATTCCCGCCTTCGCGGGAATGACAAAAGGGGATTAATATCCAGATAAACATGGGTTTTCGGTCAGACACTAAGTACGAAGTTCGCTGGGAAAATAAGGGGACAGTATACCTATTTTTATAAATACTCTTTAAAATAGCGACAGTCCATAGAAAAATAGGTATACTGTCCCCTTATTTTCCCGAGACATCAATTACGAGTAATCCGGATTACTTGACCAATACAGCCTTAACAACCTCAATACATGATCCTGATCTAAGCTCTAATAGGTAAATACCAGCCGCCAATCCCGAAGCATCCCACACAACTTTCCGACTGCCAACCTTCGGAATGTCATTATACAGCACAGCCACAGCTCGTCCTGACAGATTATATGCAATCAGACTTGTCCGGCTTGGTGTCTCAACGTTGAATCTAACCGTCATTTGTGCGTTAAATGGATTTGGATAGATGGATTGTATTCCGAATTTCACAGGCATTAATTCATCTTCGTCAGAAACACCTAATACTCTGAATGTAAAACGAGCGTTGCATTCCAGCGTGTCGTCGCCTGAGATCGCTTCCACCCACCATGAAACAGATGCACCGAACTCAATTCCCAGACCTAACGTGTCAAGATCAACCGTCCGTGCAGCGCCAATTGAATTTGTACTGATAACGTCTCCGTTTGCTTCAATTCGGAGTCTGTATGCAGTTTCCATCCCTGTGTTCGGATTGTATGACGGCTGCCATTGTAATCGCGGTCGTCATCAAGCAGGCTGATCTCTAACCACTCGTGCTCCGGCGCCATCTCCCAATCAGAATCGGTATCATCGAAGCATATATAACCATAATCATCCGGTCCCTGAGGAGCTTCATCCCGTGCCTCCGATACTTGCAGTTCAAAATGGGCGGTGTCAACAAATCCATCTTCAGTTGTTAAAATCAACATCATCCGAGTCTTTGACCCGGGTATGGCTAACTCACTACCCAGAATAACAAAATTATCACCGGATACAGTTACCTGTTCCCCGGTTTCTATCTCAGGGAAATCAGCAGCGGACTCGATAACTTCAATATCTTCGTCAAATGAAATCAACTCGGCGCTTAATGATGGGCTATTTATGCTCCCGCTGTTTTCGATTTCAATATCAAGCTCATACCGATCAGTGGGAATGATAATTCCTTCAGGGATATTGCTGACTGTGAAATTAGGCGCTGCCGGAACTAATTGTATACCGGATCGCCAGATTGCTTCACCACTTGTAAACTCAACAAGTAAAACAGGCTGAGTCGATGGTCTCGCTTCACCATCCGGGCAGGCTTGATGAATTTGTAAGAATACATTCCCTTCTCCGTCAGCTTCAGATCCAGCTCCAATCGAACCGAACTGAACGTGATTCTCTTCAACCTCCACCCATTGCGATAACGAAGTAACAACCGCCGTAACGTTTTCAACCGCTTCGTTTTCGCCTGAATTTGTTGCTGTTAAAGTAAGATTGAATGTTTCACCGGGATTCACTTCACCATCTTCATTTCCTTCACTTTCTGTTAGTTCATAATCAATTAGATCAATCGCTGAAGCGGGCGTCTCAATCGCTATCTCACCGAAGCGCGGGAGAATGCTGCGCCCGGTAAGCGTTACGTACATCGTTCCTTCTTCAAACTGCTGATCTTCATCGAAAACAAAACGGGCAATGCCGTCTTCATCGGTAAAACTCGTTATCATAAAGAATTCGTGTTCAGCATAATCATCGGCGTCATCCGGCAGATCGCCAGGTACATAAATGGAAACACGTCCACCTTCAAGCGGCTCTTCATTATCCGGATCAAAGACGTTTACCTCGACTATTCGAGCTTGCGGAGTAATTGCATCAACATGCTCCATCTCATAAATCTGCGGTACACCGCGCCAATGTTGAATACCGGGGTCTCCGTAGCAATCTATATCAGACTTGACATGCAGATAAACCGGGTGTAGATGAAGCCGGACGTTGGGAATGAATTTCTCGAAATTAGTGGTAGCAAAGACGCGCCCCCAACCGAAGCTCATATCGTGTATTAACACACCTTTAACGAGCCCCAACCAGGCGATACTCATCGCGATAGTTGGCGGACTGCCCCATCCGGTCGTGGAAGCAACCACGCCCTTCAGGTTGTCGCCATCTCCTGATCTAAGCATACTCCAGGTGCCATACTCACCATGTCCACAGGAGTTCAGACGAATCGGGAACACAACGTTGTTCTCGACACCCCAAAAATTCCCCTGAAAATTTAATGTTTCAGCGCGGTTGATAATAACGTTCATTCCAGTGTTCAGGACTCCGGTTATCCAGGGACCATAATGCTGTCCCCACGGATCATGCTCGTAATTCTCGTAAACTCTGATATCATCATACCCAAGGTATTTAAGCACTTCCGCGCCCCAACGGACATTGGTATGCGTTGTAACGTGCCATCCGGCATCCGGATTGTTTCCCCAATGCTGTGATCCGACTGCTCCGCGTGTGAACCAGCGGGTATCCTCCATATATGGCTCAGCTTCATAAGCAAGCGTCTTCCCCACAGTGAGCGCCATTGTATTGGCATTACCGGAGGGCCAACGCGATATACCAGCTTCCATATGGTGGTCGTCTCCCTCTAAAAGCGCATAGAGGTAATCTGCATGATGCGGGCTGAACCAGACGCTTTCTCCCGATTCCGCTTCAAGCACCCATTGTGCCGCAGGACCGCAGTTGGAATAGTTGGCTCTGTCACCAATCAATAAAATTTGATCAAAAGGAGCTATTCCCTGATCAAGATACTCGTCATATTTTTCTTGAATTTCGTTTTTTATAAGATCGCTATTACGGGAATCGTCAGCATCAATTACAATAATATCAACCTTGTAACCGGACTTACGCCGCCATTCGATAAATTCTTGAGCGGGGATAACACAATTCTCGTGAGCAACTATCAGGTAATGTCCCGCATAAGGTGAAATGGACTCAGCATCATCGAAATTCAACACTTCTGCATTGACGGTCAGAGCGTTGATGAATTTAACAAACTCACGACTTCGATATTTCCGATCCGGATTTCGCACCGGATTAACAGGTTCATCATCGGTGAACAATATTTCCGTCTTGATATTTTCATGTTGAAGGTAAGTCTTTGTGGTCGGATCATACTGGACAGGATAGGTTGTAATCTTCACCAACCGGACGCCGCGGATTATGGTCGGAGCAGACATTTCAGCGACAACCCGCGGATAAAGATAATGTTGTGATGTTGTGATGTTGTAATTTCGGATATTCAATACTCAATTCCTCATCCATACACAGTGCGGGTGGGTGACCGGTTTGAACTTGTTTTGTCCTTCCTACAGTTACATTCAGCTCAAGACCGACGTCCGGGGGAACTATAATAAACCGGCTTATCGACGGTAGAACCGGCTTGCCGTAATCATAAGTAGCGCCCTCATTAGTGATTGTGGAGGACGTAAAAGTTTCCCCGTCAAGTTCCACCGTTTGTTGAGAAACGTTGGTTAGATCATATTCAAGTTGAACGCTGTTTGCATCCGAATAGACATCAGTAGATGCGACACTCTTGCCGCATGCAAAATTGTTTTCAGGTTTTGTGAAAGTATTTATATCTGCAAAGGTTTTGAAAGGTACGATAATGCAAAATATGAATGTAATACAAAGAATGAAGTATCTTATCATTTTTTCCCTTTAATTTTATTAGTGTAAACTTCCGCGCTTGCGAGTATTTACCTGTGATGCTCTATAACTCATATATTATACGCAATCAAACTTAGAATTAAAACATATCTACGGGATAAATGGATTAAACATTCAGAATGATAATAAGGGAGGAAGTGCGAAAGTGTGAAAGTGTGAATGACGAATAGCGAATAGCGAATAGCGAATAGCGAAAACAAGAAAGAGTGAAAGTGTGAAAGTATGAAAGTGAAAGAAAAAGGCAGTTCATCCGACTGGTGCGTACTTAAAGCATTCCCGAAGTGAATGAATATGAATAACGGTGGGTGACAACCCACCGTATCAATTGCAAACCCTAAGGTGCCCCCAAAGGGGTCGAACCACACAAGCCTTCATAAATCCTGTTCATCCTGTATATCCTTGTCCGATTTCTTCCGGTTCATCCGTGTCAGGTGATCTGTTGGATTATTTTTCAAACACTTCATCCCAACAATGTGGCAGAAGTTCTCTGAGCTTCACAACTTGATCTTTGCCAATGATGACATCCGTATCATTTAGATTTCGACGGTCTATCTGGTAAATGAATTCCCTGCATCTGCCACACGGCGGGAGAATTGTTCCGTCACTTAGAACGGCGACGATCTTCCTTATGCGTTGCTCCCCATGGGTAACCATTGAGGCAATCGCACTATGTTCAGCGCAGAATCCAATCCCGCCTCCGGCGTCAATACAAACGCCAACATGAACATTACCCTTCCCGCTTAAGAGGGCAGCCCCGACATCGCCAATCGTGAATCCATGTGCAATAGTCCGTGAATTGACGACAGATCGCGCTTTTTCAATCAATTCATCGTTTGTCTGATGAACGACAATTAGAATTCCCGTCTAACGACAATTAAAATTCCCACATTGAATAACTGAATCAGGTATACTATTCAGATCATATATAAGGAGGATCTGAATGGTCACTGATCAACAGGTGAGG
>JAVCDD010000002.1 GCA_030765125.1 Candidatus Hatepunaea meridiana
CCTCACCTGTTGATCAGTGACCATTCAGATCCTCCTTATATATGATCTGAATAGTATACCTGATTCAGTTATTCAATGTGGGAATTTTAATTGTCGTTAGACGGGAATTCTAATTGTCGTTCATCACAAACCTTCAATATGTGGTTTGTCGGCAATCTTATCTGCGGCGGCATTCTCGGAATGATTGTTGATTACGTCAGCGGCGCTATGTGGCATCTGGAACCGAATATGATCCACGTCGAGCTTGTAACTGCTTATAAAGACGGCAAAATGCAACGCTATGCAGTACTTGGCGCTCTGGATGACGAAGGACAACTTCGCACACTGGCTGTGCCGTTGATTCCAGTGACTAATTGACAATAGTTTGACAGACAAGAGTGTCTATCCTACTACAATTATAAGTAGGTCGGACACTCCTGTCTGACTCCATCTATATTGCTGTGGATGACAGACAAGAATGCCTATCCTACCCGTTACCAATTGGGTAGGACAGACATCCTGTCTGTCGTAAGTTTAAAAGTTTACAAGTTTACAAGTTTAAACAGGAAAAGTTGGAAGGAAATTAAAACGCAGTCCATCAATGTGAAATCTGTAATTATCAGGATGTTTGTTTTTGTCTCTCTTACTTTGCTGTTAATACAACCAACGCAAGGATCGTCATCAGGAACGAATCCGCTATTCATCCCTGCTGCTGATACAATCTTACTATCGAAAGCGCAAGCTCCTGGTCCTTATCAGACGCTTGCGCTTTCGCTTATCGAGCTTTACCAGAAACATTCCTCCGAGCGATCTCTTCATCGTTGTCCGTTTTACACATCCTGTTCAAATTTCGCATCTCGAAGCATCGTTGAATATGGCTTGCTAAGCGGCACAACCCGCTTCTTCGACAGGTATTACTTCCGAGAGAACTTCGCTTCATCGCAGAATTATCCATTCAAAACCAAAGACGATGGCGTTCTTAAGCTCGACGATGATTTCTTCCTTGAATCGGAGATGTCACAACCTTTATATCTCTGCTATGCCCAGGATTCCATACCCAGACCATCCCATCATCCCACTCGTTTGGATTGGGCGGATTGTCTTTTTGCTGAAGGTGATTATTCAAGAGCGATTACGATTTACAAAGAAGTCTACTTCTTCAGCGAAATTGACAGCGTTAAGAAGGTCTGCCAGTACCAGGTTGCACGGTGTAACCTTGCTCTTCGGGATTTCCATGAAGTGGCTATTGGCGTCGGAAACTACTTGTCAAATGAAAATATAACAGAACGCCAGCAATCGCGAGCGCATATCTTGTTAGGGTTGAATTATGCTGCGCAAAAACTCTTCCCAATGGCGGAAATGGAATTTTATCAATCAGTTAGTATAACAAACTCGGACAATGCAAATCTTTTTCTATCATGGATAACAGCAGAGCGAGGCAATTATAAAGAGGCTTGTATACAGTTTGAATTTCTTGCTGATCATTTTGACGATGAGAGTGCTAAAATTGTGAAATCCTGGACTAAACGAATGTCAGCTATTGAGGGAATAAAACGGAAAAACCCTCATATATCAACTTTGTTATCAACGGTTATTCCAGGCAGCGGTCAGATTTATTGCGGTCATACTGTTGATGCATTACAAGCTTTCGTAATGGTCACGACTTTCAGTCTGGCGACCTGGATGGCGTATCGTTATGAATTGTCCAACAATAAAGCGCGCGTAGGAACGGCAGCGCTCGCCTCCATTACTCTGACGTTTCACGCCGCTAATATCTGGGGCGCTCAGCGCACGGCGAAATACCGCAACCATCGTCTGAAACAGGATCTACTCTACCCGTTACGGGATAAGATCGCTACGTTTGAATTTAATTTACCTGCACCATGATAAGGATGATAAGCTGAACGGAATTCTATCTTATCTCCTACCAAACTTGACAATACCTGGTAATAATTCTATATTTAGTGATTAGCATTATCATTACTCTGTTAAGTAACACTGGGTAAGGCAGACGTGAATGTCCTCACCCCCAAGTTTTTACTCAATTTAATAAATCACAGGAGTATCTATGGTTCTAACTTCAATGAAACAGGACATTGAATCCATCAAGAAATCTCTAATCAACTCCGGATTAGGATTAGACTTGACAGACGAGGAACTTAACGAAGTTGCGGGGATAGCAGTCGAACTGCATTTCAAGAAGGGAAAAACGATAATAAAAGAGGATTCCAATACTCGAGACCTTTTTATCCTAAATGAGGGACAGGTTTCCGTTCGAATGATGCTACCAACGATACAATTCAAGGAAGAAGTGCTTACTCATATAAGCGCACCGGCGATTTTCGGTGAGTTTTCTCTGGCAAACGGCGCTCCAAGATCAGCAACTGTAAGCGCCGATATTGAAATGATTGTGTATAAGTTGGAATATGATCAACTGGTTAAGTTAATGGAAAATAATTACAGGATTGGTTATGTTTTAATGCGTAATCTGGCGGCTATCATTGCTAACAGGATCAGGGATAACCATAGATCATCCAGGAATCTTATGCTGGGATGGTGATCCGTATTTTGGTATACGGAAAAAGAAAATTATGTCTAAACAAATCTGCATTTTGTCATTCCCTATAGAAATAGTAGAAGCAACACTCTTGTCGCTTATGCAATGTCTTTTGAAGTATGAAAAACTTCGTAGCGCTGGCATCTTGCTGGCATTTGCCCCCCCCTTACCGGTGAGACGCCAGCGCTACGATTTTTCAAGGGAAACGCCATGTCGCGGGCGACTCAACCATATATGAAAATAAAGCTCAGAGTGCGCGCTTCAGCGCGTGTGAGCTATATCTCGCATTCTATAGACTTTACGCGCTGAAGCGCGCACTCTGAACGCTTATTTTAAAGGGAATGACAAAATAAGGTGATAGATAATTACGCATAAATGCTTTAATGTGAAACCATCCTATCAAATGAATAAGGCTGCAACCCCGATAACAGCACAAT
The DNA here is from genome assembly GCA_030765125.1 of Candidatus Hatepunaea meridiana. Lineage (GTDB taxonomy): Bacteria > Electryoneota > AABM5-125-24 > Hatepunaeales > Hatepunaeaceae > Hatepunaea > Hatepunaea meridiana. The sequence goes on from JAVCDD010000002.1 coordinate 2,974, forward strand.
ACAACGCAAACCAAACCATTTTCCCACCTGACACAACCCTAATCATCAATGCAATAGCCAGATAACCGGAAAAAAAAGCCGCTATACCACCGACCAGATGCGCTATACTGAAGATGACGGAACCGTCCAACCAATGCGGGATGGTCAGAATAATTGCTCCACCGACTGATGGCAGCGATAAAATAAAAGCAAAATCTACGGCGGATCTGCGATTGACGCCTGTCAGTAATCCAATGCCAATTGTAGATCCGGATCGCGATACTCCAGGAATGATTGCTAAAGCCTGAGCAAACCCAATGGCAATCGCACGCCAGACACCCATCTTTCCAGCGGATGTTTTTTCCCTGCAATATCTTTCTGAAATGAATAACAGTAGAGCGGTAAATATCCAGGCAGCGCCCACCAATGTAATATTGTTAAATAGCGCAGCAATTTTATCCTCAAAGGCAATTCCAATCACACCAGCCGGTATAGTTCCTACTATTATCCACAACACCCAGCGTCTTCCCTCACCCTTGCCGCTCCAAGACTCGGTAATGATGGTCAATATTCTAATTCGATAATAGACCAGCACTGCAATCAAAGTACCGGCATGAACGGCAACCTCGAAGCCTAAGTCTTCAGCGGGACCAGCGCCAAGCAGCGCTCTCGACAACGCTAAATGACCACTGGAAGAAACCGGCAGGAATTCCGTCAATCCCTGCACCACCCCCATAATCATACCTTGGAGAAGCGTCATTCGTTCACTGCCTCAAACTCACCAAACTTATATTTTGTCAAAGTAACGTGACGATCAACTCTCTCCTCCTTCAGTAATGTAACTTTACCAGAGCAGGTCTCAAGGTCTCGAATCTGTGATAACGCCACTCGCATTGACTCAGGATTGTTAGCTCTTGATACTGCAAACGCCATCATTCGGGCTGCTCGTTCTCCTTCAAGGTGATACCGATTAAGATTAGCATCTGTAAGTTTCGACACTTCAGCGCTGAATTGGAAATATTCCTCACCGCCTCGTGCCAATGCAATCGGTTCAGCGAAGATCATTCCTTCAGTGTATCTGCTAACCCGCGAGAGAACATCGCGATCCGCCCAGTTTTCGTCGCCGAGCAACTGAGTTTCGAGGTTGAAACGCGCAAACTGAGGCGCCGTTATCTCAATTGCCCCGGGCTCGACTACCAATAGGAAACCTTCATACACTTTCAACGGAATTTCAAGCGAATCAAGTTCTTTCTTGGTAAGCGTCATCCATTCATTAAGACGCTCATGGTCAGTTTTCCAGAGTGAATCGAGTAACGCATCCGATAAGGTTCTGATAGTATCGCTGCCAATCGTGCAAACATCGCCAGTTGCTGTCAAAACAGGCTGTAAAAGTTCTTTCTTCGGTTTGAATCGCTTTTCATCAATTAAGACATATTTATTCAAAGTATAATAGTTTCTTAATGAATCATCATAAGCGAATCGTAAACCAACTTCCCTGATCTTCTTAAACTGAGTCCTGAAATCCTGTGTTCCGGGGTAATATGCTTCTTCAACCAGAATTTCACCACCCTGGGTTGTAATTGCTTCCTTAAAACCTTGTGTGATCTGCCGTCCCGATTGGTTCAGCGGCGCCAGGATACCAAAACGCTTCAATCCCAAATCCTGTATCGCATAATTTCCTAAAGCCTTACCAACATTAATATAATCCGCACATCCCTGGAAAACATATTTTCCAATACCAGCCAGTCCGCCAACACCGCAGGCAGTAGTCAGAAACGGAACCTTTTCAGCTTCAGCAACGGCAGCCAGTCCGGAAGCTTCAGCCGGATCAAGCCCACCAATAACGCTCCACACTTTATCCTCGCGAATAAGCATTTGCGCCAGTCTGACCGCTTTGATTGGATCGGCTTCGCTGTCGTAGACTATGACTTCACCCTTAGCCAGTTCATCCCATTTGAGTTTGAAGCCCTGAAAGAAATCATTGGCAGCATCGGCTTCGGGCTTCCCTAATGGCAGAACTAAACCGATTTTGGGTGTTTTGGAAGGGATGTTTTTATTATTTACACTCCTCAATAATTTCTGATATGCATCCAATTCATCACCAAGACATCTCGCTTTTTGGATAAGTTCCTGATCTTGGGAAAAACCTCGTATCCAGCCGATATGTTCGCGCGCGTCATCCCAGCACTCAGATAACACGTCACATTCCGCAAGTATAAACCGCGAGTCATCAACATATTTAGAGCTTGGAAATTTAAGCATCAAACCACGCGCCTCAATCCTCGCCTCATCCAGCAATCTAAGTTTCAATAATGCCTTAGCAGCTAAGAACGTTACTGAAGATTCATACTTGGAATTCGGGAAGTCATGTCGAAAACGCTTGACAAGTTCCCGAGTTTTTTCATAATGACTATTTTGATCGGTGGATTTAAGTTCGTTATAAGCTTGGTCTAACGTTCTCTTTCCTGTTTTCGAGGAATACTGACCAAACAGTTCGGTAGATCCCTGAAATAAAAGGAAAGTGGTTATTGTGAGGATTATTATGTTGTTATTTTTAAGTTTGAAGTAAGTCAAAACTTTTCCCCTTGTTTTTCAGTTGAAAATGCAAATTAAGGTAGCCTGAATCCTGATGCAGTCAGTAGTTTCTTATCAAAAGTAACCACCGTATCACACCCCACGGAATAAGCATATTCACGGATCAGGTAATCTGCAAAATCACCCTTGCCCGTTTCATAGGCTTCCAATGCTGACAAATAATTCTCCATTGAAATAAATGCCAAGTGAGTTGACCTGTATAATGACCATAATACCCGCACTATTTCCTGACGAGAACGTCTATAGCCGCTTTTCAAAACCCAGACAATTTCGCATAATGTGATATCAGATACAAATAGCTCATCATTATTTTCGATTGTTCTTTCTACCAGAGTATCTACTTGTTGAGCTTGCTCTTCGTTATCGCGAGTTATATATCGAATGAGGATATTCGTATCAAGAGCGATCATAATTTCCCCGCTTCTTTTTCGATCACTTCATTCATTTCTTCAACCGAAAGATGAATATCACCAGTATCCACCATACCTTTCAATGACCGGATGTCAATTTTTTGTTCGATCACAACAGCGCCATCCTTACGCACCCGGAATTTAATGCGATCACCCGGTTGTACTCTCATATATTCCAGGATTTCCTTAGGTAACGTAACTTCACTTCTTACAGATATTTTGGCTTCTAACATATCAAAACTCCTTATTGTAAATTGTATATACTTTACCGATCTGCCTAAGCAGATTGAGCAGATATAAAAATAGGTTGTACGATCATTTGAGTTCAGATTTCATCCCGAAACTTCGGGATGCCATCCACCGTTTTGCGAGCGAAGCGAAGCAATCTCTGTGCTATACGAAACTTTTGGATTGCTTCACTACGTTCGCAAAAAGGATATACTTACCTTTCTCACTTTCTTACTTATTCCCATTCAACTGTCCCCGGCGGTTTGGAAGTAACATCATATACAACACGGTTCACTCCGCGCACTTCATTAGTGATACGAGAAGCAACTCGCGCTAATAGATCGTGGGGCAACGGAGAAAAGTCCGCCGTCATAAAATCGCGGGTGTCTACTGAACGGAGCGCTATTACTCGCTCGTAAGTGCGTGCATCCCCCATAACACCAACGGAACGAACCGGCAGTAGGACAGCAAGAGCTTGTGAAACCCGGTCATACCAACCGGAATTTCGCAACTCTTCGATGAATATCGCATCCGCTTCCTGTAATATAGAGACCGCTTTTGTGTCAACTTCGCCGAGTATACGCACAGCCAATCCCGGTCCTGGGAAAGGATGACGCATCAGGATGGATTCAGGCAATCCTAATTCACGACCAACCTGTCTGACCTCATCCTTGAACAAATCACGCAATGGTTCAACCAGTTCCACTCCGAGTTTCTCCGGCAGACCGCCTACGTTATGATGAGTCTTTATTACTGCAGCCGGACCGCGCGTACCCGCCGATTCTATCACATCCGGGTACAGAGTTCCCTGCACCAGAAATTTGGCGTCGCTGAAGCGTTTGGCTTCCAGCTCGAAGACTTTTATGAAACGGTTGCCGATTAATTTTCGCTTTTTCTCCGGATCGGATACACCGGCAAGATCGGTTAAGAAATCATTACCGGCGTCTACTACTATTAAATTATCACCAAATCTTGGTCTGAATACCGCTTCAACTTTGGCAGCTTCATTTTTTCGCATTAAGCCATTATCGACCAGAACACAACGTAGACGGTTTCCGATAGCTTCAAATACCATAGTTGCCGCTACGGAAGAATCAACTCCTCCGGAGAGTCCGCATATAGCATCGGCATTGCCAATCTGATCCTTTATTTCTTCTATTGCTTGCATGGCAAAAGATTTCATATCCCAGCCGCCTTTAGCGCTGCATATATTGTACAGGAAATTCCTAAGTATCTTATCACCGGATGGAGTATGGCTTACTTCTGGGTGGAACTGGACACCATAAAGGTTTGCCTGGGGGCGCTCTATAGCAGCGATGATCCCCGAATCGCTCTCAGCTGTAATCTTCCATCCTTCCGTCAAGTGAGTTGCCCTGTCGCCGTGGCTCATCCAGACAGGTAGTTCCCGTTCAAGTCCATCAAGCAAACGAGAACCGCCTTTTTGCATAATGGTCGCTCTGCCATACTCTCTTGTTTCACCAGATGAAACCTCACCATCCGTTCCGAGAACCAGTAGGTGCATACCATAACAAATGCCGAGCAAGGGGATTCCCAGTTTGATGAGATCCGTGTGCCGTAGGTGTGATCCACTGTCATAAACACTAAGCGGACCACCGGATAGAATTATTCCGACAGGATTAAGTTTGCGAATTTCTTCAACCGCCCAATCCCAAGGTTCAATCAGGCTGAAGACACCTTCTTCACGGCAGCGGCGCGCGATCAGTTGAGTATATTGCGATCCAAAATCGAGGATCAGGATGGTTTCGCGTTGTTTAATCAATTTTTTCCTTTTTTTTACCGCAGAGAGCGCAGAGGGAACAGAGGTTTTTAAACATAAGAGTTCAGAGTTCAAGCTTTAGCTTGGGTTTTAAAGAATTCACAGCAGATTAAACAGATTAAACAGATTCCCCTTCTATCATTCCACAATCACAACATTACAACATCACAACATTACCACAAATCGCAAGCGGGGACGCCTACGCTACCAAAAACTCATCTAATACTTTTATGTATTCGCTATCCGTCTGCGTTACCCGGATAGGAGTAACGGCAATATAACCATTTTTGACAGCTTCCATATCGCTGCCTATTCCGTCTTTGCTTAGGACGTTTCGACCAACGATCCAGTAATAATCCCGAGCCCTTGGATCCACCCTCTTCTCGATCTCCTCTTCATAGTGTGATTCTGCTTGAAATGTAACCTTGACGCCTTTAATCTGTTCCGGTTTCAGAGCAGGTACGTTTATATTTATCATTGTTCCGTTTGGCAATTTATTGCTGAGGATTTGACTTGCGAATCTCTTTGTAAAATCCGCTGCAACCCCATAGTCCGTTGAATGATATGATGCAAGCGATACTGCAATTGAAGGAATGCCGAGCATAGCGCCTTCCATTGCTGCTGCTACTGTTCCGCTGTATATAATGTTAACACCGGTATTTTCACCGCCATTTATGCCGGATACTACCAGATCGGGCAGATCCGGGAGAATTTCCTGCAAAGCTAATTTTACAGAATCTACAGGCGTTCCGTGTACAGCATAACAATGATTGCAGCCATCGAGAATTATTTTTTTTACACGCAATGGACTGAATAGCGAGAATGCATGGCTGACGCCGCTCTGCTCGACCACCGGAGCTACGATCCATAGTTCACCCAAGTCGGACAAAGTGTCTTTTAAGGCTTTCAAACCCGGTGAATGTATTCCGTCGTCGTTTGTTAGTAGTATTCGCATTTTATTTATTCGGTTATGCCTTTAGCTCAGCCGGAGTAGCGCAGCTTGCTGCGCGCTCGCAAGCAGACACGCATGCGCCACCGTGCAAGAACGCAGCAAGCTGCGCTACTCTGGTATTATTAAGTGGACGC
>JAVCDD010000126.1 GCA_030765125.1 Candidatus Hatepunaea meridiana
CACGATTCCTGCTCCTTTTTGGAATGTTGTTGTAACTAACTACAATATAACAAATTATGGGTCGGTTTCTATACTAAAAACCCCTTAAAAACGCCCAATTTCTATGGTGCGAAACTTCAGTAATTTATTCAGGAGGGATTAACGATGAAAATTTCATTTTCTATTGCCATTATAATATCTCTCACATTTTATGTACCCACTTATGCACAAGATCACAGTGGTGTTGAGAAAGTAGGTTGTATTCAACATTGGGATGGGGCTTATGATATAGCGATTCAGGGAGAGTATGCTTACATTGCTACCGGAACAACCGGATTGCAGATTTTGGACGTGTCTGACCTCGATAATCATAATGTCGTCGGTTCATGGAAAAGTCTATCAAGAGATTTAAGATCAGTCTGTATTTCCGACGACATAGCCTATATGACCGTCGGCAATGCGAGAGGACTTCGTGTAATTGATGTATCCAATCCTGTGCGTCCTGTTCAAAGAAACTACTTCTACGAGGACAGATGGATTTCTGACTTGTGTGCATCTGGTGACTTTGTCTATCTGATTTCAGATAACTACCTACGTATAGTTGATATGTCTAATCCAAGAGATCCTGAAGAGGTTGGAAATTGTCAGTTGTTTAGAGCCAGCCATCTTTGCGTTTCCGGTGATTACGTATATATCATTTCAAACAATAATGAATTCCGTATTTACAATGTTTCCAATCCTTCGAGACCTACTGAAACAGGTTTGTATGAGTTTTTTAACGGACAGTTATATTCTGTTTATGTATCGGGTGACTATGCTTTTACGGGATATTATTCCCATGGAGATCGTTATCTTCTTGTGATAGATATATCAGATTGTGAACATCCTGATTTAGTAGGAAGTTGCGAGATTGAGGGAGATATTAATGATTTTAGTACAATTGATGATTTTGCTTGTCTGACATCTAATAGAGGATTATACATTGTTGATGTATCCAATCCAGATGCTCCTGAAGTTGTGAGTCTTCTAAGAATGCGAGACTGTAGGGCTTTATCTGTTGTGGGAAACAATGTATTTGTAACATCCATTTCTGATGGTCTACGCGTATTTGACATTTCCAATCCTGATGAACCTGATGAGGTAGAGTGTTATAATTACATATCCAATATTTACAGTGTATGCATTAATGGTGATTATGCTTATATCAGAACAGATGATGGCATAAAAGTAATTGATGTGTCGGAACAATCAGACCCAACTATAATTAGTGAATATGGCAATCAGAGAGTATACGGTCTTGATGTGTCCGGTGATTATGTTTTCACTGTAACGGATGCCTATCTGGACGCAATCAACATATCCAATCCAAGAGAACCTGAGTGTGTAAGTCAATGCCAAATACTTGGGCGTGGGCGTGATGTTTCTGTTCAAGGGGATTATGCGTATGTAGCAGAAGCTCGCAGACGGCTTCAGAATGAAAGCAGCAGAGGTAGAGGGTTACGTATCTTCAATATTTCAGATCCTGAAAACACTGAGGAAATCGCATACTACGGTACTCGAGGTGATGTAATTAAAGTATTTGTTTACGGGAACTTCGCTTATTTGATTGACGTGGTGCGTGGACTCTGTATAGTTGACATTTCGGATCCGGAGCATATCGGAAGGGTGGGTTGTATCACCGAACTCACTAATATGACTGATGTCTTCGTTTCAGATAATTATGCTTATGTAACAGATGAGGATGAAGGATTATTCATAATAGACGTCTCTAACCCCAGATGTCCGGAAATAGTTGGAAACCTTGATATTAGAACAGGCGCTAAATCGGTTTTCGTATTCGGACAATATGCGCATATCGCTTATGGTACATTTAGGGGATTGCGTATTGTTGATGTTTCCGACCCGACTAATCCTGAAGAGATCGGTTACTACAATACAGACGGTGATGCCAGCGGCGTTACGATTTCGAATGAGCTGGTTTTTGTTGCGGACTTCACCAATTTCGGCATATATGATGCTACCGAAGTAGTTGACTACGACATAGCACCGTTCTGGGCTGAAATACCTTCCGACACCATAGAAGTCCGTGAAACAGACCTCATCGAATTTAATCTCATTGCTGAAGACCAAAATCAGGATACACTGACTATTGTAATGATCTGTGATGAATTGCCCGATTCAGCGAGATTTAATGACAATGATGACGGCAGCGGTAGTTTCAGATGGCTGACCACCTGGGATGACGAAGGTGAATATCAGCCTCTTTTCATTGTATCGGACGATGAGTTCACCGATTCGCTTGAAATTACTATTATTGTGAATAACCATAACCTCACTCCTGAGTGGGTTGAGACTCCTGAAGATACGATTGAGGTTATAGAAGGCGATTCAATCCGCTTTGAACTCGCTGCTTATGATGAAAACGGCGATGAATTGACTATTGATTTGAGATTCGGCGGTCTGCCGGATTGGGTCGAATTCACCGACAACGGCAATGGCACATGCAGTTTCAAATGGGAGACTGAGGAAGAGGACGCCGGGATTTACCGTCCCCAGTTTACAGTTTCAGATGGTGAATTCAGAAACACGTTGTCTGCCACTATTATAGTCCATCCCTTCAATTCTGCTCCTGAAGTTCCAACCTTGCCCGAACATTTTGAGTTGTTGCCGGTCAGCCCCAATCCTTTCAATAATCAATGTACGGTTCAGTTCGCCTTACCTCGCACTTGTATAGTCAACCTAATACTTTACGATCAGCATGGTCGTCTGATTCGGAAACTAATCTCAAGCAATTTACTACCGGCAGGCAGACACAGCTATAATCTAAAGACAAAAGATTTACCGACTGGAAGCTATCTGATGAAATTAGATGCCCAGGGTATAAGTTTGATACAGCGCGTCGTTTTGCTGAAGTGAGGGTAGATGTATGAAAGCAAGAGTTTTAATTTTTCACACTTTCGCACTTTCATACTTGCTTACTTTCTAACTTGCTTACTTGTTACCTTGATCTCTTGACTAAAATCAATCGGTGTGGTATATTTATGATTGTCGATTTATGAATGTTAGGATTAGAGTAATATCCTATTCACTTGCGAACTTGCAAACTTGTAAACTTGTAAACTTTTTATTATATGACCCGAATAATAGTTTTAGCTAATCAAAAAGGCGGCGTCGGCAAGACCACTACTGCGGTCAATCTATCCGCAGCGCTTGCCATCGCCGAGAAAAAAACCTTGCTTGTCGATATAGATCCACAGGCTAATTCAAGTTCTTCTCTTTCCGTTCGATTGGAAGAAAACGATCCCTGTATCTATGACGTCCTGGTGGCTGGTATGCCGGCAAAACAGGCTATTCTGGAAACGGAATTCAATTCCCTTTTCTTATTGCCTTCGCATATCAAAACAGTGGGTGCGGAAGTGGAATTGGTGGGATTTGACGAGCGTGAGCATGTGCTTGCTGCTGCCTTAGAACCACTTAGAGAAGAATATGATTACATCTTGATAGATTGCCCGCCCTCTCTGGGGTTGATGACGTTGAATGGTTTAACCGCCGCCGATGAGTTGTTGATACCAATCCAGGCTGAATACTTCGCCCTGGAAGGTTTGACACAACTGCTGAAAACAGTGCGATTAGTACAGCGCCGCCTCAATCCCAGGCTTCAGATGGCGGGGATAGTGATGACTATGTACGATAAACGTTTGAAATTGGCAAAACAAGTCCTTGCTGAAGTGCGCGAGTTCTTTCCAAAGCTGTTATTCAAAACGGTCATTCGACGCAACGTCAGGCTCGCCGAAGCCCCCAGCTACGGTAAACCGGTAATGTATTTCGCCGTTAGCTCGCCAGGAGCAAGCGATTACCTCGCTCTGGCAGAAGAATTGCTTGTTCGGGAGGTTAATAAGTGAGAAAGTGGAAAGGATGAAAGTGCTGTCAGGGCGCCGTCCCTGACAGTAAGACCTCTGATAATGCTGTCATTGTTTTCAAACTTTCTTACTTCCTTACTTTCTTACCTGCTTACTTATTTTTCAATGCTCCTTCCAATCCTTCAATCTGTTCAACCAACGAAAACCTCGTTTCCACAATATTTCTTCCAGCAATAGCAATCTTCCTGCAAATATCCGGTTGATGATATAGGCGCTCCAGAGCATTTGCCAGTTCCTGAGGATTCTCCGGCTCAACCAGTATCCCACTGACTCCATTCTCAATAATCTCCAGAACCCCACCGGCATTGGTTGCAATTACGGGAACGCTTAGAGCCATAGCTTCAAGGATAACCAGCCCGAATGTTTCCTTACGGGTTGCCAGCACTGAAACATCAAATGAAGGAACAATACACCCAGGCGGACTCTGGTAGCCGGTGAAGACTACCTGCAGTTTTGGTGATAAATCGGCAGCCAGTCGTTTCAACCGCACTAATTCCCCTGCCTGCCCAACGGTCTCATCCCCTACGATCATTATTACTAAACTTGGAATAATATCCGTTAACTGCGCTGCAGCCTTAAGTAATATTTCCTGCCCTTTGAGTGGTTCCAGTCTTCCCACAATACCTACAACGAAAGCTTCTTCGGAAACTCCCCAGCGTTGACGTATTTTATTCTTTGGTTCTGCATGTGATCTGAAATTTTCAGCGTCAATGGCATAGTAAAGACATTGCACTTTGTCAGGTTGAACCGCGACATTGTCAATAAGCAGGTTGCGCATCCGCTTGGTTATCGTCAATACCTTCGTGAGTCGGCTGTAAACCCATCTATGGTAAATATCTCGTTTCTTGCGATTGGATTCCATCTGCAAGGTTAAGATCCTGCTTCTCACACCTGCCAGATCGGCAGCAAGCAGTACGTGTCCTAAATCCTGTGTGCGGTGCAGATGGATTGATGATATGGAGTTCTTTCTGAAATAATGAGCTAATTGAATTACTGTAAATGGTGAGAAATAATCAATTTGAGGGCGTAAGGTGAAAGGTGAGATGCCTTTCTTTCGCAACCGTTCTTCAAGTGGTGAATTAGACCTGACTATCGGCAGAACGGTATGACCACGTTCGGTAAGTCTAAACGCGCTGTCAGCGCAGTAATGTTCAAGTCCACCCCAGGAAGGTGATAAGCATATCTCTGCTATTATCATATTTGAAGTTACAAGTTACAAGTTACAAGTACGAAAGTGAAAAAGTATGGAGACATAATCAGGATTGTACACGCATTCCCGAGGGAATGAATATGAATAGCGATGGGTGAAACCCACCAAATCAAATTCAAAACCATATAACGACCCCGAAGGGGTCGAACAGGACACCACAAATATACTAAAAAAGTCAGGAGCGTCGGGCGTCCTTGTCCGACGATTAATATATTCTTGCGTCAGGTGTTAACACCTGATGCAACTTTTTAATTTTCTCCGTGTTCTTTGCGATCTCTGCGGTGGAAATCAGTGCACACCGAAACATAAACTACCGGTATTTCAAGTACACCTTGAGTATCCTCCACCAGGGTAATCTGATAATTAAATAGAATGATTCAAAAAGAACAACAGCCAAACTGATGGAAAAAACGATATACAGGTCGCCACTCGGTATAATAGCATTGAAATCCGACCGGATATTGATAACCCTCCGAGGAGGATTGTTCAAAGCCGTCAGTTGCAGTAATATTCCGTAGATCAGACCGGTCATCATTGGATCCGGAGTTGCAACATCAAGTGCAATTCTCACTCGATCAAGTCTGGGTGTTTTAAATAATCTTAATAATCCTGATACTAACCTCTTGACAACCGTAATAATGAGCTCTCTTTCCTGCCAGAATAATTCCTTCGTAAATTTACTTGCCTTCTTTTCCTTAACTTTCGGTTTCTTGACTTTCGGTTTCCTGCGGATTTTAGGTCGTTTATATTTCTTCGGTTTTTCTCGAGTCCCTTCTTTCTTTTCAATGATTGGTTTCTTATCAATATCTGGTGATATGTGAGGAGGAGCCTCAGGTGTAACTGTATCCTTACTTTCCTCGATTTTATCCTTCTGACTAAATGATATGAAAAAGATTCTATATCGGTAGGTTTTAGCGCGGATATCCAACTTAAACCCAAACCAGAAACTGCTTACCTCGAATAGAGTTCTCTCCGATCCGATTTCGCCAATAAACCGGATACGCGGTAGTAAAACTCCCGCCAGGATAAATCCTATAATAAGAAGGGAATAGATAAGCATTAAATACTCAAAGGCTTCGCTGGCAGACGAGGACGCTTGCCAGCGTGTAATATTTGCAGGCGAGGATGTCTGTCAGAGGGCATTTAGGATTTTCTCAACAAGATTTACTTAATCAGCAAAAGCCTCAGTATCACCGGCACCAGCAGCATCGCGACTGTAGCTTGAACACCGCGGTCATGCTCGCGAATAAGAGCGGCGAACATAATTGCTCCCATTGAAGCGGCAATTAGCCAGTAAATCCAGAAGAGTAATGTGTAAAAGATTGTAGGCATAGGATTTATATTTATATTTCACTATTATTAAACACAACTATAAAATATATCGATAAAAGCATATCTGCAAACATTTTTGACTATTAAAGGAATATCATTTGACTTTTTACCAAGTTTCAAGTAATCACAACATCACTGATGAACGACAATTAGAATTCCCGTCTAACGACAATTAGAATTCCCACATTGAATAACAGGATCAGGTATACTATTCAGATCATATATAAGGAGGGTCTGAATGGTCACTGATCAACAGGTGAGG
>JAVCDD010000279.1 GCA_030765125.1 Candidatus Hatepunaea meridiana
CATCAGTGACAATAAACGTTACATCGTATTCACCAGCCTGCTCGTTATCGGGAGTCCAGACGAAATCCGCGCCGTTAAGCTCTGCGCCATCCGGGAGATTCACCGCGGAGAACGCAAAGGCGTCATCATCCGGATCGAAAGCTTCTAACGTGAATGTCAGTTCATCGCCCTCGTTCACCTCCTGATCACCGATTTCGGATAAGACAGGTTCTCTATTAACGTTTAAAACAGTAATAGCTACCTGAGCATCAACACTGAATTCATCATCGGAAAGCTCAAATGTTATCGAGTATTCTCCAGCATCATCGAAGCCCGATCTCCAACTGAAATCAGCGGTTCCATCACCGTTGTCGGTGATGTTCCAACCCTCCGGAAGATCGCAATCGCCAACTCCAATGGTCAGGTTCCCTTCATCTTCTGCATCCGGATCGGAGCCGGTAACCGTGAATTCAAGCAAACCATTCTCATTAACGTCAGCGGTTTCAGGAACGTCATCCCAGTCTGGCGCGCGATTGATGTTATATACCGATATATGCGTAGCTGCTTCGTCAATTAATTCACCATCTGATACTGTGAATGTAACTTCATAAGATCCAGCGTCTTCAAAGGATGGCGTCCAGTCGAAACTTCCGGTGCCATCGCCGTTATCGGTGAATTCCCAGCCTTCGGGAAGGTCTTCTGAAACAGCGGAAAGTTCTAAATCATCACCGTCAACGTCTTCAGCCTGGACATTAAATGTAAGATTGTCATCCTCATTAATTTCATCGTATTCCGGAACATCAACCCATTCGGGAGGATCGTTTTCGGGGTTGACTTGAACGTTGACAACCATATCCGTTTCATCATCCCTGCGAGGTTCATCATCCGGATTGTGAATACCCCAGCGTGATAAACCCGGACCATTTGCAGTGGAAACCGAAGGACTTGAGTCAAATCCACTTACAGATTGTTCGTCTCTGCTCAGATTGGTCATCAACGATACTGAATAATCATCATCCACTTGACCGTCTTCGATGCTTCTCAACCGCCGGGTGGGACTGCGATCACGGCGTCGGGGTCCTGCCTCTAACTGTCCAAAATTATCATCAGCGGTAATAGTGATTTCCACATTACCGAACCAGTTATCATCGCTGTCAATTAGCAGTTGATAACCTTCAATTAATTCAACTGTAAACTCTTCGCGATCACAGAGAACTTCAAAGGTTAATTCATAATGTTCTGGATTCGGGTCTTCGAAAATGGTGTCCAATTCGGCAATGACGAATGCATCGAAGTCTTCGGGAAGCTGAAGGTCGGAAATATCGTTGATAACTTCCGGTGGGTAGTTGACAAAGACGCCTGTGCCGCTCAGTTGAACAACCTGGGTCTCTTCGTCGGGATCATTGGAAGTTATTTCCAGCGCGGCTTCAAAATCTGCATAATCGTCCGGAGTGAAGGCGACCTCGACTTCAAAGAACTCGCCAGCATCGACACTTATCTCACCATCAAAATCAGTCGTGAAGACATCTTCGTTCGATGAAGAAATGTCCTCGACAACAAGTTGATCGATACCGTGATTATAGATGCGGAATGTCCAGGTTGCACTGCTATCTTTCTCGACTTCACCGAAGTCCCATGTGAACTCCTGTGTGTTTTCCCACCAAGTGATATCATCGGCATTATAAGCTGTTCCCAGCACATCAACATCGCCGTCCCCATCTACATCCGTTGCATAAACGGAATTCGCTAAATCGAAATCTCCAGCGATTGTATGTTCAGTCCATCCACCGTTAGCAGGGGTTCCATCATTTTCCCACCAGGTTATGTCGTCAGGATTGCCAGCCGCTCCCAGCACATCTATATCACCGTCGCCATTAACGTCTGTTGCATAAACGGACCTAGCACCATCGAAATCACCATCGATTGTGTGTTCAGTGAAATTCTCGTTTCCATCATTCTCCCACCAGGTTATGTCATCGGCACTAGATGCTGCTCCCAGTACATCAATATCACCGTCTCCATCTACGTCGATGGCAGAAACGGAATAAGCACCATCGAAATCACCGTCGATTGTGTGTTCGGTGAAATTCTCACTGCCATCATTCTCCCACCAGGTTATGTCATCGGCACCAGATGCTGCTCCCAGTACATCAATATCACCGTCTCCATCTACGTCTGTTGCATAAACGGATGATGCACCACCGTAATTTCCATTGATTGTGTGTTCGGTGAAATTCTCACTGCCATCATTCTCCCACCAAGTGATATTATGGGAATTCTTCGCCGATCCCAAGACATCAATATCTCCGTCACTATCTACGTCTGTGGCGTAAACCGCCCAAGCATCATTAAAATCCCCTTTTATAGTGTGTTCAGTGAAATTCTCGTTTCCATCATTCTCCCACCAGGTTATGTCATCGGCAAGGTAGGCTGTGCCGAGCACGTCGATATCGTCGTCTCCATCTACGTCTGTCGCATATACTGATACAGCGCCATCGAAATCTCCTTCGATTATGTGTTCTGTGAAATTCTCACTGCCGTCGTTCTTCCACCAAGTGATGTCATCGGCATAGTAAGACACTCCTAGAACATCAACATTGCCGTCGCCGTCTACATCTGTGGCATATACAGAGTAGGGACCATCGAAATCCCCATCAATTGTGTGTTCTGTGAAAGATATTCCCGGATCATCATCCGCCAAATAACCAAGATAAATATCCGGCGGGGGAGTAACGCCCTGTCCGGCAAGTTCTACGTCGATGACTTCACGATCCGGATCGTTACACTCTATGTGCAGTTGTCCGGTGAACGCCTGAGCCTGGTTGGGGATGAAATTGATGATTACACGTCGCATGTCTCCCGGTTCAAGCTCGAAGAACGTACCTTCAAGATTGCTGGTGAAGCCTAAGCCCTGATCGTTGTTCACCCGCATTGGGTTCAAGACCAGGACATCGTTCCCGATATTGCTTACTTCAACCACGTGGCGCGCCCGTTCACCTATCAGAACTTCACCGAAGTCGAAAGGTTCACCAGGTTCAACGGAAATACCAGCATCCTCCCCGATGTGGACTTCAACGTTGACGCGGATTTCCTCTGCCTGTGGGTCGTTTGTGTGAAAAATTATATCGGATTCGTATAAACCCTCGGCAAGATCGGTGGCGTCAATCGCTACAGTAACGTCTGTTTCCGCGTCCGGTTCAACCGTGCCTGATGACGGGGCTATGCCGAGCGTGTATTCAGCAATTCCATCATTGTAGGCATACAGGACAGCCTCTTCGAAGCTTCCGACCCACATATCGTGACTATCGTGTGCAATTCCATCTGATAAATCGTCGATTTCCAACTCCAGCCAACCGATGCAATCAACGTTCCAATCACCATCAATATTATATTGTGTAAGCAAAACTCCTGTACCCTCATCGCGGCGGGGAGCGCTCTCGCCTCCACCCATCGGTTCACCGACAATCACCCATAAATGACCGTCAGTATGTTCCTGCACCCAGGTCATCTGCCAATAGGAAAAATCAAACTCCTCACCCTCAGGAATGTATAGTTCAAACTCTGCTACACTGCTATGGCTTTCAATTTCAAATACTTGCACTTGGTAAAAAGCATTTTCCGCGAAACCTCGAACCTCATTGACAAAGATATAATCTTCTCTATCCGAAGCGATGCCTGCAATCCCCTCGACTCCAAGGTTAAATTGTTCTACCTGTTCACCGTCCATATCGTAAATTGTGATTTGATTTGAGAAGTCTTCCGGAACGTATCCAATCCAGAAGTTCTCACCGTCAAACGCCAGCCCGTAAGGATATTCGTGTATCTGATATTCGTGAACTGTGCTGCCATCGTCAAGATCAACAGCGTACAGGATAGCTTCTTCATAGTCAATCCCCCACATCAAGCCGTTAACGAAAGTCAGACCGGTATTGGCTGAGTAGTCGATGTCCAGTGAGCTGATGGGCTCTATCCAATCATCGCGCTGAGGTCCTCCACCTTGATTAGCAATGTTGGAATCTACTGATGTGATAGTGCGCAGGTTTCTTGAATTTCCGGCGAGGACGCTGGCGTTACGGTTGGAACTGCCGGTGATAACACCTGCGTTGTGTTCTCTATCACGACGCCCCATTCCTTCACCACCCTGATCCGGCATACCGATGAGTTCTTGAGTTGTTGTATATCTTAAATCAGAACCGCCCGTATTGCTTACGGTGATTGTCCGCTCAACAGATTCATCCACAGACAGGTAAGCACGGATCAAGCTCGGGAAGATATCGACTGCCGGTGGCTCGGAAGTTACCGCATTCAGAGCGATTTCGATGGTTTCCGCATCAGGATCGTTGGTATCGAAGCTGAGCGTTCCGGTGTACTCTCCGTTTTCAGTAGAATGCAATGTTATTATAACGGTTTCCTGATGTTCCGGTCGGATGCTCAACTGCATATCGTTCACGGCAAAATTACCATCATTAACTGCGAAGTTGTCAATCTCAAGATCGTCGGAACCAGTACTTCTGATTATTATCTCGATATCATAAGGAGTGTCGTTAAAAAGATCTTCGTAGATACTGTTCCAGTTGATTTCATCCGGGTAACCAGCGTCTGCGCTCCATTCGACTTCGAGGTGAGCTGCACCAGTAACGTCAAGCTGAATGTTGATTACAACTTCTGGTGTTTCAGGATCGTTCGAGTTGAAATGCAGGTCAACTTCATACAACCCGCCATAGATGTCGTTTGCGTCGAAGAACAGACCTATATCCAGTTCACCGTCCGGATTAATCTCTCCATTCATTGGATCAATTGACAGCCAGCTCATCCCTTCAGCAATACCATCATCGTAATGCATCCAGTTGGCGTTTTCTACATTACCATGCCAGATATTAGTGTCGTCGTGCGCCAGACCGGCGGCTGGATTGTCTGCCTGCCACTCGAAATACTGCACTTCTTCAGCTTCCCAATTCTCGTTGATGTAGAACTGGTATGCATAGCATCTTTCTTCTGCTTCACTATCGGTATTTACCCAGAGTTGACCATCCGGATGTTCGGTAACCCAGGTTAAATTACCCCATACTAATCCTTCAACGTCTGCATCGCGCCGTCCACCAGGACTTTGAACAAACTCACCAAAACCACTAGGAAGCTCTATCATTCCAACAGGTTCAAATTCCTCTTCGCCAATAATATCATCAATATCAAAAACATAGATCGTTGTCCCCTCTCCAATACCAATATTCATAAGGAGATGGTTGTTCCGGTCGGCGGCTAAGCCTATTAGATCAGCACTATTTTCAACCAATGCTCTCTCAAATACTAACTGCCCGTCAAGATCATAAGCAACTATATACCACATCTCTTCCTCCTGGTTCAAACTGTACGACCATAATCTTTCACCATCGAAAGCCAGGCATAAGGATGATGAATTAATTTCAAACTCATTCACGGTTTCACCGCTCTCAATATTTAACGCGTAAATTCTTCCAATTTCAGTAGCTATCGCCCACATATATTCACCGTCCCAAGCCATCCCTGAATTCATAGGATAGCGCGCTTCTAATGAACCGAGCGCGTCACCGGCTGCATCTCGCTTGGGAGCTACACCATTTCTTCCAACTCCTCGCAATTGTCTGACCTGCTCATCTCGATTTGGATTGGATATCGATTCCAGTTCAATATCGAAATCCAGTCCGGACGCGCCATCATTAAAGACGGTCAAACCGTGATCGGAAGTCTCACCGATTCCCAATTCTTCTGCAATATGATCCGGTTCGATGCGGATTACCGGTGGGGACTCAGTAATAGCTGATAAGTTTAATGCAACTTCACCTCCATTGTCGGGATCGTTGGAATTGATCATCATTGTTGCGTAATGTTCACCGTCCTCATTGGCTCCCATGGTTACAGTCAACGTATGGCTGTTGCCGGGGAATATATCAAACTCACTCGCATCAACACTGTAGTATTCACTATTGAATTCAATACTGGGTATAGACAACCAATCCGAGCCGATATTCCTGATTTCGACGTCCATATCATAAGCGAAACCTGTGTAAAGATAATCGTATCGCGCATTCCAATTTACATCATCATTATAACCGTACTCCTCATCCCAAACGACATCCATTTCCGGTTCACCTTCGATGTTCATTTGCAGAGCGACCACTACATCAGGAGTCTGCGGGTCGTTGGAGTGTATGGTTATTTCAGCTTCATAGATGCCGCCTACTGTATTTTCAGCATCAAAGCTGACTGTTATATCCAGATTATTTTCAGGTTCAATGTCTCCACTTTGTGGATCCCAGGAAACCCAATCACCTCTCCAGACAGATGCGCCTCCAATTCCAATAGCGAGACCGTTATGTAGATAATCCGCTTCATTCCTGCTGATCGCCCAGCCATGCTCACCGTCACCGTAGTTTACGCCGACACGCCACATATTTTGTTCTTCAAAGCCTTCACCATACTGATATACCGCCAATCCACTGGCGTTCAGGATCAACTGATAGTTAAATTGTTGGTTACCTACCCAGGTAATGACCGCCTGATCCTCCTCATTTGTCCAGAATTGAATTATAGCGTTACCGTAATCATAATTAGCAACCTGGAAACAATTCTCTATCCTTCCCTGGAGAGGGAATGATTCTTCTTGATCAGCGAAGACCTGAATACCACTATAGGTAAAAGATGTCCAGCCATCACTATCAACAAAAATATTTTCAAACTCACGATCCCAAAATGGGAAAAGCCAACCGAGTTCGAGGGCACCTGTATTCTGATCGTCACTCAATTCATAGGTTTGAACACCCTCGAATTCATTCAAATCAATCCAGTCAAATTCAGGACCACCCTCTTCATCATTATCGCGCCACTCGTAACCGGCGTCGTCCGGGTCGCTGCTTCTGTCCCGGCGTGTAGGGGCTGATTCAAGCCCCATTAAATCGAAACCAGTGGGGCGCGATATACTTGCCCCTACGCGGGGGGGATTGGGGCGCGATAAATCGGCCCCTACGCGAGATCGGTTTATTTGAGATAAAATCGGAACATTCTGCCGCATCGGTCCTGACGAATCCGTAGATCTGTTTCCTCTCACTTGTCGCAGCGAACGTCCGCGTGCATCCCGCTGAGGGTTATCATCAGGATCGGGTTCGGAAATGTATTCTAAATCGGTAGTAAAACTTAGCAAACTCTCGCCTTCGTTGGCGATGTTGAATTGATCGTTTTCGGAACCTCCTATACCAAGCGAAACACTAAGCGCCTGCGGACTAACTGAAATCACTGGAGGTAAAAATGTCTCCCCAAGGAGTGTGATTTCAACAACTTCCTCATCCGGGTCATTGGAGCTTATGGATAACACGGCGCTATGTTCGCTTACTTCATCACTCTCAAAAGTCACTTCTATGGTTTCTGACTCATCGGAAGAAAGGGTAAAGCTCGCGTCCTCTACAGTAAAATAGCCGCCTTCTATTCCAACACTCTCAACCACGAGGTCTTCCGAACCACGGTTATGTATCCATACTTCCGCCGTGTAAGCTGTTTCGGTAAACATAAAACCATAGTTAGAATTCCAGTCTATAGTATTATCTTCCTCACTCGAAAATGCTTCGGTATCCCACTCAACAAATATATTCGGAGCGTCGTCTACCTGCATTATAACGTTTACTTCGATTTCGGGATTATCCGGATCGTTGGATGAAATTATCAGATTAGCTTCATAATCGCCTGCATCTGCATTTTCCGCTGACAGTGTTACCGTAACGTCAACCTCGCCATTCGCATCGATACTGCCGCTGTTTGGGTTGACCAGCAGCCAGACTGTCTCCGTAATTCCATCATCATAGATGTTAATCGTGGCGCTGTGATAGCTGCTCACCCAGAGATCGCTTCCATCGTGAGCCATACCGTCCCATTCAGTCGCCGAATGAACAGCGAAGGTCTGAACATTTTCATCACCGATAAACGCCCAGTTATCGGTATCCACATCAATCTGGAATACTTGTCCCTGAGTATGAACCCAGAGTTCTCCATCGGTATGATTCCCAACCCACTCAAGAGAACGCCATGACCTGCCTTCACAACGCTCCCGGATATTTGACCCATTATTATTTATTTGAGCGACTCGCTCACCCTGGAGGTTATAAACGAAAAGATTATTGCTGCCGGTTCCAACTATCAGCAGCTCATTTTCAGCGTCAACGGCAACACCTATTACATTATCGTCAACATCCAGATCCAGATTGCCAACGATGTTTCCTTCAAAGTCAAAACGAGCTACGTAGCGACCCCATAGCGACATTATATAGATGGTTTCATTATAGATAGCAATATCCATTGGATTGGTAACATTCAGTTCTAAATCAGCAACAATGGCATTATTATCATCGAGATCAAACGCTAATGTCCTGTGAGGTGAACCATACTGAATGTTCCACATCCGGTTATTTTCCGAATCATATCCGAGGTTCTTGTACTGGTTAGCGCCGATTGGGGATTCAACGGTATATAGGACTTCGCCCGCATCATCGCGACGGGGCGCACCGCTGCCAATTCGGCGCAAAGACCGTCCACGCGCGTCTCGTCCAGGCTCGGAAACCACCTCTTTGGTAATTTCAAAATTCAACGTTTCATCACCGAGATTGATTATGTTCAGCAAATAGTCATTGATGTCACCGTAACTTAAGGCTTCATCAAACGCACCGGGATCAGTTACTATTTCCGGTGGACTTATGACAAAATCCGATATATCAAGAATCACAAGACCGTTACCAAGATCCGCTACATAAGCCGCTTCTCCTCGTACGAAGACATCCCTGGCATTTCCGTCGGTGTCATAAAAAGCAACTTCCTCAAGGTTTTCTATATCCGAGATGTCAATCACCCGCAAACCACTCTGATATACAGCGACATAGGCGTAGTGACCAGATACTGCCACACTATATGCACTTCCAGGCGTATCACAGGTTGAAATATCCTCAGGATTTTCCGGATCAGAAACATCAAATACTCTCAGACTCAACTCATGCCTATCCGCTATGAATGCATAATGACCGGATACAGTAACTCCCCAAGCATCACCAGAATGATCAAAATACCCAATCTCATCGGGATTTTCAGGATCAGAGATATCGATTATTCTAAGACCGCCAGTACCATCGGCAACATAAGCGAGTTCGCCTGAAATCGCCACATCCCAGGGCGTCCACGGAGTATCGTAAACTGCAACCTCTTGTGGTTCTTCCAAATTAGAAATATCGATAACACGAAAGCCCTCCCAACCGTTTGCTATGAAGGCATAATCGTTCACCACTTCTACGGCGCGCGCTTCGCCTGGAGTGTCATAGTATCCAATTTCATTGGGATTCTCGGGATCTGATATATCAATTATTCGAAGACCAGCATTATTGTCGGCAACAAAAGCATAGTTTCCTGATGTAGTAACACTATATGCAAAATCTGGAGTGTCGCAGCGCCCTACTTCATTTGGGTTTTCAGGGTCACTAACATCAACTATACCCAAACCGTTTTCTCCATCAGCTATATATGCATAATCACCGGATATAAAAACGCCATTGGCTATCCCCGGTGTGTCGTAGTGTCCGAGCAGGCGGACTTCACCTATACCAATTCCAGCCAGGGTAACCCAAATTTCCCCTTCATCCGGATCATTAGAATCGATAGTCAACGTCCCCTCAAACTCCCCAGCTTCATCGGGTGCAAACGTGACGGTCAGTTGATGTTCTCCGTCCGGTTCGATAGTAAATTCACCGTCGAAGCTTGTGCTGAAGTAATCGTCCGCGACAGTAATATCGGATATGGTGAGGTCGGCGTCGCCTTCGTTGGAGATGGTTAGAGTCAGGTCTTCGCTGTTATTAACAAGGACCTCACCGAAGTCCAATTCCTCAGGGGAAACAACAATATGAGGTTCATCTTCCTGATGAAAATAATACGCCCCCATATCCGCTCGTGTCTCATCAGGATCCAGATCAGAATCGGGATCGCCGACGTCAATGCAGGGGGAGTTCTCGGTCAGGTGGAAGTCGCCTTCATCCGAATCGACGAACAAAGGATCGGTTTCGATGTTGCCATCGCCCCAGATTAATTGATCGTAGCCATTGGTAATTGGCATATCATTTCCACCTTCAACATCGCAGTAGGCGAAACTGGCTCTCTTTATCCAGGCATCGTTACTAAAATGAACTTGTTCAGGCTCATTGCCCCAAAATATTGTATTTACAAAACTCAAAATGGAATGACAGTATAATAGTATTCCACCTCCAGCGTCGTTTGCGCTATTATAGGCGAATGTGCAATTTCTAAATTGCGGACTGGTGCAACCATGAATATGAATACCACCCCCCTGCGATCCGGAAGCATTAGAAACAATATTAACATAATCGAATACGCCGCTCGACCATATCATGCATAATCCACCGCCGAGAGATTCTGCTTGATTATTTCCGATATAAACTGAGTTTAAAGTAATGACCGAATTAAGACAATATATTCCTCCACCGCTTTGGGCTGCATTGTCGATAATAATTGAATTAGCAAGTGTGGGATTGGCGCCGTTTGATACAACGCCACCGCCATTTTGGGCATTTCCGTTCTGGATTGTAAAACCAATTAGAACAGCATCTTGAGTTTCACCATTGACAAATGCAACTACCGATCCATCTCCCTCCCCATCAATAATACATTCACCCGGATCATCGGGATTGCCCCGCACTGTGATATTCTTGCCGTTGAAATTAATGTTTTCTTCATATGTTCCGGTCTCAACCTGGACTATGTCACCGTGATCGGCGGCATTGATGGCGGTCTGGATGGTTTCAAAATCATCTGGGACATTGATAGTAACGGGAATATGCCCGGTAAATACCAGACGAAAACCGTCGCCGTAGTGACGATCATCCGGGTGGCTAAGACCGCGAAGAGCCGATCTACAGTGCTCGGGAGCTACAAACCATGCACCGCCCTTCAACACACGCATTTGACCTCCACCTTCAATCCATGGACTCCCATCGTCCGGCGCGCCGTTGTAGTTGCCGTGATACCAGTCCTCACACCATTCATAAATGTTGCCTGACATGTCATACAAGCCCCAAGGATTCGGTCGTTTAGTACTAACTTCCGCTACTCCATTGGGATTATTATCGTTAAACACAGCATAATCATAAATTTCTTCATAGTCATTATCATCTCCCCAAAAGAAGCGCGTCTCGTCATGACCGGCGCGGCAGGCGTATTCCCATTCCGCTTCTGATGGCAGGCGGAAACCTTCCACCAACCTCTCCTCGAATCCCTGGATGTCGGTCCACGTTACACTATATACAGGATAATTATCACCGACTCCATAGTCATGAGCGGGATTATCGCCCATTACTCTTTCCCACTGCGCCTGTGTGACTTCGTACTTGCCCATCCAGAAGTCATATTCAAGGGTCACACGATGACGAGGGTATTCTGTGCCCTGTGCATCTCTTTCACCATCCTGTGCTCCCATCATAAACGACCCAGCAGGAATCCTCACCATCGTAATGTTTACTCCGTCTGCTAATTCAAATTCCTGTTCAATAAGTCCGAAGCCGGTAAGGTCTACAGTGAGTCCATTTTGATCCGGATCGTCTGAGTTGATAGTCAATACTCCTTCATGTAATCCGAACTCTTCCGGTGCGAAAGTTACCGTAACCTCTTCGCTACCATCCGGTTCTATCACTAACTCACCCTCAAAATTAACGCTGAAGAATTCACTGTCAACAGTGATTTCGGATATGGTTAGATTGGCGTTGCCTTCGTTGGAAATGGTTAGGGTCAGGTCTTCGCTGTTATTAACAACTACCTCGCCGAAATCGAGGGCTTCGGGGGAAACGGCGATGTCGGGAACACTTACAGAGCGTACAAGACGGAAACCATTATCAAATGGTCCTTCATTTTGCTGGTTAGCATTAATAGAGGATGGTCTGGCATTGAAATTTGGATGTTGCATACAACCACCACGTTTCTTTCTACTACCATCTCCATCTAACCATGCACTGCCATCATCAGGAGCGCCATTGTAGTTATCATGCCATTCATCTTCACACCATTCATACAAATTACCTAAAATATCGTATAATCCCCATGGATTTGGAGCTAATTGACCTACCTCATGAGTTGGAGCGCCTAATAGCTCGTATTCTACGCCACGCCAAGCATAATTATGGATTTCTTCATAGTTCGGATCATCTCCCCACCAAAACCGTGTTTCATCATGACCGGCGCGGCATGCATATTCCCATTCCGCTTCCGAAGGCAGACGAAACTCGTTATTTAAACTCTCTTCGAGATCTTGAACATCATTCCATGATACACGATCAACAGGATGATTTTCTCCGCGGGTTCGAGAGGGATTATTGCCCATAACCGCTTGCCATTGAGCTTGAGTAAATTCATATTTGCCAATCCAGAAGTCATAATCAAGATTTACTCGATGTCTTGGGCGTTCGAAATCTAATGCATCCTGATCGTTACCCTGAGCACCCATCATAAACGAACCGGCAGGAATCTTCACCATAGTGATCGTGATGTCGTCAGCCAATTCAAACTCCTGTTCCAGAAGCCCAAATCCAGTCAGATCAATAGTCATTTCTTCATTATCGGGATCGTTAGAAGCAATGGTTAGCGTCCCTTCGTGCACGCCAAACTCATCCGGTGCAAACGTGACGGTCAGTTGATGTTCTCCGTCCGGTTCAATGGTGAATTCACCATCGAAGTTTGTGCTGAAATATTCACTGTCTATTGAAATATCGGATATGGTGAGGTCTGCGTTGCCTTCGTTGGAGATGGTTAGAGTCAGGTCTTCGCTGTTATTAACAGCAACCTCGCCGAAGTTGAGGGATTCGGGAGAGACGGCGATAGATGGCGTTTCATCCTGTTCCTCTGCAAATCCTGAATAGATATAAGCTGACCCGTAATTTGCACCACCATCATCATCTTCAAGATCATCATTATAAGAACCAACGACAGCGAGATCACCATTCAGTGCAACAGCATTTCCGAAATAGTTACCCGCAGCGCCATCCTGCTCAGTGATTTTAATGTTTTGTGTCCAATTTGCTCCATCCCGAGTAAAGAGGTAAACCGAACCGGAATTGGCGCCATTATCCTGATCCTGATCTGCTCCAATCAAAGCATTATCACCACTTAAAGAAACGGATAAACCGAACCGGTCGCCATTTGATCCGTCATCTGCGGTCAGCTTTGCCTGTTGCGTCCAGTTCTCTCCATCACGTATGAAAATGTATGCTGAACCTGAACGAACGTCGTTAACTTCATCGTTATAAGCCCCAACGATTATATAGTCGTCGCTTAGGGAAACATTACCGCCGAAATAATCGTCCTGACCTGCATCATCAGCCGTCAGACAGGTTTGCTGCGACCAGTTTGCACCGTCTCGGATAAATACATGCGCTGAACCGGAATTTTCAACATCTCCATCTTTTCCGTATGCTCCAACAACCAGGTAATTTCCAGAGATGGAAACCGAGTTCCCAAAATAATCCTCCTCAGCGCCGTCATCAGCGGTCATTTTTGCCTGTTGAACCCAGTTTTCGCCATCGCGAGCGAAGATATAGACAGCGCCATTCCCACCGTATTCTTGTTTAGCGCCGACTGCAATATAATCACCGTCTATAGAAACTGATGACCCAAATTGATCGGCATCTGCGCGATCATCAGCGGATAATTTTGCTAATAGATCCCAATCTTCACCATCGCGAACAAATAGATAGGCTGCACCGCAATGATCATCACCCACATAATCTGTAGCGGCGCCAACGACAGCATAATCCCCATTGATGGAAACAGAACCTCCGAAATAGGCATTACGTACTGGATCGTCGGATATCAACTTTGCCTGCTGAATCCAGTCGTTTCCATCATACGCGAAGATATAGGCTGAACCGGAAAATTCAAAATGACCGTCATCGCCGGTAGCGTTATCATACATAGCTCCAACCAAGACATAATTACTATCTATGGAAGCAGAACCTCCGAACTTGTCTCCTAGCGTTCGGTCATCTGCAATGATTTTATATCCTTCAGGTCCTTCATCTTCTTCCTGATGAAAATACAACGCCCCCATATCGGCCCTCGTTTCATCAGGATCCTGATCGGACTCAGGATCACCCGTGTCAATGCAGGGCGAGTCTGCGGTGAGGTGAAAGTCGTCGTTGTCGGGGTCGACGAAGAGGGGATCAGAGTCGATGTTGCCTTCACCTTCCCATTCACCCCCGACATCAGAATAAGAGAAAGTTGTATTACCAGCTACATCCTGAGGTTCATTGCCCCATACGATTGAATTGAAAACAAAATATCCACCGTATAATGCGCCACCACTGTTTTCTGCGGTGTTACCACTCATTGTAACATTAAATAATCTTGGATTGTATCCACCGTGTATTCCACCGCCGTCACCCCCAGCTGAATTATTGCAGATAACACTGTTATAAAAATAAGGGGTACAGCCTGCGTCATGAAATACTGCACCACCATTGCCGCCTGCCGAGTTGGAAATCATGGTGACATTTCTGATTGCGGGACTGGTTGAATTAAGATACATAGCTCCGCCGTTGCCGTTCGCGTGGTTGCCTCGCATCTCAACATTTTCCATCGGACAGCCTGACTCATGTACCTCTAATCCTCCACCATAACCTGTTGCCGTGTTATTCAGGAAAATGACATTCTCCAGGGATGTAGTTCCACCATACCTGCAAGTGAGTCCTCCGCCCACACCGGCTGTATTATCTCTAACTATAAGGTTTTTCAAATTGCACAGAGCTGTCCATATTACTATTCCACCGCCATAACCTGCGTTTCCATTCTGAATCGTAAATCCGTTTAGCTCAGCATTACCCGTTCCCTGTCCAGCTACCACACTACCATCATCACCTCCATCTATTACCACTTCGCTCGGATCGTCCGGGTTGCCCAATACAACAATGTCCTTACTATTAAAACTGATGTTTTCGACATACTCTCCCGGCGCGACCAGAACGGTATCACCATTTGAAGCGGCGTCAATAGCTGCCTGGATGGTCTCGTATTCATCCGGAACGTGAAATATGTCATCTACGTTTACGCCCCTGCCGCTCAGATGAACTTCGCTCTCTGCCTGGTTTTCATAGTCGGTGGATATGGTCAACAGATCCTCTGCGAAGCCACTCTCCTCCGGTGCGAAGGTTACTGCTACCTCCGCGCTGCCATCCGGTTCGATTACAAATTCCCCCTCAAAGGCAACGCTGAACCAGTCTCCTGCAGCAGCAATGTCTGTGATAGTTACATCTTGTTCACCAATATTGGTAACATTGAGATTTAATTCACGGTTGTCGTCAATCTGCACTTCCCCGAATTCAAGAATGTTTGGAGTAATATCGATTATCAGATCTTGTTCAAAGTAAAACGCTCCCATATCGGCGTAGGTGCCGTCTGGGTCTTCGTCCGATTCGGGATTACCTGCGTCAATGCAGGGGCTGTCTTCGGTCAGGTTGAAGTCGCCTTGATCCGGGTCAGCAAATAATGGATCATCATCAATGTTGCCTTCACCTTCCCAACCACTCTGGACATCAGAATAAGAAACTGTGAAGCCTGAATTTGCCTCCGCGGACATCTCGTTATAGTCATTTTCCCAGAATATAGAATTAGTAATAACCGGATTTGAAGATGAGTAAGAAAATATACCTCCGGGAGCGGTATTAGAGGTATTTCGGCTTACAGTACAATTATTAATCTCAGGACTGGATTGAGTGCAGTGAATCCCACCTCCATTGCTACCATCTGCTGAATTGTTATAGATTGCAACCCTGTTCAGAATCCCTTCCGACTGATAAAAATGGATACCCCCACCGTACTGAGAATTATTATCTCTAATGACAACATCCTCAATTGTTGGAATTCTTTCACCATGTGACGCCTGTATCACCATACCGGCGCCGTTTGTTCTTCCCGTATTACTGTGGACTAACGAATTGCGAAGTATTAAATCACTGGCATTAATGAATAATCCACCACCAACCCGCGCTTCATTGCCGGTTACTATCAGGTTTTGTAGTATTGGGTCTCCATCCCAGACAACAATTCCCCCACCGGCATCGGCATTACCGTTACGTATTGTAAATCCATCTAATACTGCAGCATCAGTTTCACCGTTCTCAAACGTAACGACCGTACCCTCACCACCACCATCAATAATACATTCACCCGGATCATCGGGGTTGCCCATCACGACGATGTCCTTGCCGTTGAAATTGATGTTCTCTTCATAAGTTCCTGCTTCGACCTGCACCGTATCACCATCCTCTGAAGCGTCAATCGCCGCCTGAATGGTTTCGTAGTCGTCGGGGACATTAAGAACGTGATCGTCCTGATGAAAATACAACGCCCCCATATCGGCGCGTGTATCGTCGGGATCGGGATCGGATTCGGGGTCTCCTGAGTCGATGCAGGGAGAGTCAGCGGTCAGGTTGAAGTCACCATTACCGGGATCAGCAAACAACGGATCGGCGTCAATCATCCCATCACCCCAATTGATTTCATGTCCTTCACGATTTTCAATGCTCTCTAATCCACCCTGGATATCTGAATAAGCTGTACTCAATGAACCCACTTCATGATCAAATAGGATTTGCTCTTGGGTGTTTCCCCATATGATTGAATTATTCAGGAAAGTTTGACCGGATTCAGATAATCTTAAACCGTAACCCTGATTACCATATATTGTACAATTGGTGATTGTCGCTTCAGACTCGCTGCTAATTTCTACACCGCTGTATCCTACTGTAAAGCTAATCTCAGAATTATTAAGCACCAGATGAGATGCATTACATAAATCGATTCCACTTCCAGCATTTCCGGCGGTATTTCCTGAAATTACAACCCGAGTAAGTATCGGATTGCTTGACTGTACACCCACACCTCCGCCATGATATTGAGATCGATTATTTCTAATTACAACATCAGTCAACTCAATATCTGAGGTTTCCATTGCCACACCCCCTCCACCACCGACACAAGCATTTCCTTCAAATAGACAACCAGTTAAAGAACCGTCAGAGTTTCTGAAAGCAATACCTCCCCCCGCTTCAGCACTATTTCCGATAAAATCGACATTCCTCGCATTTAATTGACTTCCACTTCTAATTGCAATGCCGCCACCCCACAGAGCTGTCGCTCGATTCGAAATGACAGTTCCATCCTCAAATTCTAATATCGATTCATCGTCCGCACAGATTCCGGCACCATAATTACGACAACCGTTGCTTCTAATCACAAGATTTCGCAATAGGGGTAGTGAACCTTCAGCAAAATACATCCCGCCACCAATGTCCGTCGCGTAATTATCCTCGACAATCAGATTCAAGAGAGTGGGACTGGCACCACTACAGGATATTCCAGATCCCGATTCTGCTATTCCATTGCGAATTGTAAATCCATTCAAAACAGCGTCGTTGGACTCACCATTCGCAAGGGTCACAACCCTGGCATTATCACTCCCATCAATGGTCACCTCTTCAGGATCATCAGGATTGCCAATAATCGAAACATTTTTACCGGAAAAGTCTATGCTTTCATAGTACTCTCCGGGTGCAACTATTATTTCATCACCGTCTTGAGCGGCATTAATAGCAATCTGGATTGTTTCGTAATCGTCTGGAACGTTTATAATGCGTGGTTCATCTCCATCCGGAGAATAATAATAGGCTCCCATGTCAGCTCGTGAACCGTCGGGATCATCTGGTGAGTCGGGATCGCCGGCATTGATGCAGGGGGAGTTTTCTGTCAGGTGAAAGTCGTTGTTCTCTGGATCAGCGAAGAGTGGATCTTCGTCGATGTTGTCTTCATTCAACACCAATTGAACATTATTGTTAAATTCAATGGCATCTATTCCACCTTCAATATCACAAAATGAGATGGCAATTCTGTTTTCATCACCATTTTCATAACAAATTGCTAATTGCTGAATGTTTTCGTGGACTATAGTGTTGACCAGGGAGACTGAACTTCCATTTCCACAATAGAATATCCCTGCATCCTGTTCGCATTCGTTTGCATAAACCGTGACATTTGATAGAGAAATACTTGAGTGATCATAAATAGCAAATGCACCACCTTGTTCGCTTGTTAAATTCCCATATATCAAAGAGTATGTAACAGTAACATTAGACTCGTTGTTGCAATAGATTCCGCCTCCCTGATCAGATGTATTTTCCCTGATAACACAGTTATTTATTATCGGTTCCGCACCAATGCAGTGTATTCCGCCTCCGTTACCATCAGCTATATTATTTTGTATCACACAGTTTTGGATTGTTGGAGAAGATCCATAACAGTGAATCCCGCCTCCCAAGTCTTCATGTCCGTTTTGAATTGTAAATCCGGATAGTACGGATTGATTAGTTTCTTCATTTGCAAAATCAACGACGTAACCTCGATCGTCACCATCAATAACCACACTCGCCGGGTTAAAGGGATTGCCGATTACAGAGATATTTTTCCCTAGGAAATCAATATTCTCGACATACTCCCCGGGAACAACATTTATCTCGTCACCATCCCGTGCGGCATCAATTGCTGCCTGAATAGTCTGAAAATCCTCTGGAACACGGATGAAAGCCTCATTTCTTGCAGATCCTCTGAGCGGAAGTCGAAACTGTGGTTGATTAATATCAGTTGACGATACAATTAGTGTTTCACGAAATACTCCATTTTCCTGAGGGTCGAATGTTACCGTAAGTGAGCGACTATCTCCGGGATCGAGTGAAAACTCACCAGGGAATTGAAGGGAAAATGACTCGTCGCTTGTTTGAGCATCCGTTATGGTGAGAGGTGAATGACCGATGTTTATTATTTCAATTTCGAGTTCGCTCGCTTCCAGGTCCATCTGATGAGCAAAATCAACAAACGTCGGTTCAAATCCTATTTCGGGATAACCTGGATCAGAAGTTAATTCTGAAATATCTATTATCTGTAATCCTGATTCATTATCCGCCACAAAGGCAAAGTCACCTTTAACATCCATCCCCAGAGCCGTATTAGGGGTATTAACTGTAGCAGCTAACATTGGTCTGTTGGGTACTGAAATGTCTACAATCATCAATTCATTTCCATAGCCGCTATAATACAAGTAATTTCCATGGAGAGTAATATATCCGGTTGCTCCCAGATCGTTAAACTCACCTATTTGGACAGGATCAGTTGGGTCGGATACATCTACTACCCAACTTCCCCTTGGCCATGCACTGAGGTAAACAATTTGATCACGGACTTGGACTGAAACCGGCCACATATTCGGTGTTCCAAGATTTCCGACAATCACAGGTTCTGAATGATCACTAATATCCATAATCATTAGTCCACCTCCATAGGCGGCAATATAAGCATATCCCTCCTCAACTGCGATTCCGTGAACCTCCCTCCTTAGATCATAATCTCCTATCGATTCAGGATTTGCAACATCAGAGATATCTATTATGTTCAATTGCCCCCACGCACCAAGACAATAGGCGTAGTCACCAGAGATGTCAAATCCACCTTCGATTTCAAGACGTGACACTCTTTCCATTCGCTCAGGATTAAACACATCTATTATATTAAAGCCACTCGGCGCTGCTACATTGGCGAATCCATTCTCAACATGTATATTACTCGGGCTCCAAAGTGGGAATAATTCAACCGTATCAGGTTCTTCCGGATTCGAGATGTCAATTGACCGTATTCCAAATTCCGAATTGGCAATAAATGCATTTTGTCCGAATACCGAGACATCAAGCACCGATCCTGGTATATCAATCGAACCGACAATACTCACATTTCTTGTAAGTGCTTCACCCGATAAACCAACGGTTAACTCCTGTTCATCCATAAGGTCTGAGCTGATTATTACGTCTGCTGAGTATTCCGCTTCCTCTTCAGGATGGAATGAAACCGTTACGGTGTGTTGAGCATCCGGTTCAAGTTCAAATTCTTCCTCAAAATCCACCGAAAAAGTTTCTCCTTCAACGGTAATGTCTGTGATAGTGTGATTTTCTTCTCCGGAATTTGTTATAGTGAATGATAATTCTCGTTGTTGACCGAGGAAGATGGTTTCAAAATTAAGCGAAGCAGGA
The DNA here is from genome assembly GCA_030765125.1 of Candidatus Hatepunaea meridiana. Lineage (GTDB taxonomy): Bacteria > Electryoneota > AABM5-125-24 > Hatepunaeales > Hatepunaeaceae > Hatepunaea > Hatepunaea meridiana. The sequence goes on from JAVCDD010000279.1 coordinate 20,112, forward strand.
TCTATCACAATTTCTGCAGGTTCCTGATGGAAATACAACGCCCCCATATCCGCTCTCGTATCATCAGGATCCGGATCGGAATCGGGATCACCGACGTCGATGCAGGGGCTGTCAGCGGTCAGGTGGAAATCGTTGTTGTCGGGGTTGATGAAGAGGGGGTCGGAGTCGATGTTGCCTTCGCCTTCCCATCCACCTTGAGCATCGGTGTAAGAAATGTGGTAATTATTACTATGCGTAAGTATCTGCTGATCGGCATCCTCACCCCATAAGATGCAGTTTACAACCGTTAAATGCCAGTCGGCTGCTGGATTGATACTTCTGTTTTCAACAGTATTGTTGTATAATGTACAGTTGATTATGCTGGTTGTACCCCGCCATTGCGTGGTGCCCATGACTGCTCCCGCGCAATTAGTTGATACATTATCGCTGAAAACACAATATTCTGCCACATAACCATGACCCAGACCTAAAGGTGCAAATACACTGTGGTTCCCAATGAATGTGCAATTCCATATATGCCCTGGTTCTGGTTCGGGAAAAGCATTTTGCACAATGTAAGTTCCACCGGTGTTGTTTTCAAACAAGCAGTTCTCAATCCAGGTTTTTTCTGCATACATAATTATTGCTGCATTACCATCACTAGTACAATTCCGGAAGGTACAGTTTCTGATAATAGAGGGAGTTGCTGAGCAACCGGCATCGTTGCCCAACCGAATAGCGCCAACAAAATCACCTTGACAATCCTCGAACACACAATTCAGTATTATTGGCGATAGTCCGTCATCGATAAAGACCGCACCTGCCTCGTTGCTGTTGCCGTTGACAACCGAAAAACCTTCCAGGATTGACGTCTGCCCCTCACCATTGGTAAAAAAGAACCCGATGCCTCCATCTTGGCAATCAATAATACAGTTGTCAGGTCCATTCTCACTCTTGACCGTTATTTCCTTTCCATCGAAAGAAATATCCCTGTTTCCTTCACCAGTGTAAGTGCCATCTGCAACCAACACCGTATCCCCATCATCCGCCGCATTAATCGCTGCCTGGATGGTGTTGAAATCGTCGGGGACGTTATAAACATACATAATCCCTTCACCCGAAAGATAAACACCAACTTCTTCATTATCCTGATCGTTGGAATAAATAATTAATTCAGCTTCATAATTATTCTCCTCATCAGGATTGAATTCAACCGTTATTTCAACCTCGCCGTCCGGTTCAATGGTCACTGAATAATTTCCGCCTTCACCAATCCAGGCATCGAATATCTCACCGTCATCACGACGCGGAGCATTCTCCATGTGACCGTACTGCACTTCTATATCGATTTCCAGATCCCCTTCGCCTGTGTTTGAAACTGTTACCGTTTCCTGTCCTGATTGACCTACAATCACCTCACCGAAGTCGAGGTGTTCCTGAGGATCAACACTAATAGACGGTTGGGGTTCGAAGCTCATTCCATGAAGGGAAACGTAAACCTCATTGTTCTCCCGATCATTAGAAACGATAGTCAGGTCACCACCAAATTCACCCGATTCATACGGAGAGAACATCACAATTACATCCTCACTTCCTCCCGGACCGATTGATCCTCCACCCTCATACGAATAATCGAAACACTCATCTGCTTCAAGGTAAATATCTTCTATTTCCAGTTCACCATCGCCATTGTTATGGATTGTGAGTGTTATTTCTTCCGTATCATCAACTGCAACTTCACCGAAGTCAATTGAACCCGGGTCTACACTGATCTGTGGCTGGGCTTGATAACCCGATCCACTTAAGTTTACCATGTAAGGCTCTCCACCATATTGCGGATCATTGGAATTAATAATCAGTACGCCATCAAAAAACGATTCGTTATCGGGATTGAACTCCACTATTACGTTAACACTTCCATCAGGCTCAACCGTTGCATTAGTTCCACCGCCTTCTACCCAGGCTTCGAATATGTTGCCTTCATCACGTCGCGGCGCCATGTCCCCCCCCCCCCCCCAAAAACAAACCACAACCACTCCACCACCACCACCCCCCCTCGTTTCAAGCTCAACGCCTTTTTGTTTGCATTTCCTCGCCAGCACACACCCCCAACA
>JAVCDD010000378.1 GCA_030765125.1 Candidatus Hatepunaea meridiana
ATGGATCGGTATTGGCGTCACCGAGGAGTTGGCGTTCAACACTATAAACAAGAGGACCATTCCCGCCGTTAGTGACTTCCCACCTGAAGACGTGTTCCATATCAGGATTTAATTCCATAAAGAACTCATCTTCGCTTGGAGTGCATTCGGAATGAAGGAGTTCGACATTCAGTTCAACGTCATCTTCATCTATCTCGACGTCTTCGGTTGTCGGAAGGTAATCGGGCGCTGTGAAGGTAAACTCATATTCACCGGGGGGCAGGTTCTCAAAACCGTAAATTCCTTCGTCGTTACTGAAGCGAGTCATAATGAATGAATCCATCTCAATGGTAACATCTTCTATAACTTCATCAGTTGAGGCATCAGTTACTACTCCGGAAAGATTAGATGTTGCATCACCCACTGTTACTATTGCTGATATTTCAATTAGCGCTTGCTCAAGGTCGTCGCGATCCTCTTCTGGTTCAGAAAGTTCGATTGTAACCAATATATTGTAAACTCCAGCCTCGACGTCCTCTGATTGAACGAGGATATTCACTAATTCCGAATCGTCACCAGCAATTACACCCTCTTCCGGTTCAAAGGTAAGCATGTGAAACTCCTGAATACCATCATCGACGCGATTAAAGCGACCTGGTGCAGTGTACCACAGGTTTTCCCCGTCGTGATCGATACCCCAGTTATTCCCTCCGTTATGGAGCATTACACGCTGAATAACTTCAGGTCGATCTTCTTCAACATTCAATTGAAGTAACTCACCACCAGTGTGGTGTGTCCAAAGATGTCCGTCTCTGTGTTCGGGTACCCAGGTTACCGATAACCGACTGTGATTAATTTCTCCTAAATCCAGAGTGCGCAGAACTTCACCCTCAGTAGTGACCTGCTGGATCATTAATTCTCCTGAAAGATTGGAATACCAGAGGTTTTCACCATCCCAGGCAACACCCCTGGGTAGCTGACCCTGAACACGGAAGCCTGCAATGCGGTCTCCTTCGCGATCAATGCGAACGAGTTCATGACCGCTGCTTCCCATCCAGAAAGCTTCTCCATCCCAGGCTAAACCGGTACAACTTTGGATGTTTGCATTTAAATCTTCAGCGATCTCACCGTCCATATCTATCCCAATCATTCTATTTTCTGCGTAACTGAGCGCCCAGATCAGTTCACCATCCCAGGTAATTCCGAACCAATTGCCACCAGGGGAATCGAAGCCGCCAATATGATCACCCAAATCGTCGCGACGCGGTCCTGCCCGATTATCATCTTCGTCTTCAATTAATTCGTAGTCAATGCAAAATGCGATGTTGTCTTCACCTCCGTTGCTGAGAACCAGCTCAACCTCAGCTTCTGCATCCTCCTCTACTGAAACTGCAAAACCAAAGGGCTCCACCGAAACTTCAGCAATGATGGAACCATAGCAGAAGAATCCTATCATCAGGGTGCCTATTAAAAGAATCCTTTGACTGTAAGTCATTACGTGTACCTCTCTCATTAATGGTTAAAATAATGTAAGGAATCTTGCGTCCCTACCCTTGTTTTGAATAACGTTTATTCATTTTACATTTTATCAATCTAAAACTTTGGATTACGCTATTTCACCAATGTAACCTTATATTGCGAAGTATTTCTTCCTGCTTCAAAGCGAATCATATAAGTACCACTCACCAGATCAGATCCATCAAGTTCCTTGGTGTAGATACCTGCCTGATGACGACCATTCACTAACTCTGTGATATGACGACCTGCTAAATCGTATACGTTCAGCTTTACATTTGCAACTTCAGGCAGACTGTAACTGATCTTCATCAGTGAATTAAACGGATTCGGATAAGCTGAAACAATCGAAAACTCATCCGGTAATTCAACCGATTCGGCTAACCTGATTACCGATAATGCATCCTGGTCATAGACATCCTTTCCAGATAATAACGAGTAACCAACCGGATTCAGATTACCGTTTTCAAGTAACCTGATTTCGAGATGCTCGTCTTCAACTGCGCCGTCAATGACATCCGTTGTCAAGTCATCTCCCCAGACAGCGATACCACAGATTCCATCCCGGATTACACCACTGCCGACTAAATCACCCGACGCATATATTCCGATTTCACCGGTCATTGATGGATCGGTTGTTACTAAAAGGCTCATATTCGATCCGGTCTGTGAATGAACAGGTAACAAACCGGGCTCGGCATAGACGGAAGGCTGACGAATGACATTCCCGGGGATAGTTTCTTCACGCTCAAATACATAGACAAGTTGGATGTTTTCGTCAACATTCACAAAATATCCCCTTCCAGCATCCATATCACCCATATTACTGTAGTCCCAGGCAGGGATGTAGAAATTGCCATAGCCGTCCTTGGCTATAACCAGGTGATCCTCGATCCTTGATAATGCCAGTGTTGCTTCTATCGCGAAATTAGGATAGTAAGAAACAATCTGCCAGCCACTCTCAAGATCTATCGGTTCCTCGCGCAGCACCGTCCAACCAATCAACCTTAATTCAGCATTATTGCGCATCTTGACCTGATAACCTTCATTAACAGACCAACCGGGAATATTG
>JAVCDD010000110.1 GCA_030765125.1 Candidatus Hatepunaea meridiana
AGAGGATTGAAAATGTTAGAGTACTACTTCAAGCAACGGTATCGCTTACTCCAGTTACGGCGAGGTCCGCTCGGAGACACCGGTTTCCCTCTACGTTCAGACGGACGACATGCTCGCGCTCCTGGAATATCTGTAAAAACTTATGTGGCGCGTTGCGGTTGGTAGAGCCTTTACAGCAAGGCCTTCCGGCTGCAACGCCACATAATTTTCGAGGAAACATAAAACCCAAAACAACCTAAAGGTCGAACTCTGAACCTAAAAACACACTAAAGTGCGAACTCTAAACTTGGCGCTCGGCATTCCAATCTGCTCAATCTGCATAATCAGCTTGAGTCTCCTCTGTCTATGATCACGGAGTTTAGAAAGAGCTATTCAAAGAATATCATGATTACTCTAATAAAGCAATATAACGAATATATAGCACCAAATAGAATAGGACTAAATAAAAAACAAGCTATTAAACTGCTGACAATGTCAATGATCAAATCAATTATGGTTTTTTGTGGTGTAGGGCTTTTAGTTAAATTAAAATGCTTCCGTAAATTCTCATCAGGTTTAAGTTGAAGATTGCACTTAGCTGTCTCATAACCCTCCGCAGATACTTGTAAAACATATCTACCAATTGGGATACAGCCAAATACCTTCGTTCTCGCATTTGTGAAACGCTCTTCTGCATCACCTTTCAATACAATATATGCTTCTGGTGGATCAACCGAAATCTCAATAATCCCGAATCCCTCTTCAAGAAAAAGGTCTATCGTTTCCAATTCATTAAGCTCAATAATTAATGTTGTGTCAATTGTTCTATATTTAGTTTTCTCAGCTCGTAGACGAGCAACTTGAGGTTTTAGACGAAGTCCTTGTAGATCAGATAATGCGCTATCATTTAGGAAGACCGTAGCGCCTTCTGTGGAGTTAATATTTAATGTTCCGTAGTTTTCAATAACTTCTATTTCTTTTTGGAGTGAATCACCCCCTTTGTTATTATATATAGCTGGTTTTGCAAGATATAGATCATGAACCAGCTCTATTTTATGATATCCTAAAGGTAACCTATTTATAGTCATTGGAGTATCACCCACGTATTTACCATCAAGGAATATTTTCATCCCCACCTCTGGCTCTGAAGTGATTATCAGGTTACCATATGTTAATCGTAAATTTGCGGAGAATGTTATTTTGCTATTCGTAACAACAGTTATAATTGTGTCGATTGGGAAATAGTCGTCACCATTTTCAATCCTGATTTGGTGATTACCAGCAATTTGGTTTTCAAGTCTGATAGGAGTCTTTTCTACTAACTTATTGCCATCTAAGATTACTTCACATCCAGAAGGAACAGTCTCTATATTAATATCACCTCGTCCATCTGTGCCAGCACTCACAACCTTAACCCTGACTTCACCCACACCTTTACCTTCAATAAATATCCTGTCTTTAACGGAACGGAAACCCTCTGCTGAGTAAGTCATCTGGTGCGTACCGTGCATTAGCCAGACATGGTAAATGCCGCGATTGGGATTATCTACATCTACAATACCACCATGATTGGTTTGGAAAGTCATCTTTTCGATGTCGCTATAAACAACCAGGATAGCCCGATCCGGATTCTGGTTTATCCAGGAGCCACGTTCATTATCAGGAACATGCTCGATTTCCATTGTGCCGAGGACTTGGGCGTTTGCAATAGCGCATAAACAGAGAAGCACTATGGCTATCAATTCGATTCTTGTGGTTTTAATCATTGATTCGTATTTTCCATTTCGATTCGTCTTTACGTTCCGGCGCGGTTTCGAAGAGATCCTTCAGATTGTCTGTACGGATATAGGGGAGAAGCTTCACTCTGGATTTTATAATATCCAATTTATCGCCATCCGTATACACTTGATCCTTGACTGTCAGGAAGTGATGCCTCCTGGCTTCAGGTAACGTCAGCAGGATATAATATTTCACTGTGAATCCGGATATATCCCTGTCAACGGATAATATTCCCGCGTACACCTGCATCCCTGATGCCATATATGACAGAATGTTATGCCAGGCTCCCGATGTGAAGTCAAACCGCCTTGTGTCTCTACCGCGAAGCTTCACAGTAACAGAGTCTGATAAATCCACCGATTCAGTCTGTAAAGATGCAGGCAGTCCTACAGTTCGCAATGATATCAGACGATTATTAACTAACATTTCCCACTTAAAAAATCAATTGTAACAATTGAAATAACAATGTAATAGCTTGCATAGCTCCTCTTTATTTTGTAAATTATGGTATAACCAATTACCAATGTAATTTACAAATGGAGGAGCTATGCAAGCCGTTGAAAATTTAATACCAATTGAAAGCGATGTCAATCAATACATAAAGAAAAACAAGTTTATGCTTGACAATGATATTGCTGACCTGTTTAAGAAGTTTAATATCAAAGCCCTGTTAAGCAGCGCAAACATCAAGAAGAGAACCGGTCATCCAACAAATAGGATTGTGTTTGATCTGTTCCTTATCCCGTTTCTGATGCTTTCAACAGTGTTTCTATTTGTACGGGTTCAATATAAAAATGCGAATGCCAATAAGAACCGTTACTATCGGATGTTGGAAAACGCTAATTTCAATTGGCGTTCATTTATCTTGAATCTTGCCTATCGCGTTAATCAAGTTATGCGCGTAGATACTGAAATATCAAACAGATCAAATGGTAAATCCACAACCGAACATCATGAGTTCTTTGTCGTAGATGACACGGTCACAACCGTTAGCGGCAAATTGGTTGAATCTGCTTCTTATGTTTACGACCATTTAACAGGTAAAACGGTTCTTGGTTTTCAAAAGTTAGTATTGGGGCTGTTTAATGGTTCCCG
>JAVCDD010000372.1 GCA_030765125.1 Candidatus Hatepunaea meridiana
AATCGGTTATGCCTTTAGCTCAGCCGGAGTAGCGCAGCTTGCTGCGCGCTCGCAAGCAGACACGCATGCGCCACCGTGCAAGAACGCAGCAAGCTTCGCTACTCCAGTGTTATTAAGTTTATACATTGCTGAGCTAAAGGCATAACCGATAAAACTAAAGCGCTTTCGTACCTTCTAACTTTTGTACTTTCGCACTTTTACACTTTCGCATTAAAAAAAATGACTTCAATATCTACCCAAAATACATTAACTTTCAACGAGTGCCCTTACAATAACCATGGGCTTTTCGCTGATCACTACCTTGAGGACTTGGGACGATTGCGCAGTCTGGAAGAATGGAATTCTGCAAAAGGGGTTGGTGAAGCTTTTCAGAAGATTCTTCAAATGTACAACCATAATGCTGTTCGGTTTGATGATGAAACTAACGAACCACAGACTGAACGGGATTTTATACAACCTGTGCTGAATATCCTTTGGAGTGATAAGGATGAGGGTGATTGCTATGAAGTTCAAGCTCCTATCCCCAATATCAATGGACATCGCAGACCGGACTGGGCCTTCTTCCGCAATCCCGCCGATAGACAAAATGCAGAACCTCAAAAGGGAAAACTCGATTACTGGAAAAACATACCTGCATTAGGCGACGCTAAAAGGTGGAAAGCCTCCCTCGATAAAAAGCGCGGTGTTGACGATAACCCTTCAGGGCAGATCGCCAACTACCTTTATCGTTCCGGTGTCCGTTGGGGTATCCTGACTAATGGTCGCATCTGGAGACTTTATGAACGCGAGAAGTCCAGAGCCGGCGGGATTTACTATGAAGTTGACCTTGAGCGATTGTTGGAAAACGGTAACATCGAGGGATTCAAGTATTTCTACCTTTTCTTCCGGCGTGAAGCGTTCGTCCCTGACACTGAAGGTTTATCCTTTGTTGAAAAGGTCTACAAAGAGAGCGTTAACTATGCAATTGAGGTCGGTGAACGCCTGAAAGAGAGCGTTTACGATGCTCTATGCATGATAATGAATGGTTTCATCAAACACCCCACCAATGAACTTGATCCAACCGATGCTGCCACCCTCAAGGAAATACACGATAATGCGCTGATTATCCTCTATCGCCTGCTCTTTCTGCTTTATGCGGAAGATAAGAAATTGCTGCCTATTGAAATAGACATCTATAAAGATCATTGCTTGAAGAACATCCACAAGGAAATTAACGATAGGCTGAAAAACGGCAGAAAATATTTTTTAATGGAACAGCGATTCTGGGATAGACTGAAAGAACTTTTCAAACTGATAGACAATGGTTTCCAGGATGAGAGTAACTATATCATCCCCGCATATAATGGTGGTTTATTCAACCCTGCCAAATATCCGCATATTGCTTATACACATCAGCAATATGTCAAACAATGGCAGATAGGAGACTATCACCTTACTACTGCTATAGATATGCTTTCCTACCAGCGTAAGCAATGGGATAAACCGGGATCTAAAGACATTGATTATAATACCCTGGACGTGCAGCACCTAGGCAGCATCTACGAAGGTCTGCTTGAACTTCAACCGCATATCGCTGATGAACTCTTAGTGGAAACGACCTTAAAAGGCAAGTCAGTTTTCAAACCGACGAGCGAGGTTTCCAACCATCAATCCATCCGTGGAAAGCCATCCCGCATTGTTAAACCGGACGAGGTCTATCTAATTAACGATCGCGGTGAGCGTAAAGCCACCGGCAGCTATTATACACCAAAGTACATCGTGGATTATATCGTTGACAATACGATAGGGACGCTGGCAGAAAAGGCTGCAAAGAAGGTTGATGAGCTTCGTCCAAAGATAGATCAAGAGATCAAACGTCTACAGAAAAGACGCGGCGAATTTCCCTCGGATCACGTTGAATTTGAAAAAACGGAACAGAGAATAGAGGAATTGAAATGGGAACTGATAGAACCGTATCTGTCCCTTAAAATCCTCGATCCTGCAATGGGCAGCGGACACTTTCTGGTAGGCGCGGCTGATCGCTTGAGTATGGAGTTAGCCACCGATCCGAATGTGCTTGATCTTGCGGAAATAGCAGATGAAGATACCCAGGCGTTCTATAAGCGCGTCATCGTAGAGCGGTGTATCTACGGTGTAGATTTGAACCCGTTGGCGGTTGAACTTGCCAAGCTGTCGCTGTGGCTGCATACGGTCAGCAAGGATAAGGCTCTCTCATTCCTCGATCATCATTTACGCTGTGGCAACAGCCTGATTGGTGCGCGAATCGAAGATGATCTGCAAAAGGAACCACCACGGTTGAATAAAAACGGCAAGCTCGTTAAAAGGGACGATGAGCAACTTGTGCTGGGATTTAATGAAGCTCTTACCGCGAAACACCTCCAATATTTCCTCGATACTTTCCGTGAGATTATGGAGAAAACAACCGGCGATGCAGAAACGGAACGAGGAAAAGAAAAGCTGTATTATAAAATGGACGAAGTGCGGGATAGGTTCCGCCAGGTAGCAAACTGCTGGCTGGCGCCCTACTTCGGTGAACCGGTTTCCTTAGAACAATACCAACAAGCTGTAGATGCACTGCGAAGCACAGAAGCAGACTGGCAAAAGCTGCAACAGGAAACCTGGTATAATAACACACAGACGATTGCCGGAGATAAACACTTCTTTCATTGGGAGCTCGAATTTCCGGAAATCTTTTTTAGACCGATGGGGCTTAAGCCGGAGGATGAGCGAGGGTTTGATTCGGTGATTGGGAATCCGCCGTATTACACACTTACACTCGGCAAAAAACAGCAAAAAGCAGATGAGAAAGAACTCTTTTTTTATGGCGAACGCTTTCCACACGCAAGTGAATATAAAATTAATACATTTGCTCTATTCACAGAAAAGGCACTTCGGTATATAAAACTAAATGGACATTGGGGATTTATTTTACCCAACACATTACTTACAAATTATTATTTCAAAGAAATGAGGAAATGGATCATTACTAACTTCCATCTTCAGCAATTTATTGATCTCCGCTTTAATGTGTTTGATGAAGCAGAAACAGGAGGTAATACCATAATCATTGTAAAGGTACTATCTAAAATACATCAAGGTCTAATTACGAAGTCTACTGTAATAAACAATTGTTTTAGTGAGGAATTGGAGATCAAATCATTTACAGATATACAACAAGACCGTTTGTTAGATATGCCATTTACTAGATTCCTTACTGATTCAGATGTGATTGAAATTATTAGAAAAATTGAAATAATGTCTGTAAAACTAGGAGAAATCGCAAAATTATATCAAGGTATTATAACTGGTAATAACAATAAATACCTTTCTAAAGAGGAAAATAATAATAAATACAAAAAGATACTACGTGGTAGTGAAATTGAAAGATATAGTATATCCTTTAATGGGAACTACATATATTATGAACCTCAGGAACTTTGGAGTAATACAGACTCAACCATGTTCTTAGTTCCAAGTAAAATTATAATACGTCAAACGAGTGACCATTTAGTCGCTGCACTCGATAAATGCCAATTTTTTACTTTAGATTCTACACATGTTATTCATCCTAAAATTAGTCACAATTACTTCATTGCAATAATCAATTCGCGATTGATTAACTTTGTATACCAACAAATCGTACCTGAAGTAGGAAAATTATTCGCACAAGTAAAATCTATTAATCTTAAACAACTTCCAATTCGTGATATCTCCTTTACAACCCAATCTCAAAAGCGATCACATCTATTAAATGAAGGAAAGGAACTTTACAAAAGCTATCTAATTGAAAAAAGCAGTATAGATATATCAAAGTTCGTTGAACAACAGCTTCAATCTATCCCCGAACATTCCGACGTAATCCACGACCTCCTCGCCTACTTAGCAGAACAGATGACCGAGATGAATAAGCAAAAGCAAGCTGAGGTAAATGGGTTCCTTTCCTGGCTTGAAAGACATATCGGCGCAAAGGTTGATGATATGAGTAATAAGACCAAACTACGTGCATATCACGATTATGAGTTAGATACCGTTGTTAACGTTCTAATCAAGAACCGCCGCAAGCTTAAGGCTAACCCCAGCGCCCGTTCCTTTCAGGAGAAGATTGAAAATGAACTTGATAAGAGCAAGAAAAAACTAAATCCCCTAAAAACTCGTCTGACAGCTACTGACAGGCTGATTGACTTGATAGTATATAAGCTTTACGGTTTAACAGAAGATGAAATTAGGATTGTGGAAGAAAAATGAGCATAGAAATCGAACGAAAATTCCTCGTTAAAAGCGATGCTTGGCGGAAAGACGCTAAAGGCAACAGGATTCGTCAAGGTTATATTTCAACAGATAAACAAAGTACCGTCCGAGTCAGAACGGTTGACAATAAGGGTTATCTGACGATCAAAGGAATATCAATCGGCATTTCGCGTGCTGAGTATGAGTATGAGATTCCGCTCAAAGATGCGGATGAGATGCTTTCGACATTGTGTGTGTATTCAATTATCGAGAAGACAAGATACAAAATAGATTATGGAGGTCTTGTCTGGGAAGTTGATGAATTTGAAGGTGATAACCTTGGTCTAATAGTCGCAGAAGTGGAACTAACCGATGAGAACCAGGAGGTGGAACTGCCGGATTGGATCGGTGGAGAGGTAACTGGTGATCCACGTTATTTCAATTCCAATCTGGCTAAGTGTCCTTATCGTGAGTGGTGATTTTATTACAGGATTAACAGGATTATATGAAAACTATCGGTTTATTAGGGGGAATGAGTTGGAAATCAACGATGGAATATTACCGGATCATCAATGAGACGGTCAATGAACAGCTCGGTGGGCTGCATTCGGCGGAGATATTGATCTACAGCGTTGATTTTCACGATATTGAACGGTTGCAAAGTTCCGGTGACTGGGATCGACTTACTGAGATGATGATCGCGGGCGCTAAGCGTCTGCAAAATGCTGGAGCGGATTTCTTAGTAATCGGTACTAACACGATGCACTTAATGGCTGACGATGTTGAGCGGAATATATCCATTCCCTTGCTTCATATTGCCGATGCGACCGCTGAGGAAATCAAGAGACATAACATCAAAAGAGTCGGGCTCCTCGGTACGCGCTTCACTATGGAAAAGGATTTTTATAGTGGACGCCTGCATAAGAAATTTGGTCTTGACGTGTTGATTCCATCCAGCGAAGATCGCGAGATTGTAGACAGGATAATTTACATTGAACTATGCCAGGGAATTGTTAAGGATGCTTCCCGGCAAGAGTACTACCGCATAATAAACAATCTAACGGCACAGGGCGCTCAAGGAATCATACTGGGATGTACGGAGATTGGTATGTTGGTCGAGCAGGCTGATATAGATATACCACTGTTCGATACGACGGAGATACACGCTCGGAAAGCGGTGGATTGGGCTTTAAAAAAATAGGGGGACAGTATACCTATTTTTTTTAGTATTCTTTAGAAGATTAGAGATCTGTAGAAAAATAGGTATACTGTCCCCCTATTTTACTACCGCAACAATATAACCTTCTGTGTCTTAATTACATCAACCGTTTCAAAACGGACTATATACACCCCCGACGTCCGACCAACCGCCTTCCAATCCAGTTTGTGAACACCGGAATTTATCTTTCCGTTTATCAAGGTTACTATCTTTCGACCTGCGAGATCATACACTTCAATCGAAACATATCCAGCCGATGGCAGACCGTAAGTTATGGTTGTAGTGGCATTGAATGGATTCGGATAGACTTCGTACAGAATGAATTCTGATGGAAGTTGATCGTTTTGTTCCGGTTCTACATCTACAAAATCCTCTGCATCAAGTATCAAAAGCCCGTGCCCGCCGTCAGCTACAAAAGCATAATTCCCCGATATACATACATCCCAGGCGCAGGAAGGGGTGTAGAAAGTGTCAACCAATCGCGGGTTTTCAGGATCGCCGACGTGGATGACACAGACGCCGCCTTCGCCGTCAGCTACATACGCATAATCTCCGTCTACAGTTACACTGTAAGCATCCGCATCCGTATCGAGATTACTTACCTCTTCAGGATTTTCAGGGTCGGATATGTCTATTATTCGCAAGCCATAACGCTCGTCGGCAAGATAAGCATACTCACCGGACACTGCCACGTCCCACGTCCAACCGCGAGTATCGTAAGAACCTGTTTCAGATATGTGTTCCGGTTCGGATATGTCCAATATTTGCATACCGCGGTTATCGTCGGCAATGTAGGCGAAATTCCCCACAATCGTAACAGCTCGTGCGAATCCGGGCGTTTCAAAACTACCGACCTCCACCGGTCGCTCCAGATCGTAAATGTCGATTACCCTGAGACCGCTGTCACCATCAGCGATATAAGCGTAATCCTCCACAATTGCGATGTCCCAGGCTTCACCCGGCGTTTCAATTGCAACCAACTCTTCCGGCTCTTGTGGGCTGGATACATTTATAATGCGCAGACCGCCAACTCCATCCGCGATGAAAACATTGTTCTCTACGGCAGTA
>JAVCDD010000185.1 GCA_030765125.1 Candidatus Hatepunaea meridiana
AATAAGACACAAGCTGCCAGCCTGCTTCAAGCTCTATCGGTTCTTCACGAACTACTGTCCAGCCTTCAAGTTCTACTCTGCCGGGTTCGCGCATCTTGATTAGATAACCTTTATCAACAAACCAACCGGGGATATTGTTGAAATCGTAAGCCGGACTATAGAAATGACCGCCATCATCCTTCATCATCACGAGTTGATCGGCGTCAACTAAATCAGCCATTAATACTTCAACGTCCTCTTCGTCAGGTTGAAGATTGACCGATACCATATTCCAACCCATCTGCAGATTAAGTTCTCTGGTCGTGTGAATCTCACCCTCGACTACATTCAGTTCTACCGGTATTTCCGTTTGACTGCCGACTCCGTCATGATGGTAGACAAGGATACCTCTGAAAGCATTATCCGGTGGTAGATCGGTTGCGTCCAGCGTTAGAACGAACCCTTCACTGTCATCAGCGCCAATCTCACCCGCTTCAGGTTCGATCTGGAACCATTCGCGGCGTCCCTCAAGCTGCCATACAGCAATGCGATCAGGATTCTGTGCTACACCAATGAACACCCAGCTATATATATCAAGAGTGTTTGTGATACAGATACCACCTGGTCGACCACTTACCCCATCAATTTCAGCAGCCAGAGAAAAATCACCATTCTCAAGATTGACCTTACTGACAGAGAGGTCGGTTTCCTCACCACGTCCGAAGGCATACAGGTTATAACCATCCGGGTCATCGGACCAATAAGCGAGCCCATAAGTGCGAAGATCGCCTGGACGGTCTATTGTTCTGACCAGTTCACCGTCACTGTTGGAGATGTAGATGTCGGAAGTTATATCAGCGGAGATGAATTGCTCATTCTCACGGTCATAAGTAAGGGATCGATAAGAATCCGCTTCGCCCTCTATTTCCTGGACAAGTTCACCGTCAGTATCAAATCCGTAGAGTATCCCAGCATCAGACCCCCAGATTAGTTCACCATCCCAGCACAGATCGCGCATTCCGTAGTCGGATTGGTGGAACTGGTCGAATTCGCGGATGAGTTCACCTTCGCGGTTGAAGACGTATATCTTATTGTCATCTTCCCTTCGGTTACCACCGGAAACGAAATAATGGTCAGCAGCGAAAACCACGCCGTTGATCTGGTCGTCATCAGCAGCTTCCTGGGTATTCTGGACTTCGCGAAGTTCCCACGGGTCAGCATCGGCGTCACCGAGTAGACGACGTTCAATCCAGTAGGCTAAGGGTCCGTTACCGCCATTGACGACTTCAAACTCGTACTCGTGTTCCATATCCGGTTCCAGTTCCATCATGAATTCATTTTCGCTCGGTATGCATTCGGAATGAAGGAATTCCACGTCAAGTTCCACGTCATCTTCATCAATTACAACGTCCTCTGTAAACGTAAGATAATCAACCGCAGTAAAAGTAAATTCGTATTCACCTGGAAATAGATTGTTGATTTCCCAGTTGCCTTCTTCGTCGCTGTAGCGACATATACCGAACGGATCGGTGGTTATGGAAGCGCCTTCAATCGGATCTTCGTTTTCTGCATCGGTGATTACACCGCTAACCGTATATGCAGGAACGTCAACCGACATCAGCGCCGGGAATTCGAGCATTACTATGTCATCGTCATCCGGATCAACAATCCTGATTATCGCGTAGTAATTTCCATCTTCCATGTCTTCAGCGTCAAGTAATAGAGTCATATTAATATCGCTCTCCGCCTCAATAACGCCCTCTTCCGGATCAGTAATAACCCAGGTAACCCAAGCTTCGGCAGGACCAAAAGCTATAGCAAGACCTTCCTCGAGATAATCCCCTTGTCCTCGGAAAATTTCGTAGCCTAGGTTTCGTTGGAAATTCTGAAAACCAACCAGTTGAGCTCTGACATTTGCTTCACAATCAGCATACTGGAATTTGATTAATCCTTCTTCAAAGATGATTATCTGGAATGTCCAATTTCCATTGCCGTCTATGTGCGGAATATTATTCCAAGTCATTATAGCCATTTCATCACCTGCCCAGTAGTGATATGTACCACCACCCCGAGCCGGATTCCAATCGGTTAAAGCAACGGCAAGCACATCTGTAGGAGCTTGAGCGGATGGGAGATCATCCCATTCCTCAAACCAGTAATGTGTGTTGCTGGCATCAGTGAAGGACGCCCATCCGTTCGAGCACATTCGGATTTCATCATATTCACGACCATAGTATATATACTCGAAACCCAAATCGTAAGGTCCATGGTTTGAGTCATCGCTCATATTAATATTTTCGACGCCGTCAAATTCCCTGATGTCGATCCATTCGTATTCCGGACCGTCATTTTCGTCGTTGTCCCGCCATTCATAGCCGAATTCGTCGTCATCGTCGGGTCCACCTCGGCGGTCTCTTCGAGGCGACCTGGCGCGGTCGTCGTCTCCCAGTTCCTGATCTTCGATGTCAACCTCGAAACTGACATCCTGATCGCTGATGTTGGCAAGCGTTACCTCCAGTTCCATCTGCTCGCCGCCCTCGATTACTTCAGCAATGCCATGAGGAACAACGGTCACCTCACAGACAGCAGGTAAACTCAGTAATAAAAGAAGCAGTATCGCACTCAAAGTCATTGATATTTGCCTGAATTTCATTTTTTCCTCCAAATGTATATTTTGTGTTTATATTCGTAAAGGTTAAGTTTGCAAGTTTACATGTTACAAGTTATGAAGCTGAAGTTAAAGTTGAAAGTGAGGTTCTGTCAAAGGAATCCTTTGACAGAACTTTACTTTTTCATCCTTCATCCTTCCAATCCTATCCAGCCAATAAATTAGCTTCAAAGCTATAAATCGTCTTATAACTACGCTTTCTAACCTCATAAGCGCGTTCTATCATCCGGTCTAACAATTCTGAAAAGGATCTTCCCATGTATTCCCATAGATAATAAGAAAAAGATCCGGGGATATTGTTGATCTCTATCACAAATATCGATTTATTTTTATTTAAAAGGAAATCTATGCGCGCTACTCCACCCCCGCCGATAACTGAAAATGTTTTTACTGCTAAATCCTGAATAATCTTAGTTTGATCCGGGATCAGTGGCGCTGGGATGATCCGTTGCAGGCTTGCCATACCTTTGGAGCCCTTGGCGCCTTTCGCTCCCTTCTGATCAACTTTGTACTTATCATCAAACGACAGATGCTTTTCTGATTTAACCGGCTGCTCAAGCACTGAAGGGATTGGAGGATCACCGTCCAGTACCGAACAGTTGATTTCCATCCCATCGTCAATATACTGCTCAATTAGCGCTCTGTCACCGAATCGTAAAGCTAAATCCAGAGCATTCTCTAATTCTTGTCGCGAATTAACCGCTGTTACTCCTACGCTGGATCCCAGCAGCGCTGGTTTAACGATAGCGGGATAGCCGATTTCTTTCTCGATATTATCAATTATATCCGAAGCATTGTTTTCATATTCCGTCTTATTAATTGCAACATAAGGTAAACAAGGTATTCCTTCAGCTTGTAACACCGCCTTGGTCAACAGTTTATCCATCCCGATTGCTGAAGCGCGGACGTTGGATCCGGCATAAGGTACACCAGAAAAATCCAATAACCCCTGCAGTCGCCCATCCTCGCCAAACGTTCCATGCGTCGCTGGGATGATGCAATCCAATTCAATTGAACGAGGCTTACGAAATGGTGATGTGGCAGCTTCTATTAATCTCAATTTTCCGTGCGCGGCGTCAGGACTTGGAAGCACTCTGGTAAGTTGGTCTATGCGAGGGTGGTCTTTACGGAAGAAGGATATATTATCAAGCCCACGACCAATATACCAAACATTGTCGCGCGCCAGATAGATGGGTGTTACTTGATAGCGGTGTTTATCCAGCGCTTCTATCGCTTGATAAGCGGTAATAACGGAGACTTCGTGCTCAACGGACATTCCACCGAAAATTACGCCGATTTTGTTTTCTGTCATTTTTGTGGATGTTACTTATTATAACTTCGAACTCTAAACTATCTTCCGCTAATATAATAAATCAAATCGCAAAATGCTATAAAGAATCATACTGATCCGGAAGATCATTCTCCAGCAACATCGTATCCCCGGTCTGAAGAACGGAGCTAAAACGTTCGATTGCTCCGTTCAAAGAAGACTCAACCCAAATTTGATCTTCGCTGAATCCAGCATCCAGAAGACCTTTCTTGATAGGTTCGATTCTCGCTTTGCCTACCAATACAACAAGATCGCAAGCTTCAGCCGCCTGCTTCCCAAACTCGTAATTAGCTTCCTCTTCCAGTTCGCCTAATTCAACCATACCAGGCGTCACCAGTATCCGTTTTCCACCTTCTGAACCCGCCAGTACTTCGAGAGCGTTTTTCGCGCCAATGGGATTGGAATTAAAAGCATCATCTAATACGGTTACACCGCCTTCACGCTGAATTGGCTCAAGCCGGTGCTTGACATGTGGTATGCTTGCTAATACTTGAGTAATACTTCGTCGCGAAACGCCAAGCTGATCCGCCATTGCGGCGGCAGTGGCAGCATTGACAATGGCGCTGCGTCCAAGCAGGGAAAGATGAACTGATGACTTTTCACTATCCGGATATATCAGATCGAAATCGCTTCCTTTGCTGCTAATGCTAATATTCTGAACGACTATCGTCGGGATTGCCGGATCCGCTTCTTTCATACTGAAGTAAACCACCTTGCCGTCAAATCCGCCGCCGATCTCACGACAGGCAGGATCATCACCATTCAGAACTGCAATACCAACATTCGGTAAAGCTCTCACCAGTTCACCTTTTGCTGTTTTTATGTTCTCTCTGGTTTTGAAACGTTCCAGGTGCTGAACGCCGATAATTGTAATAATCCCATACTTCGGTTCAACCAGACGGCAGAGCTTTGCTATTGAACCGATCCGATAAGCGCCCATTTCGACAATAAATACCTCGTGAAACGGTCGCAACTGTTCTCTGATAATCCTGGTAACACCCATCAGTGTATTATAGCTGCCGGGCGGACGGAAGACGTTGTACTTCTCAGCCAGCATTGCCGAGAGTAGCTCCTTGACGCTGGTTTTGCCATAAGATCCGGTGATGCCAATGACCAGTGGATTCATTTCCTTAAGGATGCGTTTAGCATCCTTAAGATAGCGGTTCTGGATGGATGATTCAACAGGTTTAAGCAGAATTACCGCCAGACTCAATGGCAGCATCGCCAGTTCGCGTAAGGAAAGAAGCACTAAAAACAGAAAGACACTGGTTGCGATGCGCAGATAGAACACTGCCGTATCGGAGATTGAGTGATGATAAATCGATCCTATTTGTTCAGTAATATACGAATAATATGGAGTCGCTGTGCAGAAGTTATCAAAACAATTGACAGGAACGGTTATAATCAGTAGAAGGATCGGGAAGAGCAGAATTGACGTCCAGAGTATTCTTCGGGCGCGTTTGGTCATAACTAATGGTTTTTTAGTAGTCTGAGTTGTTTTATGCGTTTCCCAAAATCGTCTGTAAAATTCAAGGGCAATATAAAAGTACAATAATGGAACGGTAATTATTAAGCTCTTTCCAAATGCAGCGCTTCTTGCAATGTACAATACGGTAATCAGTAGTAAAGTCAAACCGACAATCTTTAAGATGGAATTAATGATCTGACTTTTTGATCTGAAGACAACTCGCAGCATTCGATCTGCTTCGTAGTCCTCCAGTTGCAGTAGGTGCAGATGTTTTTTCAGGTTGATATAATAGACAATAAAGCTGCCGATTATCAGCATACCGACGGGAATAATGAATATTACCAATAACTCTAACATTGACGTTTTCACTCCAGGGAAAAAGTTCGTGCACACGCGTCTATACCTGTTATGCTGCTCTGCTAAGCATTCCCAAAGGGAATGAATGTGAATAGCGGTGGGTGAAACCCACCGAATCAAATTGCAAACCCTATAGCGACCCCAAAGGGGTCGAACAAGACACGGCTTCGTAATTCCTGTTTATTCAACCCCTTCGGGGTTGGTTGGTGTAATGATATAACCTCCACTGGCTGACGCTGGTGGCTATTCACAGTTTAATCCTTTCGAGGTTTTTACGGTAAACCAACTATTCAATAACTGTAAAAATACTGAAAAACCAGTATTATTTTAGACGTTACCCTTACTAAACGCTTATGGACACCCACCCCACCCACATTCACTCGCTTCACTTGCCTACATCGTAAGTTTACAAAACATAATAAACCCTGTCAAGTATAATCCAAGTTATTTATAGAGAATAAGTCCTTGATATGTCGAATAATATTATTTATCTTTTAAAGTTCAGATTTCTTGAAACATACAATAGAGAAACCACACTGTTTTGCGAGCGAAGCGAAGCAATCTCTTGAGTCTATATAACGTAAAAGATTGCTTCGTCACTTTCCTCCTCGCAAAACGAGATTGTTAAACATTACATAAACAAAAGGAGAATAATATGCCGAAATACATCTATAATTTTGGAGGAGATGCGGCTGAAGGTCGTGAGGATATGCGAAACTCACTTGGGGGAAAAGGCGCCGGTCTGGCTGAGATGACCAACCTGGGAATGCCCGTACCACCCGGTTTTACTATTACTACCGAAGTATGCACATACTATATGGAGAATGAGAGTTATCCTGACAGTTTGGAAGACGACGCTCGTCAATCGTTGGAATATGTGGAAGGCATTATGGGAGCACGCTTTGGAGCGCCGGACAACCCATTGTTGGTATCAGTTCGTTCAGGGGCGCGTGTATCAATGCCTGGGATGATGGATACAGTACTCAATCTGGGTATTAACGATACTATCATCGAGGGTCTTATTAAGCGGACTAACAATCCTCGTTTCGCTTATGATTCCTACCGTCGTTTCGTACAGATGTACGGCGACGTTGTATTGGGTGTTAAACCAAAGGATAAAAAAGACAAGGATCCTTTCGAGACTGCTTTGGAAGAACTGAAAGAACAGCGAGGAGTAAAAAAAGACCTTGAATTGACCGCTGAGGATTTAAAGGGATTAGTTGCCACATTCAAAGCTATTATTGCAGAAAGATCACCTGTACCTTTACCGGAAGATCCTTGGGAACAACTGTGGGGCGCAATCGGCGCTGTGTTCCAATCCTGGTCTACCGAACGCGCTATCGCTTATAGGCGATTGAACAATATTCCGGAAGACTGGGGCACCGCTGTAAACGTGCAGTCAATGGTATACGGCAACATCAACGATGATTGCGCTACTGGCGTTGCATTTACACGCGATCCTGCTACCGGTGAAAAGGTTTTCTATGGTGAATACCTGACCAATGCTCAGGGTGAAGACGTCGTAGCCGGTATCAGAACACCGTTGCAAATTTCGGAACTAAAGGTCGAAATGCCTGACATCTACGACGAACTTGAGGGATACTATCAGAGATTAGAAAACCACTTCCACGATATGCAGGATATGGAATTTACTATCCAGGATAAAAAACTCTGGATGCTGCAAACCCGCTCCGGTAAACGCACCGGACTGGCAGCGGTCCGGATTGGTGTTGAGATGGTTGATGAAGGATTGATCACCCCTCACGATGCCCTTAAGCGTATTGAACCCGAACAGCTTAATCAACTATTGCGTCCGGTTTTTGATGGTAAAGAGAAGAAAAAAGCCATTGAAGAGGGCAAGTTGCTTGCTAAAGGACTGAATGCCGGTCCCGGCGCCGCTTCCGGTATGATATATTTCAACGCTGAATCTGCCGTTGAAGCGAAAAAAATTGAAGATGACAAGGATGAAAAAGACCAAAGCGAGATCATTCTCGTCAGGATAGAAACTTCACCGGACGACATCAAAGGTATGGATGCCTCTTCAGGTATATTGACGGCTCGTGGGGGTATGACTTCCCACGCTGCGCTGGTAGCTCGTCAGATGGGCAAGGTTTGTGTCGCCGGCTGTGGTGAACTGAATATTGACTATCAAGCAGGCGAGATGCGTGTAGCAGGTAAGGTATTCAAGGAAGGTGATTTTATTTCCCTGGACGGCTCTAAAGGAGAAATTATTGAAGGTTCCCTCAAGACGATACCTTCAGAAATCATTCAGGTGTTGATCGAGCACACTCTTGACCCAAAGGATTCACCTATATATAACATCTATTCCGAATTAATGGGATGGGCGGACGAGGAGCGTCGTCTTAAGATCCGTACCAATGCCGACCAACCGGATCAATGCCGGGTTGCACGCGCTTTCGGAGCCGAAGGAATCGGACTAACCAGAACCGAGCACATGTTCTTTGGCGGTAATCGTATTATGGCAGTGCGCGAGATGATTCTTGCCGATAATGAAGAAGGTCGTCGCAAGGCGCTGGATAAACTATTGCCGATGCAACGCGAAGATTTCCTTGGTATATTCCGCGTTATGAACGGTCTACCGGTAACGATTCGCACACTGGATCCACCTTTGCACGAATTCCTGCCGCATACTGACGCTGAGATAGAAGAGTTGGCAGGGGATATGGGAATTGCGCCCTCTGAAGTCAAAACGAAGGTTGAAGCTTTGCGCGAAATGAACCCGATGTTAGGACATCGCGGCTGTCGTCTCGGCAACGTCTATCCGGAAATTACTGAAATGCAGGCGCGCGCAATTATCGAGGCTGCTGTGATGGCAACAAAAGAAGGCGTCAAGGTTGAACCTGAGATTATGATACCGCTGGTTGGCTTCCCGAATGAGCTTAAGGTTCAGGAGCAGATCGTTCGTAAGGTTGCTAATGAGATATTTGAAGCTGAAGGCATCAAGGTTGATTACCTGGTCGGGACGATGATCGAACTGCCGAGGGCAGCGATTGTAGCCGATCAGATTGCCGAGGTGGCTGAATTCTTCTCCTTTGGCACGAACGACTTAACCCAGACAGCGCTTGGTATTTCCCGCGACGATTCGCGAGGTTTCATACCTTACTATCTGGATCACAAGATCATCACCGACGAACCGTTCCAGACTATTGACCAGGGCGGCGTTGGGAAACTGATGGAGTGGGGTGTTGAGAAAGGACGCACTACACGATCCAATCTGAAGATCGGAATATGCGGCGAGCACGGTGGCGAACCACGTTCGGTGGTTTTCTGTCACCGAATCGGACTGGATTATGTCAGTTGCTCACCTTATCGTATCCCAATTGCTCGTCTGGCAGCAGCACAGGCGGCGTTGCAAGATAAGTAAGAAAGTAAGAAAGAAAAAAACTGGGAGGCACGGGCTGATTTTTGCTCGTGCCTCTTTGTATAATTACTAACACACTATGTGATTCTGCGTCACATCGTCACATAATGCTGGAAAGTGGCTGTGGGTGGGAAGATACAGGGTGACGATAATTTGGTGGATCGTCACCTTTTTTTAAACGGATTCCGGAGTGATTTATCAAACACCACTATCATGACAAAAAGAGACTGAAAAATGCACACTGATGTTTTTACCGAACCGGCGATACTGTTCCTGGCAGCGACGGTATCGCTGATCCTGTTCAGATTGCTGAAGGCTCCGGCTGTCATCGGCTATCTTGCGGCAGGTATGCTGATCGGACCTTACGGATTGGGGCTGCTGGAGAATTATGACAACATTCACACTATCGCTGAAGTAGGAGTAATTTTACTCCTGTTCACCATCGGTGTGGAAGTGTCTCCGACCCGGTTATGGACACTGAAACGGGAAGCCTTAATCGGGGGACATCTGCAGGTAGTATTGACTGCGGGTTTAAGCGGCGGAATCGCCTACTTACTGGGGATGGAACTACGGACAGCGGTGGCGGTCGGCTTCTTCTTTTCATTATCCAGTACGGCAGTGGTACTGAGGCTGCTCACCGAAAAAGGAACGATGAACAGCCCGCATGGCAGGAACGCACTGGCTATACTACTGTTTCAGGACATCATCGTGGTTCCGATGGCGATTATCATTCCTCTCTTAAGTGGCGGAGGGGGTGGTGTTTTGAATGTGCTGTTGATGTTGGTGAAATCGCTGGGATTGATGATAGGTGTGATATTTCTGGCTAAACTCGCCATTCCGCGGATATTGGACAGAGTTGCGATATTGCGCAGCCGGGAGGGTTTCCTGATGACCTTGATAACGATTATCCTCGGAACGGTATGGATGACATCGTGGGCGGGATTATCCCCGGCGCTGGGCGCGTTTTTGGCGGGAATGGTGATCAGCGAGACTGAACACAAGCATTTGACAATTGCTGAAGTGGTTCCTTTTCGTGATATTTTCCTGGCGTTGTTTTTCGTGTCGGTAGGGATGCTGTTGAATTTGAAAGCGATTGTACAGAATCCATTGATCCCACTGGCGATTGCATTCGGGATATATGCAATGAAAGGAACAATAATTTTCCTTATCCTGCGGGTTTTGAAATACGCAAACATCACCGGTGTGAAATCCGCTGCGGCATTGGGGCAGGTGGGGGAATTTTCTTTCGTTATTTTGATCATCGCTGAGAAAGCCGGTGTAATTACCGGGGATTTGATTCAAACTTTGCTGGCTGCAGCAGCGATATCCATTTTGCTGACTCCGGTGATAATCGGAGGGATAGACTCCATCTACCGGAGACAGCGGAAAAGCCAGGTTGAGGAATGTCCGGTTGGGGAATTGCAGACGTGGGAACATATTGCGGTGATTGGATTCGGATTAAGTGGACAGCTCGTAGTGAGAGTGCTGAAACTGCTGGATATACCCTATCGTATAGCGGAGATGAATCCGGCGACAGTCAGAAACGAACGCAAGAAGGGGGAACCGATTTACCTTGGAGACGCTTCCAAACCGGAGATGCTAAGGGAATTGGAAATCGGCAAGGCGCGTGCTGCGATTATCGCCATCAGCGACGTGGAATCGGTACGACCGGTAGTGATCCGGATCAAGCGGATGGCGCCCAACTGCCATATAATAGTGAGAACACAATATACTACACAGTTCGACGAATTCAAACGGATGGGAGCGGACGAGATTGTGCAGGAGGATCTGGAAGCGTCGCTGGCGATAGCAGGAAAACTGCTGCACTTCCTTGGACAACCTGAAGATGAGATCAAGTGGCACCTGGCGGAACTAAGGTGTAGGGAATTAAAGTGTTGAATTTGATTTGAAAATCAGGACTTGAAAATGATGCTGAAACAAATTCCTGAGATATTTGAAGGTGACAGATTCGCACTATTGGAAAAGAGCAGGAAGCTTAGCGGTATTCCGGAGTGAATTAGGGGCGGGAAGTCGGGATAGAACCTGAAAAATACTGCTGTTAAAGTAACGTTTGTCATAGTATAAAAGGATAAAAAAATAATATTTCTTGACTTCATTGTCGTTTTACCCTATACTTTAAAATGGTTCACTCAAAAATGAGTGAATTTCGTAGGATAACAAGTTAGCCACATCAAGATAAAAGGATAAAACGATGGGAAAGATAGACAATGACACACTAACGAAGCGGATGCAGAAGGTTGACAAGGTAACGCGTCTGCTCGGCATTCTTGGACGTATTGCTATTCTGATTGCCATATTCCAGATGGCTGCCATGATCGTCTTGATCGTTAGTTCGGGAGAACTTAACAATATGGCATTGACACAAGCCGGTGGAGCAATCGAAAATCTGATCTTCGGTGGTCTCATTCTCTACATGAGAACTGCATTTTCAGAGATCAGGAACACGATCCAGGAGTTAAATTCGTAGTAGCGCTTGGCGAAATCGGTGGCTAACAAAGGATTGCACCGGATGGGATTTACGCTGTGCTGTATTGCCGTCGGTGAGCTTGGTTGATGTATGGATCGCTGATGTCCTGCCAGCGGATGAGAACACTTACTAACACCATGTTTGCAAGCAAACATGGTGTGTCACTCAAAAATGGGTGAACTGTATAAAATATCAAGTTGGTGCAGAAAACGATGTCAATTTCACAAGAAGTAAGCATTATCGGCAGTGCGTTCGTGAATGGACTAAAAGGTATTCTCGGGACGAAACTCCACGGAGCATATATCTACGGTGCTGCAGCGTTCCCTGACGCAGTTCCCACGGGAGATATTGATTTCCACGTGATCCTGAAAAGCGCACTCTCGGGTTCTGAACGTTCGGAGCTGGAGATGTTTCATGAGTCTCTCGCTGAGAAGTATCCACCTCTCGGCGGTGATATGGATGGTTACTATATCCTTCTCGATGACGCTCGCCGCGAGGCGCCTCCCAGGAGCCAGATGTGGGGACGCGCAATCGATGATTCCTGGGCTCTGCACCGCGAACACATTCGGGCTGGACGATGTATCGTTCTTCACGGACCGGAGCCTACGGAGATCTATCCATCTGCGTCGTGGTCGGAGATCGAGAATGCCTTGTATGGAGAGCTGGACTATGTTGAAAAGCATCTGCACGAATACCCTGACTACTGTATTCTCAACCTTTGCCGCCTGATATACAGTTTCGAGACCAGGGACGTTGTCGTCTCCAAGGCTCAAACATCGGACTGGGCTTGCGAGGCTTTGCCGGAATGGAAACACCACATAGAACCGGCAAGGAAATCGTATGCTTGCCAAGCGACTGCAGAAGAGAAGCAGTTCATGCTCGCGGAAGTCGGAGCGTTTCTCGAATTCGCACGTGCGCGGATTGAGCGAGCATGTCAAAAAGGACGAGGACAAAGCGGTTCAACTGATAAGAACACTTACTAAAACCATGTTTGCAAGCAAACATGGGCACCCGCCATCAGCGACGTGGAAGCGGTGCGACCGGTAGCGATCCGGATCAAGCGGATGGCGCCTGATTGCCATATAATAGTGAGAACACAATATACTACACAGTTCGACGAATTCAAGCGGATGGGAGCAGACGAAATTGTGCAGGAGGATCTGGAAGCGTCGCTGGCGATAGCAGGAAAACTGCTGCACTTCCTTGGACAACCTGAAGATGAGATCAAATGGCACCTGGAGGAGCTCAGATGTGGGGAATTAAAGTGTTGAAATAGAGTCGAAAATCAGGACTTGAAAATGATGCAGAAACAAATTCCGGAGATCTTTGAAGGTGGCAGGTTCGCACTTTTTGAAAAAGCGGGAAGCTTAACCGGATTCTGGAGTGATTTAGAGGGCAGGAAGTCTGAATAGGAAACGGAAAATACATCTCTAAAGTTATGTTTATCATAGTATAAAAGAATAAATAGGTAATATTTATTGACTTCTTAGTTGCTCTGTATTATGTTAAGGAGTAATTGACATTATTAATTGATAAATTGGGTTGAATAATAAGTTTCATAGCCAACTCTTAACTGACATTGAGCTTATTCAGTATTGTTTGACCTACAGATAGCTGCCCTATTAATTCAAATAAGGAGGAAATCATGAATCAAGTGATGATCATCATGCCTTACACTGCGTCTTGGTCTGAACGTGTGTGGAAGGCTCTTCATCTGATTGAAAAACAAGACACAAAAAATTCACTTCACGTTAGCCGGGTTGACACTCGCACCCTCGAAGCCGATAATCTCGCTGAAAACATTGAGCATAATATTTCTCAGGCCGACGTAATCATTGCGGATCTATCGGAAATCAATCCAAATGTTCATATCGAAATAGGTTTCTTAATCGCCCTCCGAAAACCACTTCTGTTCATTACACAGGATCGTAAATGGGTTACAACTCATCTCCAAGGACGAGTGGTAGATGAATACATGCATGATGATGATGAGTCCCTCAAGCGATTGACTAGCACAATGTACTTCCGCGTTTTAGATAAGCTTGATGTGATCAGGGCTCAAGAGGAAAGCATGCGCGCTAGAATCAGTACACAAGAGAAGTACCAAGTTGAATGTTATAGCCATAGAAAAGAAGTTGGATTAGAGAATTATTTCAAAAATTCACAAAATCGCGTTGATTTTCTAACCACAAATCTGTCTTTCTTGTTTGAGGAGTACGATGAAAGAAACAGACGCACTTACTTTGATGAGCTAAAGACTGCCATGGAAAGGGTCGATTCTAAATTAAAGATACGCATTCTAACACTTGATCCTGAGAGCGACTTCGCTGCAAAACGTGGGAAACAACTTGGATTTTTACCAGGTGTATTCAGAGATATGTTAAGGCAATCCCTTGCTGAAACTAAAAGAATTGCCGTTACGTATCCATCCGACAGGTTTGAGGTTCGCACGTATGAGGATTTCCCAAACCAGATTAGTTTTCGTATCGATAATTGGATTTTTAACTGCGTTGTTGCACAGCCAACACAGAGCCGTAATCAACTAACATTCAAATTGGACCGCAGGAACCAAGGGGTTGACAACTCATTCATCAATCATTTCCAAAACGTTTGGGGTAAATCTACCTAATAGTTTTAATAACATAATATTAGGAAATTTCAGTGACTGATAAAGACCTTGAAACAAGGTGCTGCACCAGATCGCTATTCCGCTGAGCTTCATTTCCCCCAGGGAGCTTTCATATTGTCTGGATCGCTGACGTCCTGCCAGTGGACGATATTGTGCAGGAGGATCTGGAAGCTTCACTGGCGATAGCAGGGAAACTGCTCCATTTCCTGGGGCAACCGGAGGATGAAATCAAGTGGCACCTGGAGGAGCTCAGATGTGGGGAATTGAAATGTTGAATTTGATTGAGAATTAGGACATGAAAATGCATTTCCCCCCTTCTATTGAAGAGTCTGTCCCGATCCTTCGGGATCCCCGCCTGTGATTCATTACGGGGCGCCTTCGCGAAGTCAAGGCCGATCTACCGCGGCTGACGTGGTTAAATAAGTTGATGGCACGACCTATTTATTGGAAGTACGACCCTCTGTGACTTCCTTTCTGTTCTGGTGAGCGCCGTAGGCCCTAACTGTTGTTGAATCTTGCAAAATAATCGTCAATTTCTTTCCTTAATTCAATCCCAACCAACTCAAAACATAATAATAGATCCTCATATGCACCTTCACCACCTAAAAAGTCCCAAAATTCTGCGGCTACCTTCAGTTCATTATCCAAATCAAGCATACCCGCCATTGTCCATCGACTATAAGGTTTAGGCTCATAGGGATTGTATGGTATAGCTATTAACGTATTTATATTAGCATCGGGATTTTCTGCTAATTTAATTGCAGCCCATTCTAACATCGTGCGTTTGAATTCTTTGAAGCCCCCTTTATTAGGTTTGGCTGTTTTAATGTCAAATAAAAATAACTCTCCATCATATGTTTCTAAGTAAACATCTACAACTGTGGGTTTTACAGTCCTCATTTCACCTTGACAGCAAACTGATCTGATTCTCTCAATTTCTCTAAGTTTATCCGGTTTACGGTTTGCAGCGGTCAATTCATCCATTATTTCCTGGATTACATATTGGGCTGCTTCACTGATTAGGTTCCCAGCCTTCACGGACCTTAGTGCAATCTTGTATCTATTTCTTGCAAGTGATATTGCAACAGGTTCAAATATGGATGTTCCAAAGCTTGTGTTTAAGGAATGAATAAATGAATATAATGCAAGTCTGTCATTACCTAATAGCCTAGTATGAAAAGGCATTACAGCTGGTTCAGGATTGTACTTGGTGAACCTACTTCGTAAGGCGGTTTTAATAGTACGTTGAACTGTGTTTTTTTGCTCTTTTGTTAACATGTTTTTACAGATTATCTAATCCCTCAATTTCTGGTAATTGTGCAAAGAAATACTCTTTATTCTCATTGATGATTGACAACTCTTTATTACGATAGATATACGTAAGATTACGGACGCAATTAACATGATAATGCATCATAGAGGTTTGATTAATTTCAACGCCATCAAAAGTATTACTCTTTACACGTCCGTAATAATTAGAGTACTTGCATCGACCCTCATTGAATGAATCACAATCTTTGCATAAGTATTTTCCTTCATTATTCAATTTTTCGTGCATGGTTCCTTTCGAATAATCATCGATTACTTTATCGCAATAAAGAATGATTTCACCACAGATAGGGCACCTATTATGCATGTTATTTTTCAAATCTACGGCGAAAGTTGGAACGGATGATCGAATAGAAAATTCTCTACTCTGTCCCTCTTTTGCATAGCCTACTTCTATTCCATAGAATTCCTTATTTCCTTTTACAATCAAGAAATCTGGTGGAGCAATTGGATTTCTGTCGCCAAATATTCTTTGTATCAATAATAACGGAATAATATTCCCTTTCCTCAGCCGGATTAATTCCGCAAATACGATCAGCTCTTTAGGGCATCCTAATGTTTTAGGTAAGATTGAATCAACAAATTGATCAATCTCACTTGTCCATTCCTTTGAGCGAATTTTTATCTTACTCTCTTTTAAAACTGCTGCGACTTCCTGATCGCCTTCCTTTTCGTAAAGTATTTCATATTTAATATTATTTTCAAGTTTATCAATATATAATTTTCGAATGTCAGGATTAACCGTTATGCTATCAAACATTAAAATTTGGTTAACCGAATAAAGAATCAATTTGAAAAACCTTGAGAGATTTTCTTGAGATCTTGTTGCATAATAGAATACTCTTCCTGTAAAAATATATTCAATTATATCTCCTAAGATCATTTGCCGTGATAGCCGCATTTTTCCCCGAGGTTGCTTTCCGCCGGCATAAAGTTCCTGCGCCATCTCCAAATAAAAAGAACTAAACTCTTCCGAGCTTAAGATATCCTCTATCCTCGCATATTCTTCATTATGTTCAAGAAAGACTTCATCAAGACATCTTAAATGATCTACAGATATACCTAGTCTACTAATTAAATCTTTCATAAATTTCTCAAATGAAAAATTATTTCTGAATAAGCTGATCGGCTTTTTTCTACTCTGTTTAGAACTGGTCTCTTATATGTGTTCACAATCTTCATTTTTGATAGCTCTGCAATTTGGGGATACAGATTATATTGATCATTAGCCACTAAAAATACGTTGTAGTCATGTTTTAAAAATTGTTTGCAGTTATTTAGAACATCCGATATCCCTTTGACATATGATTCTCTTGCCTCTTTACCTTTGCCATTCTGGAGGGGGCCAATCTCCAACTCATCCCTCCTTTCAATTCCATAAAGATCATAAGCATAGGCATGCTGGTCGTGATAATTAATTAATCCGACATATGGTGGACTTGAGAATATGCCGGAAATCTTATTCTGCTTGATTTCGTTCGGAAGTCCGACGTTTAGGGAGTTTAATGATTCCTGAATATTGATTAGCCTGCTGTCTCCAACTAAACATTTTTGGAAAGTGTTAGTCCTGAGTTTATTAAACTGGGCAACTCGCTTAATTGTGTCACTCGAGTATCTTTGCCACCATCCAAAAATCGAGAACAAGGGTTTGCAAATCTTGCCGTGTTTCTTGCAATAATAGGTTGTTGTAACGGGTCCCCTCAGTGTTCCCAAATCGGAGTGTGTCGTTGCTCTGCATGAACGAATTGTACGACTCAGAATTAATTGGAGGAGTCTCTTTGTTTTCGAATTCTTAATTAGTTTTATTTGTGCGAAGACGAAGTCTATTTCATTCCTAACAACCTGTAAATACCATTTATCAAGAAATGTCTCGCTTTGAACTTGTTCCAACGGTATTTTGAATTCGTTAATAAGATGAAAATATATTTTTAAGAAGCTCTTAGATTTCTGATCACTGTAGGATTTCTCATCAATCTCATTGTGCGCAACTTTATACCTGAATTCCGGTGCTGGAAAATGTTCTGCGTTGAATACTTTCAGCTCTTCTAAAAGTGTTTGCTCGAATTTCACATTACTATTATCAAATTGAAAGGCCCTAAGGCTCCGGTTTATTCCGATACATTCGCGTTGGGCATCGTTAAGGTCGAATTCCCCAGTTTTAATATTGCATATAAAGGCATTAAACGAAGAAACATCAATCCCTACTGCATGTAAGCCAAGCTCATTAGCTTGGACAAGAGTCGTACCGCATCCACAGAACGGATCCAAAACGATGTCACCAGTGGAAAAAAAGGGTTCTTTTTTATAGTTATCTGTGTGATCATCTAAAAAATATTCGACTAGTTGGGGAATAAATTTCCCTTTGTAGGGGTGCAATCTGTGGACATGCTTTGTGGTCTCGGATTCACTATATTGTGAAAATGACAAATCCCAGTTCAGATCACTCCCAAGTTTCTTCTTCCATCTATCTTCTTTGGTCTCATTGTTGGAACGGTAGTATTCCTTCAAATCGGCTCTATTTACTGAAACATTTCCATTGTCTCCATGATTTGGGATTCTTCCGTATTGTACTAGGTAGGCAATATTTGAGGAGGTTACATTTTTTCCTAAATATTTCGAAGCCCAAATACTGGCTTCTTTTATCTTCATTAAATTGGTTGTCTCAATGTTTTCCATTATTCCGTTTTTCCCTTTGCATTGGTTTCTTTAATCTATGTACAATATACCTTAAATGCAACCTTTCACTCCTTCCTGTGGATAGAAATACTCTGATATCAGGATAATTCTCGCACTGGATCGGGTCGGGTGGCCCGGACAGGCTTTGCTGGCCGGATTTCAACTCTTTCAGCAGGTGTTAGTATACACTACAACCCACCTCGATTAAAACCATCCAACCATCCAACCATTTAACCATTTAACCAATTCCCCGGATTTCTCTTTCTCCCTTGCTTCCTCGATCCCTTGATCACTATTTCACTTATTTCACTTCCTACACAAAATACCTGACATTATCGTAGATTTCTGAAATATTTCGAGGTATCTTACTAAGTTACTTAAGCCGGATAAATTAGTTCCGGTTGAATCCAACGTACCCATAGTCTTGGTGCTGAACTTTACTGGCGCTCACAGACCCACACCGTCTTAAGAGCTTATCCGTATCGCGTACTCACCCTAAGAAACATTTGCCTGCTTTAGATAGTATGTGAAACATGAGTTATGGGAAGAAGAGATTCTTAAGCATCGATTAACGATGCTGACACCAGCGCTGTTTGCGCTGAACCCATAATTTTAAATAAAATCCATGCAACACGATTCTACTACTCTGCCCGGATTTGAGAGCTTCGGACTTGATCCGGCTCTCCTTCGAGCAATCAAATTCTTAAACTATGAAAAGCCTACCAGCATCCAGGAACAGGCTATCGCTCCACAACTTGCAGGACAGGATGTCCTCGGTCAGGCTCAAACCGGAACCGGTAAAACAGCCGCCTTTGCCCTTCCCCTGCTGAATAACCTCGACGTCAAAAACTGCAAGGTGCAGGTGCTTGTCCTCACCCCTACTCGAGAACTCGCAATCCAAGTCACCGAACACTTCGAACAGTTCGCCAAGTTCATGAGCGGAGTTAAAATCCTCTCTGTGTACGGTGGAGCCGATATTCGCAGACAGCTTAGCGCGCTGAAAAGAGGCGTTCATATTGTGGTTGGCACTCCGGGGAGAGTGATGGACCATATACGACGCGATTCTCTGAAATTGAATACCCTGACCAACATTGTGCTCGATGAAGCTGATGAAATGCTGCGAATGGGATTTCAGGAGGACGTCGAATGGATTCTTGAACGAGCCCCGGAAGAACGTCAAATGTCGCTCTATTCAGCAACAATTCCCCCTTCCATTCGCCGGATAGCCAAACGTTTCATGCATAATCCATGCGAAGTCACAATCCATACAAAAACGACTACAGTTGACACCCTTAACCAGCGCTATTGGCTGGTTTCCGGTCTTCATAGGCTGGACGCCCTGTCCCGTATCCTCGAAGTTGAGGATTATGACGGCGTGATCGTATTTGTCCGCACTCGAGCCGATACGGTCAAACTGGCTGAAGATCTCGAAAATCGCGGTTTCAACGCAGCTCCCCTGAGCGGTGACATGCCACAAAATCAGCGTGAAAAGACTGTAGACCGTCTGAAAGCAAAACGGATCGATATTCTCGTCGCTACCGACGTCGCTGCCCGCGGTCTCGATGTAGAACGTATCAGCCACGTGATCAACTATGACGTTCCCCATGACGCTGAAGCCTATATCCATCGTGTCGGACGGACAGGACGCGCAGGACGTAGCGGTGAAGCTATCCTCTTCCTCTCAAAGCGCGATCAGGGAATGCTGCGTTCGATTGAAAAAGCAACACGGCAGAAAATTGAAGAACTGGACCTGCCAAAAACCAAGCAGATCAACGATCAGCGAATTGCTTCTTTCAAACGTAAGATTACAGATACGATTGAAGGGGGTAAACTGGATCTGTTTAAGAAAATCGTGCTGGAATTGAACGTTGATAGTGACCTTGACCCGTTTGATATTGCCGCCGCCGCTGCGAGTATGTCCCAGGGCGAGCAGCCTTTACTCCTGACGGAAAAAGTGCGCCCAGCCAAAAGCAAACATGAAAATCGCACTAAAGAAAATTACGCTTCCGGGAATAGACGCGGGAAACATGAATATGCCAAGGAGCGTTTTTCCGATTCCGATATGGAAAAATACCGGGTGGAAGTCGGGCTAGTGCATGGCGTCAAAGCAGGCAACCTGCTCGGCGCTATTACCAACGAAGCCGGAATAGACGGCAGAGACGTCGGTAGAATCAACATTCGTGACGAGTTCAGCACGATAGATTTGCCTCTCGGAATGCCTCCTGATATTCTGCAGGAGCTTAAAAAGGTATGGGTTTCGGGACAACAGTTGTGTATTACCCTGAACTCAAATTCGAGCAAGCGTCGCAATGGGAAAAAACCATTCGATTCAGGTAAACAACGGAAACGTGGTCGCTCGCACCAGGGGCTAAGATGAGCGTGTGGATATGCCGGCGTTTGCAGAACCGCAGCCGCGTTGCTGGCTGTGGTGAGTGGCAAATACTACGAGTTTCAGGATTCCTTATTTCACGAGTGTAACTTTGCTCAGTGATTTGTATCCTGGCGCTTCATAATTGATTATGTAAATCCCACTCGCCAGGTCGGAACCATTGAGTGTGGTTGTGTATATACCTGCCTGATGACGACCGCTGATTAACTCGGTGACAAGCCGCCCCGACAAATCGAATACATTCAGCTTTATATCTGCAACCCCTGGTAAGCTATAACAAATAGACAGACGTGAGTTAAATGGATTCGGATAGATGGAAGTTATACTGAAATCACCTGGTAATGTGTTCGATTCGGTCAGTTTTATTACTTCAAAACCATCCTGTTGATATACATCGCTGCCAGATAGAACAGTATAACCAACCGGATGCAGAACAGAATCATCCAACAGCTTGGTTTCGAGAGGGTCTCCCATAGCAGCGCCATCTTTCTCATTTGTTAAAGGATCATCTCCCCAGACGGCAATCCCGCATACTCCATTCTGAGGCACTCCCGATCCAACCGGTTCTTCACCTGAATAGATACCGATTTCACCATTCATGGATGGATCTGATGAAGGACATTGATTAAGCCGTATATTTTGTTACAAGAAATCAAAAAGCAACATAATCAATCTCATGAAAAGAAACACCTTCTGTTTAAAATCAATACTTGTTTTATGCCTATTCATATTCTCTACTACTCCCGCGCAGGACAGCCTGAACATAAATATAGTTGGAAGCCTTTACGATAACTGGGGTCGTGCCGGAGGTATAAAGATCGAAGGTCATTTTGCTTTTGTGCAAACAGAACGAACCGGCATCAGAATCCTGGATATAAGTAATCCTGCAATTCCCGTAGAAATAGGAAAATATAATGAACCAAACCTAAGACTCAGATATGAGGTTTATGATAATAACCTCTACGTAGCAGTCAATCAAGGTCTCAATATAGTCGATGTCACTGATCCGGCTAATCCCAGATTGATTGGATCCAACGATTCGTTGGGATATGTTTACGGTATAGCCTTCAATGGTGGCTATGCATACTTGACGTCCGGGGATGCAAGTTTTCGTGTTTTAGATGTTTCAAATCGCACAGTTCTTAGAGAAATAGGAAGATGCGAACTACCATTTGTGTCTGCAAGTGTTGTAATTAGGGATAACTATGCTTATATCGCAGGAGGTGATAGTGGTGTTTTTGTCGTTGATATCACCGATAAGATGAACCCGTACATAGTCAGCTCTTGTAAAATTTATTGCTATCAGGAATATTTAGGAAGCGCCTGGTCTCTCGAAGTGAGAGGTGATTATATTTATATAATAGACGGAATGCAAACTGTTATACAAGATGGTTTATATATTTTAGATATTTCCAATCCGATAGAACCGGTGCAGGTTGGGTTCCATAATACAGAAGGTAGGGCTTATGGATTGGCAGTGAAAGATGATTATGTCTACGTTGCTGATAGTAAGGCAGGACAATATTTCCCCGATGAGTATGTTGGTCTTCGGATAATAGAAGTTCTCGACCCAGCAGATCCTGTTGAAATCGTTTTTTTAAGCACTAAGGATGCTTTTGCCGTCAAAGTTCAAGGGAATTATGCATACCTTGCCGATGGTGCAAATGGTCTGCTGGTGATAGATATTTCCGATCCTTCAAATCCTGTTGAGGCGGGATCGTTTAAAACTCCGAGTTTTACTTTAGACGCAGCGGTTAAAGGAAATAATGCCTATATCGCAGCCGGATTCAGTGGACTTCGTATTGTGGATGTTTCTAACCAGACAAGCCCTTTAGAAGTAGGTTATTCTGAAACAGAATTCTATGCGAGTCAGATTGAAATTTACGATAATTTCGGGTATGTGATAAATCGGGGATATTGGCCTGATTACTTTGAGATGACCGGTCAAGCCGGTATCTCCATGGTAGATATTTCAGAACCTGAAAATCCAGTTGAAACATACTTTATTATCCTATTTGTAGTGATGAACGACAATTATTCTTCCCAGTCAGCGACAATTATAATTCCCGTTTTTATTTTGTTGCCTGTGGCGCTATTTCGCTGGGCTAATGGAATGAAGCCGTAGGCGGAATGGAATTAGCCCAGCG
>JAVCDD010000286.1 GCA_030765125.1 Candidatus Hatepunaea meridiana
AATAAGACACAAGCTGCCAGCCTGCTTCAAGCTCTATCGGTTCTTCACGAACTACTGTCCAGCCTTCAAGTTCTACTCTGCCGGGTTCGCGCATCTTGATTAGATAACCTTTATCAACAAACCAACCAGGGATATTGTTGAAATCGTAAGCAGGACTATAGAAATGACCGCCATCATCCTTCATCATCACGAGTTGATCAGCTTCGACCAGATCAGCCATTAATACTTCAACGTCCTCTTCGTCAGGTTGAAGATTGACCGATACCATATTCCAACCCATCTGAAGATTAAGTTCTCTGGTCGTGTGAATCTCGCCCTCGACGACATTCAATTCCACTGGAATTTCCGTTTGACTGCCGACTCCATCGTGATGGTAGACAAGGATACCTCTGAAAGCGTTGTCAGACGGTAGATCGGTTGCGTCCAGAGTTAGAACGAACCCTTCACTGTCATCAGCGCCAATCTCGCCCGCTTCAGGTTCGATCTGGAACCATTCGCGGCGTCCCTCAAGCTGCCATACTGCGATGCGATCAGGATTCTGAACCATTCCGATGAACACCCAGCTATATATATCAAGAGTGTTAGTGATACAAATACCACCGGGACGACCACCATCAATATTAAGTTCAGCAGCAACAGAAAGCCCTCCGTTTTCAAGATTGATCTTATTAACTATAACATCGGTTTCTTCACCTCTGCCAAAGGCATACAGGTTATAGCTGTCCGGATCATCGGGCCAATAAGCGAGCCCGTAAGTGCGAAGATCGCCTGGACGGTCTATTGTTCTGACCAGTTCACCGTCACTGTCGGAGATGTAGATGTCGGAAGTTATATCAGCGGAGATGAATCGCTCATTCTCACGGTCATAAGTGAGGGATCGATAAGAATCCGCTTCGCCCCTTATTTCGTGGATGAGCTCCCCATCAATGTCAAACCCATAAAGTATTCCATCATCCGATCCCCAGATCAGTTCACCATCCCAGCACAGATCGCGCATACCGTAGTCGGATTGGTGGAACTGGTCGAATTCTCGGACGAGTTCTCCATCTCGGTTGAAGACGTATATCTTATTATCATCTTCCCTTCGGTTCCCACCGGAAATAAAATAATGATCAGCAGCGAAGATTACACCATTAAGCTGGTTGTCATCAGCGGTTTCTTCTGAGTTCTGAACCTCGCGAAGCTCCCACGGATCGGCATCGGCGTCACCGAGTAATCGTCGTTCAATCCAGTAGACTAAAGGTCCGTTACCATCGTTGACGACTTCAAACTCGAACTCGTGTTCCATATCCGGTTCCAGTTCCATCATGAATTCATCTTCGCTGGGAGTGCATTCGGAATGAAGGAATTCAACGTCCAGTTCCACGTCTTCTTCTTCGATTACAACGTCCTCTGTGAACGTAAGATAGTCAACTGCTGTGAACGTAAATTCATACTCGCC
Source organism: Candidatus Hatepunaea meridiana (assembly GCA_030765125.1). Taxonomy (GTDB): domain Bacteria; phylum Electryoneota; class AABM5-125-24; order Hatepunaeales; family Hatepunaeaceae; genus Hatepunaea; species Hatepunaea meridiana. The sequence continues at coordinate 1,442 of JAVCDD010000286.1, forward strand.
GGGGAATAGATTGTTGATTTCCCAGTTGCCTTCATCATCGCTGTAGCGACAGATGCCATACGGATCCGTGGTTATGGAAGCGCCTTCAATCGGATCTTCGTTTTCTGCGTCGGTGATTACACCACTCACCGTATATGCAGGAACGTCAACCGACATCAGCGCCGGGAATTCGAGTATTACATTGTCTTCATTATCGGGATCAACGAGTCTGATTATAGCGTAATAATTACCTTCTTCCAACTCCTCAGAGTTAAGCAGCAGGTTCATGTCCAATTCGCTCTCTGCCTCGATAACGCCCTCTTCCGGATCAGTTACAACCCATGTAATCCATGCGCTTGACGGACCGAAACCGATTGCTCGTCCCTCTATTAGATAGTCGTTGAGCTGGTTAGGTGGCTTGAACTGGAAGCCGGGATAGTCACCGCCTAAACCGTTGATACCTGCCTCGGCGCCATACGTTCCCTGACCATCATCGAAGCGGTTGCCTTCACCGAAATTATCACCGTATTGAATCGTAATCATACCGTTGTCCTGGAAGATTACCTGAACGTCGGCGAGTGTGCCGTTGTCGCGGGCACTCCATTGATGCCAGGTTACTATCGCTATATCTTCTTCATTTGTCCAGAAATATGCAGGACCACCGCCTTGGTTGCCATGCCAATCACCGTCGGACCAGAGTACCGTGGCGAACCAGCTCTGATCGTTATTTGGGAAATCCGGTACGTTCCTTTGGTATTGCGAACGCTGCAGTGATGTCCAACCATCGCTGCATATCCAGCAACGGTTGTATTCCCGATTAAAGAACGGGATGTCCCAGCCGAAATTAAATGCACCGTGGATCTCATCGTCCTGCTGAACCTGCTCCTGCACATCATCGAACTCACGGATGTCGATCCATTCGTATTCAGGACCATCGTTTTCGTCGTTATCCCGCCATTCATAACCGAACTCGTCATCGTCAGCAGGTCCTCCACGACGATCACGTCGGGGACTAGCATTACGGTCATCGTCTCCCAATTCCTGATCTTCGATGTCAACTTTGAAATTAACATCCTGATCGCTGGTGTTGACAAGCGTTACCTCCAGTTCCATCTGCTCGTCGCCTTCAATTGCTTCGGCAATGCCGTGAGGAACAACTATCACCTCACCGACGACAGGTAAACTCAGGAATAAAAGAAGCAGTATCGTACTCAAAGTTATTATTAACTGCCTGAATTTCATTTTCTCCTCCATATTATTTGTTTATCAAATTCATAAAGTAGGACAGACACTCCTGTCTGTCCTACTCAATAATTTTTATTTAACTAATGCAACCTTAAGCCGCGATACGTGACCTGCAGCTTCATAGCGAATCATATAGACTCCGCTCGCCAGATTAGATCCATCGAATACCGCTGTGTGAATGCCAGCCTGATGATGACCGCTTGCCAGTTGTGACACATGCCGACCATTGAGATCGTAAACATTCAACTGTACTTGCGCTGCTTCTGAAAGGCTGAAACCGACGCTCATCATTGAATTGAAGGGATTGGGATAAGCGGATGTTATTGTAAACTCA
>JAVCDD010000176.1 GCA_030765125.1 Candidatus Hatepunaea meridiana
AACACCGGAGTAGCGAAGCTTGCTGCGCGTCCACTTAATAATACCGGAGTAGAAAAGCTTTCTGCGTTCTCGTACGGTGGCGCATGCGTATCTGCCTGCGAGCGCGCAGCAAGCTTCGCTACTCCGGTTGAGCTAAAGGCATAACCGATTTAAATTATAGTGAAGCGAGAACAATTCAAAAATACCCACATATAATTTAATTTTTAATTGATTTAAATCCGCCTCCGGTTTATTCGGGTTAGGATAATATACCTATTTTGTCCTATGTACTTGGAAAACCTCTGGTTATTAATTAAATTAGTATACAGTCCTCAGATCTCCAATGACAATACTAAAATATTGAGGTTCACGATGAAAAGAACAAAATACAAAATTACTATCTGCATTTTGATTATCGCCCTTGCACTCCTTTCTCAACCTGCATACGCTGAGATAATCAATGTCCCCGACGACTTCGAGAGCATCCAGGGAGCCATCGACGAGTCGGAGGACGGTGATACTGTGCTGGTTCAGCCAGGGGAGTATGTTGAGAATATTAACTTCGAAGGCAAGGCAATCACTGTCGCCAGTTTGATACTCACCACAGGTAACGAAGCCTACATCGACTCGACTATCATCAACGGTGATGAAGAGAGTAGCGTGGTTCGATTCGATCATGAGGAGGATGAAAATTCCATACTCACCGGATTTACACTTACCAATGGAAGCGGATCACCTGATATTGATAATCAAATTTGTGGTGGAGGCATACACTGCCGCAGTTCCTCACCTATGTTGACACATTTGAAAATCTGTGGTAACTCAGCTATGTTCGGTGGAGGAATATTCCTTCAGATTTCTTCACCGACTATTGAATATGCGGAAATATATGATAATACGGTGACACTGAGTGGTGGTGGAGTCTATTTCTCACGAGAAGGTGCCGATCCGATTGTAAGAAGATCGGTGATCTATGGAAACTCAGCGAGAGATTATGGAGGTGGAATAGGGTGTTGGAATGGCGCTCAACCGGTTCTCATCAACATCACAGTCGTCTTCAATGAAGCTAACCGAGGGGGTGGTGGAATGGCTACAAATAGTCATACGACTGATAATTATGTGACACTCATTAATTCAATTGTTAGAGGTAACGAACCTACGCAAATCCATATCCGATCTTTAAGCGGCGATAGAGATACTTTGGCAGTTTCCTTTTCAGATATTGAAGAAGGACGTGATGGAATTCTTCTTGGCGGACGATCGCGTCTTATCTGGGGAGAAGGCAACATAGATGAGAATCCTGAATTCATTAATACGGACGAAAATGATTATCACCTTACGGCTGAGAGTCCGTGCATTAATGCAGGTAACCCGGATTCACCGGAGGATCCGAATGGATCGCGTGCGGAAATCGGCGCTTACTATTTTGAAGGAGGAGTGTTGCTGGGATATGTCTTCGATGCTGCTGACAGCGCTGCTATTGAAGGCGCTTCAGTATCTACTTCAATCGGATACTCCACAGAAACAGATGATCGTGGATTCTGGCAAATGGCAATTCATATAGCTGAGTTCGATATTACGGCACATAGACAGGGATATCTTGATTCAACATTTAATGATCTGAATATTGAACCCTCTGACACTTCAGAGATCAATTTCTTCCTTCTTCATCCCGAATTCACACCTTCAGAAGACAGCTTGATCTGTGAGTTAGAAGCGGGTGATTCGTCTCTTTCTGGCTTTTCTATCCACAATGCAGGTAACGGCATACTAACCTGGCAAGCAAGAAAGCGACTCGTGGGTGAATTGGCTGTCGATCCTTGGAAATTTCTTCAATCGTTTGATACGGGTGATGAGGTCGGAGATGACCGTCTTGAAGGTGTAGTTTTCATTGATGATAGATTTTATGTGTCCGGATCAAACATGACTAATCGTGCGGACAGCGCTAATATGATTTATATACTTGATAGAGATGGAAATCTGTTAGACCGTTATGAACAATTAGGTGAGAGTAATTTTGGTATGCGTCACCTTACATGGGATGGAGAACTGATCTGGGGGTCGGTAGGTCAAACTGTCTATGGATTCACCATCGGTGGAGATAGAGTTTACTCTTTCGAGGGTCCCTACAATCGCAATGATTGTTTAACCTGGGACTCAGATCATGAAGTGCTGTGGCTTACTCGAAGTAATAGTGAGATAATCAGAGCTTATGATCGGGAAGGAAATGAAAGAGAAGACCTTGCTGTTGAACATCAACCTTTAAGTATTTCCGGAATTGTTTATTACCCTGAAGATACCGATGGTTATAATCTGTATATCCTTAAAAGGAACGATGAAAGAGCGCAGGTGATCTTGAAGATGAATCCCACAAACGGGGACACCATGTTTGTAGCATTACTGTATCCAGAAGGCGGTGACATTCCGGGTGGAGCATTTATGACCAATCACTATGATATGAGATGCTGGGTTTATATGAATATCGCCAAAGATGGGAGTAATGACCGTATCGATATCTGGCAGGTTGAAGGCAATACCTCCTGGATGAGGCTGGAACCGAATATGGGCGAAATCGAAGTGGAGGCATCACAGGATATGAGTCTTTCAATCTTCACGGAAGGATTGACCATTGATTTTTGGGAAGCGGAACTTGTTTTTAATCATAACTCTGCAAGCGGTGAGACAATTCTGCCGGTTACCTTGACGATCAGACCAGATGCAGTCGACCCTTGTGAGGAAATCATCCCCGTTGAATTCGGTATTACAGGGATCTATCCCAATCCATTCAATTCAACGACCAGGATAACCTTCAGTGTGTCACCTTCGTTACATGTGTCTCTGTCGCTCTACGATCTGACAGGACGCGAGCTTGTAACTCTGATTGATGAAGATTTACAAGCAGGTGTTTACAATACCGGTCTTAACGCAACGAACCTGCCGTCAGGATTGTACTTTGTGAGATTGGAGGCATCTGCGCAGGTGTTATCAAGGAAATTAATACTGATAAAATAGTGAGGTTCACAATGGGAAGAACAAAGTTCCGAATCATTATCGGCATTCTGACTCTCGCTTTCTCACTTCTTTTTCCGTTAGTATATGGCGAAATAATCAACGTCCCTGACGACTTTGAGACCATCCAGGATGCAATAGATGAATCAGAGAACAGAGATACCGTACTCGTTCGACCGGGTACGTATGTCGAGAATATCGATTTTAATGGAAAAAATATTACTGTCGGGAGTTTATTCCTGACGACTGGAAATGATGCGTATATCGATTCGACTGTGATAGATGGTTCAGATAATTTTAACAGCGTGGTTACATTTGCCGACGGAGAAAGCAATGAAACGCTGCTTATCGGGTTTACGATCCGGTACGGTTCCGGGAATGCGAGACAGAATTACGAAATAATACATGGCGGAGGTATATACTGCCATCAGTCCGACCCGGTAATTAGTTACTGCAAGGTAGTTGATAACACTATCAGTGATGCTCTGTTTTCCGGAAATGGAGGAGGGATATACTGCTTCCAATCCAGCGCTGTCATTGAAAATTGTACTATTGCGGGAAACTCTGCATGTGACGGCGGTGGAATTGCTATCCTTTTCTCTAATGTGACTGTTAGATCCTGCATCATACTTAACAATGAAGCACAAGACGAATATGGCGGCGGCATTTTCACCGCCTTCTCCGATTCTGTGATAATAACGGATTGCAACATTATTGGTAACTCTTCAGGTTGGTTTGGCGGTGGAGTCGCTGCCTTTAATACTCAGACATCAATCGTCGAATGCGAGATCAGGGACAATCAAGCGGAGAGTTACGGCGGCGGAATGTTTCTGGCAGATTCCGGAGAAATTACAAGCTGCATAATCACTGGAAATTCATCACTAAACGGCGGTGGGATTGCATTCGGTAGGGCGAGGTTTTTATTAAGCAGCAACACAATCGCCGGTAATACAGCAGATAGCTTGGGTGGAGGTTTATACATCTCAGCCGGTTCCTCCGTTGTACTTATAAACTCAATTTTATGGAACGACCGTCCGCAGGAGGTGTTTTTTGCACCTGAATACGATCCCTGTGAAATTATTATTGCTTACACCGATGTTGCCGGTGGAATTGATGAAATCGAGACTAACGACAATGGTGAGGTCATGTGGCTTGATAGTAATATTAATGCCGATCCAATGTTTATCCACCCGGAAAACAGCGATTACCGTCTTTCCTTCAGATCTCCTTGTATTGATTCGGGAACAGAGCTTTTCGTCTGGGAGGATGATACTCTTGTAACAATACTCGGCGATGATTTCCTCGGCGAAGCGCCCGATATGGGCAGAATCGAATTCGGATTAGATGCCATTGAAACCGAAAAGATAAACCAGCCTGAAAGCTTCATTATGCTCGAGTGTTATCCCAATCCGTTTAACTCTACAACTACAATAACTTATTCATTGCCAACGATTTCAGATGTAACTTTGAAGGTCTATAACCTGCTTGGGCGGGAGGAATCAATCCTTAACGCAAGTCACCTTCCACCTGGAACGCACAATGCGATTTTCAGCGGTGAGAATCTGCCATCGGGGTTGTACTTCGTACAATTGGAGGCTTCCGGGCTGGTGTTATCAAGGAAATTAATACTGATAAAATAGTGAGGTTCACAATGGAAAGAACAAAGAACAGAATTACCATCAGCGTGCTGATTATCACCCTTGCACTTCTTTCTCTACCTGCATACGCTGAAATTATCAATGTTCCCGATGATTTTGAGACCATCCATGGTGCAATCTGGGAATCTGAAGATGGAGACACAGTGCTTGTTCAACCGGGGGAGTATGTTGAAAACATCGCCTATCATGGCAAGGATATCGTTGTCGGAAGCCTCATGCTGACCACCGGAAATGAGGTTTATATAGATTCAACAATTATTGACGGCAATCGACGCGGCAGTGTTGTGGCGTTTCTTGGAAGAGTAACTGCAGATGCAAAGCTGATCGGATTCACGATTCGGAACGGCATCGGTACGAACTTAAATGGAAAATTCACGGGTGGGGGAATATTGATAATCCAATCTGATGTAGTGATAGAACATTGCAGGATACGCGATAATCATGTAGTTACAGATTTTGGTATTTCTTCATTCGGTGGTGGTATCGCATGCTATGGTTTAGCCAATCCGACAATCAGGAACTGTGAAATCTATACGAACAGCAGTGATGGATTTGGAGGCGGAATATCAATAGAACTCATATGCAATCCGACGATCGAGAGAGTTATCATCAGGGATAACTCTGCCGTCGGCGGCGGTGGTATCATTATTTTTAACGATTGCGACGTGACGATCAGTCACAGTGTAATTTCTGACAATATTGCCGGAGACTTTGGTGGCGGAATTTTTATGGAACGCACCTCGCAAGTTGACCTCCTGAATGTAACCGTTGGCGGAAACTCCTGCGGTAGCGTCGGAGGTGGCGTATTATTAAATGCTAATGTGCAGTTTAATGCCGTGAACTCAATATTCTGGGATAATAACCGGGAGGAGTTAAGTCTCTGGAGCGGATGCTCTGTCTCGGTATCGTACTGCGACATTGAGGACGGCGAAGAGGGAATTGTCACCAATAACAGTGAAGTCGATTGGGGCGAAGGCAACATCGACGAAGCTCCGCTGTTCATCGATTCTGAGAATGGCAACTATCATCTGACCGGGGATTCACCATGCATCAACACCGGTGATCCGGATTCGGAGGACGATCCCGACGGCTCGAGAGCGGATATGGGTGCGTTCTACTTTGATCTTAATGAAATCAAGGTTAGCGATGATGATATTCTACCTTGTGTTATTTATTTATCATCTCCTTACCCTAATCCATTCAACTCGACTACAACGATCGGGTACAGATTGCCATATCCGGGTAACGTATCTCTACAGGTGTATAACAAATTAGGACAGCAGGTAACTTCATTATATGAAGGATATAGGCAAGCGGGCTTTCATAATGTTGTCCTGAACGCCGCCTATTTGCCTTCAGGGTTGTATTTCGTGCGTCTGAATGCATCCGATCAGGTATTTACGCGGAAGGTGATGCTCATCAGATAAAGGAGAAGGAACAATGCCCTTTGTGTCGCAGGTGTCGTTGCGACTGTTTGACATTGCTGGACGTATGGTGGCGACGCTGTTTGAGGATCACCAACACCTCGGCACCACGACACCCGGACATATACAAAGACACATGAACCGCTTTTTATACTTTCATACTTTCGCACTTTCGCACTTTCACACTAATTACCACTTGCGTTAAGCCTGCCTGAGGATTATATTCTCTGTTGCGTCAGATGTTAATATCTGACGCAATATTGTTTATCAATACGTTTATCTAAAGGAAAATATTATGAACATTGCTGTTCTTGTCAAGCTTGTTCCTGATACGGAAGCAAGCTTGAAAATAGGTGAAGATCATAAATCTATATCAACCGCTGATCTCAACTTCGTGCTGAATCCTTTCGACGAGTATGCCGTCGAAGAAGCGTTAGTGCAGAAGGCGAAGCACGGTGGGACGGTTACTATTATATCTTTGGGGGGTGATGAAGCTGTTAAAGCGCTTAGAACCAGCCTTGCGATGGGGGCAGATAGCGCCGTTCATCTGAAAATCACCGGTGGGCTCGATATGCTCGGCGTGGCGAAATCATTGGCTGCCTTTCTCAAGGATAAAAACTATGATTTGATATTCGCCGGTAAGCAGGCGATGGATGACGATTGTGCTGCCACCGGTGCTATGGTAGCGACAATACTCGATATCCCCCACGTTTCCACGGTCACCAAGTTAGAAGTCGAAGGAAATAAACTCACCGCTGAGCGTGAATTTGAGACCGGCGTCGAGGTTTTTGAAGCGCCGCTGCCGGCTCTGATTACCGCCCAGAAAGGACTTAATGAGCCGCGCTATGCCTCTTTGAAAGGTATAATGATGGCGAAGAGAAAGAAAATCGAGACGATTGAAGTAGAACCCATTACAGCGAAAACCGAAGTTATCCAATTGACTTACCCACCGATCAGACCACCCGGAAAGATCGTAGGCAAGGGTGCTGAAGCCGTCCCGGAACTCGTTAGGCTGCTGAAAGAAGAAGCAAAGGTATTGTAAAAAAAGTGTCGTGGTGTCGTAGTGTTGGAGTACCGACACCACGACACTTAAAAAAAGGATTATAAATGGACATTTTAGTATACGTTGAAACACGTGACAATCAAATTAAACCAGCGGGGCTGGAAGCTATCAGCGGTGCCAGGAAGTTAGCCGACGTCGGTGGGGGAAAATTGACGGCGTTGCTGATTGGAACCTCGCTAAGTGAGTTGACAGGCGAGGTGGAAAAGTATGGTGTAGACCGTATTCTTCTCGCTGAATATCCCGAATTTGCAGGATATACGCCAGAAGGTTATCGTGAAGCCATCATTGCTGCGGTCGAGGAAACAGACGCAAAAGTAGTTGTAATGACTGCCACCTCACTTGGTCGGGACCTGGCGCCTGTTGCAGCGGCTAAACTCGATGCATCGCTGCTGCCGGATTGCACGTCTATTGAATACATCGAAGGCAAGATCTCCGTAACTCGACCGGTTTACGCCGGCAAGTGCATAATAACACTTACCGCAAATTCATCACCTTTAGTACTCAGCCTTCGCCCAAAAGCTTTCCTTGTTTCCGAACGGAATGGCAAAGAAGCCGAAGTCAGCAAACTGGATGTTTCGCTCGAAGGCAAGATCCGCGCTCGGTTAGTTGAAACCCGCTCTGAAGCCGGTGGTAAGTTGGATGTAACCGAAGCCGATATTATCGTTGCCGGTGGCAGGGGAATGAAGGCGAAAGAGAATTTCAAACTGATCGAGGACCTGGCGGATGAACTCGGAGGCGCCGTAGGCGCATCCCGTGCGGTTGTTGACAACGACTGGCGTCCGCATTCCGAGCAGGTGGGACAAACCGGAAAGGTTGTCGCCCCGACATTGTATATAGCTGCCGGAATCTCAGGCGCTATCCAGCATCTGGCAGGTATGAGGTCTTCCAAGGTTATCGTTGCCATAAACAAAGATGCAGATGCTACTGTCTTCAAGTCGGCGGATTATGGTATTGTCGGTGATGCAATGGAAGTGTTGCCTGCTTTGCTTGAAGCGGTTAAAGAATAACGTATCTGGCTTTGGGCTTTAGGGATTGCGTTCCCGTACAGTCTGCAAAGCCAAAAACTAAAAGCCTACTATGCCCAATAATTCGCTTCATATATGGAGCGCGGTTGTACTGATTTTACTTCTCATATTTACACCATTTACATCCCAAGCCCTTACTGGTGAATCGTTACAAACGAATCAGACTGAGTTGCGTCAGGAGTTATCACCTGACACAACTATAACTAAAACAGTTGAGATCGTTAAACGTGTGACTGAATTATATGAAGCAGGGAATATTACCGAAGCTGAGAATTTTGGTATGAAAGCCCTTGAGGATCCGGAGGGTTTATCCCGCCTGGATCGCTCTAATCTGTACAAAGTACTCGCTTTCTGCGCCATTGCGAATGAGGACGATGAAGGTAGTATTCGCCGTTTTGTTGAAGCGTTAAATCTGAACCCCTTAATAACACCCAATCAGATAACCTGGTCTCCCAAGATTCGACGCGTTTTCGCGCTTGCAAGGGACGTATATGAAACCCAGCAAAGGAAGGATAAGCTCTCAAGACGAATGCAGATTGCGGATATCTGCCGTATCTCTTCACGTAAGTCATTATATTTTCCTGGCTCAGGGCAGTATTATAAAGAACATAAAGTAAAAGGATTGATCATCGGCGCTATTTTCTGGGCAGCAGCAGGAACACATACCTATTCTCAAATCTCCATCCCATCTACTCGCAACCACTATTTAAAATCAAACAACCGAGTGGAAGCGATAGACCGTTGGAAGGACTATCAGGATGTCTATCAAGTAGCTTACGTCTCAGGCGCTATCGCTATATCAGCTTATGCATACGCCTTTTTTGACGCTCTTTGGGCAGACCCTGCCGAGGAGAAGTTAAAACAGAAACAATAGGAGATAAAAAAGTTCAGAGTGCGCGCTTCAGTGCGTATAGTCTTTATAATGAGGGATAAAGCTAACACGCGCTGAAGCGCGCACACTGAACTTTTTTAAAGGGAATTTACACTTTTTTACACAAGTTATATAGGAAATCCTTGACTTACAAATAATAGAATAATAGATTCTAACGTCGAATTTGATTAGGGATTTTGTTTTATGAAATCCCTGTTTTGAATATACAATTAAGTATTTGATTAACAAGAGAAACGCCACGTTTTGCGAGGAAATCACTACCCAAAAGGAAGACAAAATAAATGAATCCAACCGATATACAAGATATAGTAGAAAAATCAAAACAAACCCGCGGCGGTCTTATCGGAATGCTTCAGGATATACAAGCGCGCTACAGCTATCTTCCTGAAGAAGCATTATCTTATATTTCCGAGCATACAAACCGCTCACTGGTTGACATCTACGGTGTCGCAACGTTTTATAAATCCTTCAGCCTGACGCCACGCGGTAAACATCTCTGTTCCGTATGCCTGGGAACCGCATGTCATGTGCGTGGAGCGCCTATGATCGCTGAAGAATTTGAGCGGCAACTGGGCATCAAAGCAGGTCAGACTACAAAGGATAAAGAATTTACCTTAGAGACCGTAAATTGTCTGGGAGCATGTGCGCTTGGACCGATTGTCGTCGTTGATGGTCAGTATTTCTCCAACGTTAAAACTTCTAAAGTCAAGCAAATATTAAGCGAGACACGCGAAGGACTTGACAAGGTCGAAGTAAAAACAGACGAGAGAATATTTCCGGTTACGGTCAGTTGTGCGAGATGCAACCATAGTTTAATGGATACCGGATACCTGATAGATGATAATCCATCCATAAGAGTTACTGTATCATTCGAGCGTAAGCACGGTTGGCTCAGGTTATCCAGCCTTTACGGCAGCTATAGTGTTGAAGCCGAATATGAAATACCACTAAACGAAGTATTGGATTTCTTCTGCCCTCATTGTCACTCAGAACTAAGTGGAGCTTCCGAGTGCGCTGAATGCGGCGCGCCTATGGTGCCGATGATTGTGCGTGGTGGGGGGATTGTGCAGATATGTTCACGCCGTGGATGTAAAGGACACTTACTTAACCTTGGCGGCGCAAACATTTAACAAGTACAAAACCTACAAAAATCACCAATAAATACCAACCTAAAAAATTATCCTGGAAAACTTTAATGAGAAAACTTACATCTATTGATGAATTTAAAGGTCTTCAAGATAGACTTATTGCCGATCAACCATCAGATATTTCCACTATCATTATCCCCGCAGGCACTTGCGGTCAAGCAAGTGGCGCTAATGATATAATTCGCGCAGTAAAACGCGAAATATTAGCCAAAGATCTTTCCACTAATATACGTATTCGGATAACAGGCTGCCATGGATTCTGTGAAATGGAACCATCAATCCTTATCGAACCACAAGGAACATTCTATCCGAAAGTCAACCCAAAAGACATTCCCCGGATTATCGATGCTATTCTCAAGGATTCTGTGGTTGATGAATTGTTATGGAAAGATTTAAGTATAGGAACAACAATTGCGAAGCAGCAAGATATTCCATTTTTTAAACAGCAAACGCGAACAATCATATCACGCAGTGAGAAAGTTGATCCGATCCGCATATATAACTATCTAAGAAGCGGTGGCTATCGAGGACTCGCGGGCGCTTTGGATCGCGGTGAACCTAAATGGGTTGTAAACGAAGTCAAGATTTCAGGATTGCGCGGTAGAGGAGGCGCTGGTTTTCCGACCGGACTTAAGTGGGAGTTCTTAGCGGCAAAAAAAGGCGACAGAGGAAAATTCCTGGTTTGCAATGCAGATGAAGGAGACCCCGGCGCCTATATGGACCGTAGTGTGCTCGAAGGAAATCCCCACAGCATCATCGAAGGAATGCTCATCGGAGCTTATGCCACAGGCGCAACGAATGGTGTAGTCTACGCTCGGTACGAGTATCCGCTTGCCATTAAACATCTCCTTATAGCGCTGAGACAAGCGCGTGAACTTGGTCTCTTAGGCGAAAACATCCTTGGAACCAGCTTCTCATTCGATATTGATGTTATAAAGGGTGCAGGCGCTTTCGTTTGCGGTGAGGAAACAGCCCTAATAAGATCTATTGAGGGTAAGATGGGTGAACCGCGACAGCGTCCGCCATTCCCCACCGATAAGGGAGTTGAGGGTAAACCAACTGTCATCAATAATGTCGAAACGTGGGCAAATATTCCTGTAATCTTCGAGATCGGAGCGAAGGAATTCGCTCAAATCGGTACTAAAGGAAACTCAGGAACAAAGATATTCAGCCTCGTCGGCAAGGTTAAAAACACCGGTCTGGTCGAGGTGCCGATGGGCATCACTATCGGCGAAATCGTCTTCGACATCGGCGGTGGTTCAATCGGTAAAGCCGCGATTAAAGCAGTCCAGACCGGTGGACCTTCCGGCGGGTGTATTCCAGTAAGTATGTTCGACCTGCCCATTGATTATGACAGCCTGGCTAAAGCAGGTTCTATTATGGGCTCGGGCGGAATGATTGTGATGGATGAAAACACCTGTATAGTTGACATCGCCAAGTACTATGTGAATTTCCTGAAAGACGAGTCCTGCGGTAAGTGTTATACCTGCCGTAAGGGTACTCAGAGGATGTATGAATTATTGGAAGACATCACTGAAGGACGAGGCACGCTTGAACATTTAGACCTGCTTGAAGAACTGGCGCACGTTGTGGCGGATACGACTATGTGCGGTCTCGGACAGACCGCATCGAATCCGGTTCTTTCAACGCTTAAGTATTTCAGAGACGAATATATTGAACATATTATTGACAAACGATGTCGAGCCAGTGTTTGCAAGGATTTAGTCGGCGCGCCCTGTCAGGCAACTTGTCCTATCGGCACGGAAGCCTGGCGTTATATTGCGCATATATCCCGCGGCGAGTATGAAGAGGCTTACATATCAATTCGCGAAGAGAACCCATTCCCCTCTATCTGCGCCCGGGTCTGCGATCATAAGTGTGAATCGAGATGCCGTCTGGGACAATCAGGCGACCGTCCGGTTGCGATCAGGGCTCTCAAACGATTCGTTACTGATAACGTAGATCCTTCGGTATACAAACCTAAGCGATCATCTGAAAAGCAGACAGCGAAAGTTGCGATTGTCGGCGCCGGTCCCGGCGGATTGACGGCGGCGCACTACCTGTCGCTTAAGGGTTATCCGGTTACCGTCTTTGAAATGGACTCGAAACCGGGCGGGATGTTGTTCAGTTGCATCCCCGCATATCGTCTGCCACAGGATGTGCTTACAAAGGAAATAGAAGCGGTTCTCGATGAAAATATTACTTTAGAATGCAACCGCACTCTGGGAACTGATTTTACGGTTAACAGCCTGTTTGATGACGGTTATAAAGCGGTCTTTATTGCAGTAGGCGCTCAGAAGGGACGCCAGCTTGATCTTGAAGGCGAGGACGCCGAAGGAGTTCTTCCATCTATTGAGTTCCTTAAAGCATTCAATCAGGAAGGTATTCAACTCGCCAAAGGCAATGTAGGCGTTATTGGAGGCGGTAATTCAGCGGTAGACGCCGCGCGAACCGCTCTTCGTCAGGAAGGTGTAGAAAAGGTAACTATCTTGTATCGTCGTACACAAGAAGAGATGCCTGCATTTGAGGAAGAGATTGAGGCAGCAGTTCAGGAAGGCATTACACTGGAAACTTTGGTGGCTCCTGTTAAAATATCAACTGAGGACGGTAAGATAACAGGCGTTGAGTTCCAGCGGAATCAATTGGGCAAGATGGACTCCAGCGGTCGTCGCAGACCTGTACCGATGGAAGGTTCAAATTTCAACCTTCCTCTTGATACTCTGATTATTGCCATCAGCGAACAACCGGACGTCAATTCCATCAAACCGGATATTGAAGGCGGGTTAGAGATAACCAGATGGAATACGTTGCAAGTGAATGAAAACACGCTTGAATGTGGTCGTTCCGGCGTCTTTGCCGGGGGCGATGTCGTTACCGGGCCCAACACTGTAATCGCCGCAATAGCCGATGGTAAGAAAGCGGCAGTAATGATTGATCGCTATATTCACGGAGAAGAACTCAGGCAGATTGAAGAGCCTAAAATACCGAAGGTATATGTCGAACCCTATCCAATCGATGAGGATGAACAGGGTGAAATTGAGCGTGTCGAGCTGCCTCGCGTTCCCGTTAAGAGACGCAGCAAGAGCTTCATCGAGGTTGAAAGAGCGATGTCCGATGCAGACGCCGAACACGAAGCGATACGCTGCCTGAGATGTGATCTTGAATTTACTACACCGAAATCAGAGGAACATTAGAAGCTATGAGTGCGCGCTTCAGCGCGTAAAGGAGTTATCCCACGCGCTGAAGCGCGCACTCATAACTTCTATTTACACAAGATACAAAAATGATAAATCTTAAAATAAATGGCTTAAACGTTTCCGTCGATAAGGGAACGACTCTTCTAGAAGCGGCACAATCTATCGGCTTTCCGATTCCAACGCTGTGCCATAAGGAAGGACTTACACCCTACGGCGCTTGCCGGTTGTGCGTCATGGAAATCGGAGAAGGCGATAGAGCTAAATTGGTAACTTCCTGCACTTACCCAGCGGAAGAAGGGCTTAAAGTTCGTACAGCGTCAAGGCGTGTCCTTCGCGCACGCAGGATGATTATCGAGCTTCTTCTGGCGTCCAGTCCGCAATCGAAAACGATACAGGACATTGCAGCCGCTCACAACGTTAAACAGCAGCGTTTCCGTCAGGAGTACGAGGACTGCATCCTCTGCGGACTCTGTGTGCGGATGTGTAAGGAACAAATGATGGCGGGCGCTATCGGCTTCCGTGGACGCGGTCAGGATCGAAGCATCGGTACGCCATTCGACATCAAATCGGAAGTATGCCGGTTGTGCGGTGGATGTCTTTATGTTTGTCCTGTCTGCTCGCTTAGATGTACATACAACCAACCGGATAAAGCGATTTGCGGCGCTTGTGCAAATCTGAGCCCGCCGTGTGTGGAAAAGGAACCATTTGACGATATGATGTGCTATATGGAACCGTGTGTGGCGTGTGAGATAAAATAGTTTCAAATAACAAGTGTCAAGTAATAAGTTTTCCTCATTCCCAACTTGATTGGGAATCCAGAGTATTCAAGGACTTACTGGATTCCCAATCAAGTTGGGAATGAGGAAAAAACTGGATTCCAGCTTCCGCTGGAATGACAAAAGAGGAAACGTAACTTGACACTTGTAACTTGTTACTTGCCACTTGTAACTTTCAAAAAGAATAAAAACATAGAAATAAAAGGAGTAATTAATGTCTGGGACTTTCTCAGTAGTAAACCGTTCAGCCGCAACATTAACAAAAAACCGGACTGAAGGTTCTATTTCACCAATTTCCGGAATGTGCGTTACGTGTGTGGATGGCTGTATCGGAATGTGCGAGATTGGCAAATCTGCCTATAGAGGGCACGAAGTTATTTACCCTCAACCTTTCGGAGTTATAACAACGGCTTCAGAAAAAAACTACCCGGTCGATTATTCGCATTTTAATATAATGGGAACAGCCGTCGGTGCGGTTGGGATTGAAGCTGACAGCGATAAAGCGATCTTTCCAAATGTGAACCTCGAAGTTCATTTCGGACATAAAAAGGATATAAAATTCCGCCTTCCCTTTATGATCCCCGGCATCGGATCTACTGATGTCGCAAAGAACAACTGGGATGGGCTGGCTATCGGTACCGCTCTAGCAGGAACAGGTCTGACAATCGGCGAAAACGTTGTTGGAATGGATCCGCAATCGGTTATTAAAGACGGTCATGTTGTTGATACCGTTGATCTAAAACGCAGAGTCAAGCT
This sequence comes from Candidatus Hatepunaea meridiana, assembly GCA_030765125.1. Lineage (GTDB taxonomy): Bacteria > Electryoneota > AABM5-125-24 > Hatepunaeales > Hatepunaeaceae > Hatepunaea > Hatepunaea meridiana. The sequence goes on from JAVCDD010000176.1 coordinate 14,928, forward strand.
TTTCCAAGATAACCAGATAGACGGCTGGGGCGCTACAATCGTTCAGGCGAACGTTGAAGACACCCGGCTCGGCATCCAGGAATATGCTATAAACGACCTTGGCGTAGACATTGTCGAACTGAAGTGGGGACAGGGCGCAAAAGACATCGGCGGCGAAGTCAAGATTAAGAGCTTAAAGAAAGCTCAACTTCTTTATGAACGCGGTTATGTTGTATTGCCTAATCCTACGGATAAGGCTGTTATCAAAGCTTTCGAGCGTGGGTCGTTCACTGAATTCGAGCGTCATTCACGGGTTGGAATGGTTACGGAAGAGGGCTTCGCAAGCCGGGTTGATGAATTACGCAAAGCCGGCGCCAAGCACATATTCCTTAAGACAGGCGCTTATCGTCCAGCTGATCTTGCGCGTGCGATTTTATTCGCTGCAAAGTACGGCATCGAACTGCTTACAGTTGACGGCGCTGGCGGCGGTACAGGTATGAGCCCCTGGCGGATGATGAACGAATGGGGAATGCCGATAGTAGAATTGCATTCACTATTATATAAGTATGCCAAACGTCTCGATGACAGAGGAATGAAGATTCCAGCATTGGCGCTAGCCGGTGGATTTACTTTCGAGGATCAGATTTACAAGGGGTTGGCTCTGGGCGCTCCGTATGTGAAATTGATCGGTATGGCGAGAGGTCCGCTTGCATCCGTAATGGTAGGCAAAACAATCGGCAAAGCGATAGACAACGACGAACTGCCGGTATATGTAGAACGCTTCGGTAATACAAAAGATGAAATCTTCGTAACCTCAGGCGACCTGCGTAATGAACTTGGCGACAAGGCATTTGAGGAGCTTCCAACCGGAGCTATCGGTCTTTACACTTATTATGAGCGGTTAGCGCAAGGCTTACGTCAAATGATGGCTGGAAATAGAAAATTTGGACTCGAGCATATTACGCGCGGTGACATTGCAGCCTTAACCCGCGAAGCAGCAGACATCAGCGGCATTGAATATCTGATGGACGTTGATAAGGAAGAGGTTGACGAGATACTTAAGGGTTGAGTGTCGTAGTGTCGTAATCCAGCAGAATAGGCATCTCTGCTTAAGAATGCTGTGATGTTATGATGCCGTAATACTATACGCCAAGCCATTTAGTATCAAACAATATGATTTGATGGCTTGGCGTATTCTTATTTGATAGATGGTCTATTAAGAAACTCCTTGCCCTCCGCGATCTCTGCGGTGAATATTTTTTGGGAGTATACATTCCCAAAACCACGACACTACGACACCACTATACTACGGATACTACGACACCACTATACTACGACACCCCAACACTGCGAAACCAATCCATATCAATATTAGGACACGTCTTTGGAGTATCCCCCGGTTTGATCAATTCATAATGTCCAACCAATTGCGTTCCCGGATAATCGGTTTTCAACTTTTTAAGCAGCTTTGCTAAAGACAGGAACTGTCGTTGTGTAAATTGTTGTTTCCCGATCAGACATATCCCGATAGAGTTGTGATTGAAACCCTTGACGTGAGCGCCAGGCATATCCGGAGAACGCCCTTCTTCAATCGTCCCATCCAACCAGAACTTCGGACGTTTAAGCCGGTATGATTCCTCATCAGGATAGCCGTTCAGGATTATGAAATGATAGCCTATACATTTTGCTTGTTAAAAACTCATTAGAACTTCATCCAACTGGTATGAAATTCATGTTGAAATACGTGATTTCCGTTTGATTTTATTCCGAAGACATAAGCCTTGTCGTCAAACTTCGCACTAATGACATAAAGCGCGTCTGGTGTTTCTTCAAGTTTACTCCGACCCTGAACAGCACCAGGGGTAAATGGAATAACCTGTAAAGCAATCTCTATATTTGATATTTCAACTCCTTTTTCTTTGAGTTTACATACAACCATACATATTGCAGCTTGCTCATCGATGCGTGTAGGCTTGAATTTGGAGATTAAAACAGAAAACTTTCTAAATATCATTTCCCAAGCCTCAAGATTTTTATTTATCTTGTCACCAAGTAAAAAAATGCTAACAGCAGACGCACCTACGATAGTTTTCCAATCAACATCATTAAATAATTCGACCAATACACAGGGCCAGTCAGCCCCATGACCTATATCAGCATTTTGAGCCACAAGTTGCTCATCAAACTCTTGGAGATTTCCATTTAGTTCGTTTAGGAACTTGTCTTCCTGCCATTCACTAGAGTCGTAGTAGGGATCAGAGAATATTAGCTGCATAAACTATCCTTCCTAACATTTAACTTATTTATAGTGTAATTTATCGGTGACCTATTTGCAACAAGTATTCTTTCATGTAGAAAGAGCATAAGTCTACCTTGCTTCCTAATATAATACAATTATTATCAATTCAAAATTTGAACCAGCACTTTCAAATCATATGATGATAACTTTCAATAAATGTTAGAGTATTTCAAAATAGTGATACTTTTGTATATTGTTGGCATAAATAATTATTTTACAATTCCTGCTTTCGTCAGAATGACAGCCGAAAAACGAATCGCTACAATGAAGAACAATTAAGTCAACCTTTTTCCGTTCACCGATACCTCCGACACCACGATACCCCGACACTCCGACACCAAAATCAACCTTTCGATTCGGCATCATCTGAATCCAATCCTTTATAAACTCCTTCAACGAAGTCCGCTACTGTCGAGGCAAATCTATCCTCGATCTTTCCCCAACTGGCGCCGAGTTTCTTCTGTCCGAATTTTGTAAGAAAACAACCAACTTTGTATCCCCATTCAAAGGTACGTTTTCTCGGGAGTAACAGACCGAACAGATACAGTGCAAGCGGGATGCCCACCGCCCCGATCAATCCGGGAATTATTGGATTCAACCATTCAGGCATAATAACCTCCTATTTTATAAACACCGCTGCTAAGGCGGTCAGATTCCCCGCAATCGCAGCTATTATCGCAACCCAGAAAACCCAAGAGCGATCTCTTTGGAACTCTCGTCGCTTCCGGTATGCTGTATTCTTCTGAACGTCTATAACAAGGTTGTTCTTATAATCACCATTACCAAAAAGACAATGATGAATCTCATCGATCCGCTTTGATATAGACTTTATTTCACTTGCGAGGACAACAATATCAACCCGTCTTTCGATTTGCTCTTCATCAATATTCCTCATTTTTCCTCTTCCGGCATCTTGCGATACCCTCGTCCAGCGAGTTCGTCGTCAAGCTCAATTGTAGTTCCCATCCACCATACAAGACAATAATCACGCGCAGGTAATTCAAACTCTCCCCAAATCGAACCCAAATAAGCAACTACTTGAGTTGTATCTTCTAACGTGCAGAGTGGGATACTCGCCTTATCTGCTGGAGCTTCGTGCACTTCATTATCAGTATAGATGAAGAATGTTTGTATACTACACGATTCGATTGCGATTCCTCCAACCAAACCAAGCAAAGTAATAAAGACCAAAGACTAAAGATTTTTGTTTTCATCTTCCAATCCATTTATGAAATTTACCGCGTTTTGCATCTGTAAGCGAACCATTCATTAGAGCCAAGTATCTAATATGACCAGTAAAGTAATTAGTTGTATTATCTTTACCTATCTGCAAAACCCCATTCTGAAAATCCCAACTGTTATTGTATGTATTACTTGACAAAACACCATTAATCCAACACCTATTGATACCGGATATTATTTCCTTTCTTAGATCAACATTAAGCATTCCTGAAGGGAATGAATGTGAATAGCGGTGGGTGAAACCCACCGAATAGAATTTTTCCCCACCAGGTTATACTCCTGAAACTTTGGGATTGAAACCCGGCGGGAACGACACTACAACACCACAACACCACAACACCTAATGCTCACATATTAACGTCCAATCCACCTGACATGTGTCATCTATATCGCTGGTGAATACCAATCTGATATATCCGCCGATCATCACTCTCAGAGGAAACAACCATTGCCTGGACGTATCGTCCAATGCTTCAAATCTCCAGATACCGTACTGGTTGCAGCTATAATTGTTACTCTCGATGAACTGATTGGAACTATCGGCATTCCAGAACGATATCCAGGTGGTGTCGTAGGCGCATTCGAAGCGTGCTGATGATACTCGTGCTGAATCACCGTCACCGTTGCAACCAAGCTTGATGCCGACGCTGAATATCTCCGGATTGAAGATACCGATATTACGGTTATCATCATTTTCCGCTACTGATGAAAACCCCACCTGACACCAGGATGTGGTATAGGAATTAGCAGCTCCCTTGATTAAACCTTGTCCCGTATAAATAACCGGAAAGTGTTCACCTGCGAGCATTTCACCGGCGGATTTGTTTGGTAGATTAACACTGATCTGACAGTTACCAACTGTTATCAACGAAGCGATCAGCAGTATTACTATGATGTTACGGTTCATTTTGTACCTCTTGAATTTTTGTTGTCATGTTATTACTTTGTAAATAAGCTTTTAGAGTGCGCGCTTTAGTGCGTGGTATCTTTAGAATACGAGGATTAGCGCCATTCAACACCGGAGTGCTCAAGCTTGCTTGAGCGCGAACTGGGACTAACACATAGTATAATCCGCTCAAGCAAGCTTGAGCACTCCGGTTTTACTAGTCCAACGCGCTGAAGCGAGCACTCTAAACTCGTTAGACATTCACCAGCTTTTCCGGCACACCTCTATACCATACGCCATCCCATTTGAAACGCTTATAATTACTCGTTTCAGGGGGCTGCATATTAGGGTGTGAAAGCATAAAACCTGTTCCAGGTTGAGCGCCTCTATAGACGAGCGAACCTTCCGTCACCTTGATGATCTCATCATAGTAGAAGAAGCAGAGTATCCCATCGTATTTCTTACCGGGGATATGCTCGCAACGGCGGATATCCTCATTGCATATAGCGCAGGTAGGTTGGCGGAAGGTGAATCCGAGCGAAGCCTCGTTGTAGATACCACCGTCGATGTTCACTTTTAAATCTTCGCTGGCTGAGTGCACTCGCATCCAATAGAACTTGGGGACGATATAACTTATCTCGCTGCTTTCACCACGATGTATGTCACCGCCGAAGAAGCGGGCTACGCCGAGTGTATCCTTGCGATGACCGATCAACGCAGGCGCTCCCTGCACCATATCAAGCAGCAGTGGCAGATCCTCAGTCCGAAACCTGCCGAAACCGGCATCCATTGCATCACCGGCAAGTTTGCAGCGGCGAATGTAAACGTCTCGTGCGGTAACCGGAATCAACGGAGCATTGGGAAGTGAATTAATCGCTATGATATCCTCATCAATAACCTTCTGCTGGTCAGCGAGCATAACACCGGATAATTCCCGATAAATCCAATCCATCAGTTTTCCTCCTTACGTAGTTCAACATCAATATCGCCACGATCTTCGAAAGCTATTTTGAGCTTCAGTACCAACTGATCCAGGTGGTAACAATATTTTTCAATACTGTGTTTAACGGGGTGTGGATCAGTGATGTTGAATAATGTTAGTTGTTGTATTTGCATTTTAAATCCTTTCTCTAACCGCAGATTTAACAGATTAAAGAAAATCTGTTTAATCTGCGAAATCTGCGGTTAATTAAGACTCACGCGACAGGAGAGTCACGTCTAACGAGCAGCCTAATGCCTTCTTCTTTCGTGATATAACCTTGCTGCACTTTGAAATCAACGTTCTCGATCATCAGCTTATCGGCTTGCATTCGTTCCAATCGAAATGGGTTGGGATGATCTTCAAAGCGGTGCGTTACTTTGCCCTTGACGCCGCGTAAATCGAGTTCCATATTGCAGATCCAGTTAATCAAATCAGCGCCTGATTTCTGGTATACCGTCACCATCTGCATCAATAAATCAAATTGTGACTGCACCCAATTCTGCGTCGTCTTGTGTGTCCGTCCCAACACCCAGGGAAAGAGTTTGAGCCCGGTGATGACATCCTCGATGACCTGTTCGCGATTCAGACGCCAGCTCCAGTTATTCCCGCTTCCACCAACGACGCTAATTTCCACGTCATTCCATGTGAAGACGTTCTGATCCGGTTCAAGGTTCTGAAATTCATTAATGGTGTCCCGGAAATATGTATTGACTCGCTCGGTATACTCCTTATCGCCTTCCCATGAGAATCTCTCCGGACGACCTATCCTGATCTGCATTCGCGGTACTCCCGCATTGTGACTCGAGCGCGCCATATCCTCTACCATCAACTCAACAACTTCAGCTACGAATGGAATGGAGGCAAGCGGTTCCACGCCGAAGGGATTAGACAAATCGGTTCCGAGTGTGCCATAGAAGAACCTTGCCGGATCCATTCTTATGCTTTCCCCATCATCATTTTCGATATAGGGAACCCAGCCCTGTTCCTTCTCGTGTGTCCACGACACTCGATAAGGATCAATGAATCTGAAATGATCTATGCTGTCGCCGTTCTCGGTTAGTATCACCTCTCCAGCAAATCTGCCGGTGGTGAACAGTTCCAGGAAGTAAGCTTCCGTTAGCTTGTTAAAACCGGAACCGCGTCCATAGGGAACTTCTAACAGTCTACCGTCGAGACCGGCTAATAGCTCTTCGGCGCGTCTGACTTCAACGGGATTCCCCTCAATAAACCTCGTTTGTCGGGTTGCGCACAACCTGACCCAGGTCCATACGCCCGTCGAGATGATCGGAATGGAATCTCTGAGCCAGCGATAGAATTCTCCCTTGTTAGCTCCCTGAAAGCCGAAACCTCCAGGCAGATCGCTTCCCATTGCAACATTCATCTGTCGATAGAGCCCTTTTGGATCCCAGCTTCGCTTGCCGCGTTTAGGGATATTCTTAGTTTGGGGAATATAGCTTTTTGTTGGACCGCTCAATTGCGTTGATCCTCTAACCTTGATCAGCCCATCAAGCGTCCCATCTGCCGGTTTACGTTTCTTTCTCCAGAATGGCATTTCAATTCCTCATTGTTAAATTGTTAAACTGTTAAACTGTTAAATTGTTACCGGGATTCTGTGTTAACCTTAACGGATTTCCCTCAAACCCGCTGTCAGACGCCCTCGTCTGACAGCAGATAATCACCAAAGGGGTAGATGCTGTCACACGAGGGCGTGTGCCAGCGGGAGTTAACACAGAATCTGGGTGCTATATTGTTGTATTGTTACATTACAGTATTGTTATTCAGCAATTTAGCAATTCAACAATATTTCTTAAAACTTCGCTCCTGCAACCATCGCTCCCGACCACCTGACAGGCTGCTTATCGGACAGATTTATGATTAAATACCTCAGTGCATCCGTTGCGTGATCGTGATTGTTGTCCTTGAGCGGTTTGTTGCTGCCTTCTTCCCAGCGATAATGCTCAATGTGATGTATCGTTCTGCTGACGTTCTGCGCGAATCGAAGTCTGACCATACCGCTTGCATCCCGTAAAGACGATTTTAAAAGATCAACTCCGGTCATTATTTCCGAACATCTCCATTTCAGTTTAAAACCGTAGCGTTGTAATCGTTCTATCGGTGAGAATCCGCTGTCGTTTTTCGAGGCGCCAGCCGGATCGCAGCCACTCCAAGTGATGTCATCCTCTTCAATTCCGTGTTTTTCGTCAATAGTCTTAATAGCCTCCACCATTTCCTCAAGCGTGGCGTCATGTCCTTCCCACTCGTCGAAAACGACCATATCGCCTTCAGGTGAGAAGTGCATCCAGATGATGTAAGGATGCCGATAACCGAAATCTATACCACGATAAGTCCGACCTGCGCCTCGTTTCCATTGGAACTGATGATCGAGAATATGCACGGCAGGATCAAACTCATCATAAACTCTGTCAGCCAACGCGCCGAAATCAAGCTCATACTCCTGTCGCCAGCGGGCGCTGGATAATCCTCGCTGGGCTTCTTTAATCCACGTCTCATCGCGTAGGGGATGTTCTTTATAGTGTAGTTGCAGCTTGTCGAAACCATTTGATTTGTCGCTGTAAAGATCATGAAAAACGTTATCAGTGCCGTTGGGCGTTGAAATGCCTACAAAGCTGCCACCGGAATCAATCGCCGGTTTGACGCCCGTCCAGATGCCCTCCGAGTATGGCGTGAAAGCCATCTCATCCCAGAAGACGCCGGATGGGCTGTGCATCCGCGGCGCTTCCTCAGTTGCAGGAAGGGATATGATTCTGCTGCCCGAGTTGAAGCAAACCTCAGTATTCTTAACCTTAATCGCCGCTGCTTCACGAATGTCCTCCGGCAGTTCGTTCACCATAACTTTAAGCCGCTTTAACAGTTCCTGTGAGTCCCGCGCACCTTTGGAGAGCATCAGGTATATACCGGGATTTTCATTTATAGCTCGGTATAGCATCCAGGCGCAGACGCACCAGGTTGCCATCATTTGCCTCGACTTGCATATAAACAGGATGCGATGACAGCAAAGCGAGTCAAATATCTTCCGGGTAAAAGCATAATCAGGAAACGGCTTAATTCCCCCCACAGCGTCAAGTGTCCGAATATTCTCCACCACCCAAGCCCAAATTACGTTTTCATTTTTCATTTTTAGTCTTTAGTCTTTAGTCATTCCCTTGCTGCCAGGTTTCAAGCGAAGCGTAACCTGGCAGTTTTCCCCGTCAGGTTACGCTTCGCTTGAAACCTAACGGGAACGCAATCACAACATCACAACATCAACAATCAACTCCATTCCCAACTCTGATTACCCTTCTTCTGACCGTGCGTTATTTGCGGTGAATGCAGGAAGGGTCGTAGTGTCCGCCAGGCTGAGATCTCAAATTGCGAAGACAGATCACGCCAGCCGCGCGCTCTACCCTCTGCCGATGTACATCCATCTGATAGAGAGCGAGTCGCTAGTCCCCGGCAGATAATCGACGTAGCAAGCTCCGTTGCTCCAGTCTTAAGTCCTTGATCTGTTGATGAAGCGTTATATTCGTCCTTCAAGATGCTGAGTATCTTGTCTTCAGCTTCGGTGATTGCCTCTGCGATAAGCTGATCTGCGCCGGAGTCTGCAGTTATTTGATAGTCTATCAGCACGGTAGTTTCCGGTTCGAGCGATCCGCCAGCGACAACGCTAATCTCGCCGTTATCGTAATCAATCATATAATCGATATTCTTGGTAAATACCTGATAGCGGAGGTAGTAGACTTCTAATGCTGCGCCATCACCTATACTGCCACCGTTAATACGACGAACCTTTCCCTCGACACTGTTAAATGCGAAGTCTTTATCCAATTGGTAAACGGTTTCAAGACCCTTATCAGCCGCAACGACAATGTTATCCGGCACAAGCTTGTCATAGCTGAGCGCTACCCATGTCTCGCCATTAAGCGTAACACCGGATTGTTCGGTTGGAGTCATCGTAAGGAGGCGCTTAACGACCTCGCTGGACGATACCAGCCCTTTATGAGGCAGCGTTCCTTTACTACTGGCGCTTAACTCAACGGAGACGTCTTTATATTCCGTAGGTAGTCGATCGAGATCGAACAGGTGCTTTTTGATTGTTGTGGAATCTGTCCAGGACATGTTTATTCCTTGGAAATTGTTTGATTGTCTCATTGTTTCATTGCTTCATTGTTATATTTTTATATTGTTATGTATTCCCGAAAGGAATGAACGTGAATAGCGGTGGGTGAAACCCACCGAATCAAATTGCAAACCCTATCGCGACCCTGAAGGGGTCGAACAAGACACAACTTCATAAATCCTGTTTATTCAACCCCTTTGGGGTTGGTTTGGGTTGTGTTTACACATTCCACTGGTTTACACCAGTTGCTATTCATATTTAACCCCTTCGGGGTTTTATTGCCTATCCTACCCGTCGATGATTAAATCAACTTCAGATGAACCGTTACCATCAATGTGGTGTTGTTAACCGCTCCGGTAGCAACCAGGCTACTATTCACACCATTAATTTGGACATATACATCGAATACACCGGCATTCTGATTGGCGTATACCGATAGGCGATCACCCTGGTTTGCTGCTACGTCTCCACTATCACTAACCAACGAAGTTCCATCCCAGCAATCAATCCGGTATATCCGTGCATTCTTAGGCAGTGGAAAGCCATCGCCGAGTTCCCCACCGGCGCCCTTGAGATAAGTCGAGGACATTGTTACTTGCCCTGAGAAATTCAGCAAAACTTCAGCTTGTTTTGCTAACATGTAGTTCAGTGTTTTGTTTATGGACATTTTTCTTAAATATTGTTGTATTGTTTGATTGTTAAATTGTTAAATTACTGTTCAGCAATGCAGCAATGCAGCAATGCAGCAATGCAACAATCAGATCGGATGATTTCCCCGCGGCGAAGTCAGGGTCTCATATATTATTTAGTACCCGTATATCACCTGCGGGGGACCATCCTTAAGATTAATAATCCGACAACTTCGCCGCGCCGTCCACCATTATGGTATAGACGGATTCTTTCGATACTACTGCGGATTCTAACTTCTGGTTGATGACTTTTTCAGCTTCTATCATCAATGGTTGCGATACCGTTTCCCGCAACGCAAAGCGGCTGTCGAAAGCGACTATCTTGGTTGAAGTCGCATTCGGCGCTATTACCAGCTTGGCATTTACCGGCAGGAACGAACGATAATCACCGCTACGTCTGAACAGTTCAGCCTGACTCCACGCCAATGGATCCTGCAATTGAGTCAGGTTGACGATGGCTTCAATGTCTGTAATCTTAGCGACAATATGCGTCATACTCGCCGGTACGTCGAATGACATCGCCAGATGAACCAGATCGCTGTAAGCAAACGTACCGCCCACGCCGTTAAAGATGTCGGCAGCGCCTGCTGACGTACCATCACCGTTGAGCAGAACGTCGTAGATATCGTCAATCTCATCGTAAGCCATTTGCGCGCCGATCCACCAGAGGAATACCTTGAATTCGGTGAGTTTCTGGTTGCGAACTACTCGGTATGAAAAATCAAACTGCCTGCCGCGATCAATAATACTCGCTTCCTTGTCGCGGTATAGTAGTTCAACACGCGGATAAGCGCCGCCGCTGCCGGATCCTCGCTTGCCTAACGATTCCTTGGCATTAGTGGTCTTTATATAAATCGGTCGAACAGTTGGACCGGTTTCATGCACGATTGTCGCAACCAGATCGGTCGGATCCTGCACCATCTGATAGCCGCGTTTGATTTCGCGCAAGATGTATTCGGGCAGCAGAATAAGCCCACCGCCCACAAAGAACTGTTCCATAGTGATCGTTCGAGGTCCGTCGGACTCAATACCATTCAGCATAAGCTGCCTTTCAAAGGCGTCGAGTGTACCGTCTGGTTCGCTTGGGTCTATCTGTTCCAGCAGTTCTGTGAAGCTGATTCCTTGTTCCTGAGCTTCAGCGTACAACGCCGGATTACCGGAACGAGAGTGCCCGACGATCAATTCTTTAAGTTTTTCTGAGTTTTCAAGATTTAATGTCATTGTATTTCCTTTTAGTTTACAAGTTTTAAAGTGTGAAAGTGCGAAAGTATGAAAACCGGTGAATTTCAATCCAACGCTGGGTGGGGCGGGCGTCCCTGCCCGCCATTTTCACCCTTGTACTTCGCACTTCTTCTTTCGTAATTCACTATTCGCTATTCGCTATTCATCCCTATCCAAGCCACACGTCGCACGTCCCCGCACCTGAATCCACCGCGATGACCTGACCGCGCATCAAGTGTCCTCCGGCGGCGATGTCGGCATCGGCTGAGGCTTGCTTAACCTTACCGGCGCCGTCAATCTCGACCATCTGGTTGACCACCGGTGCTTGAGCGACGTATTTAAAGCGAGCTACACCGCGAGCTTGAACGGCGCACAGCGCTGGAATGGTTGTTCCGGATTGTAACTCCTGCGATACCCAGACGACCTTGCCAAACAGCTTCCCGCCGTCGGCTCCCATTCCTACCTCGTTGTCATCCGAGATGACGCAGGCGGTGAGGTTATCGTCAAGATCGGATTGTGTGAAATCCTTGTCTGCGGTAGTGTCAACAGTGAATGTCAGAAACGGCGTTCCACCGATACCGCTGTTGTCAATACTGAATTGACTGGACATAATTTATTCTCCTGTTATTTGATTGATTCATTGTCTCATTGTTTGATTGTTTCCCGCCAGGTTACTCCCGAAGGTTCGGGATTGAAATCTGGCAGGAGCGTATACTTTGAATATCACCTTCCACACCTGTACTTATCCAGAACCTGGGGTTCATCTCCACGAGTAACCATTTTCAGTTCCCCGTCCCAGGATGGTTTATTCACTTGGTGAGGTTGGTTTTGCTGATAAGCATCAAAGTCTTTCGATTGTTCTACCGTTACGGTCAGGTTTTCCTGGTCCTTCTTTAGTTGATCGAGTTTTGTTGATATGTTGTCTATATCAACTGATTCAATGTTCAATTGACTGGGCGAAATGTCTGCTATATTCATCGTGTTCTCCTCCGTCGTTAAGTTCAATGGATAATATACGACATTATTATTCAAAAGTCAAGTAGAATGTATTACAATATATATTATATACAAAATTTATGCATTATAGTAGATTGATGATGTATGATATTCTGCATATATACAGGATATATTGTATTATAACAAGAGGAATGAAAAATGTATAGGAAGTAATATTGTTTATTACAGGGCGCAAAATCTCGTTTGATACATCTACCGGGTAAGACAGATATTTTTGTCTGTCGATCCCTCGGGAAAGGACGGTTGACAGACAAGAATGTTTATCTTACCCAACGCCTCGGAAAGACAAGAGTGTCTGTCCTACTAATGAAATCAAAACTTTGATTTTAGCGTTTTCTTCTGTATATTCATACTTATTCCCTTAAAAATAGAATCGTCTTCCTCCGGAGTGCTCAAGCTTGCTTGAGCTGGTTATACCACTTATTAGTCCCTGATCGGGCTCAAGCAAGCTTGAACACTCCGGAGGAATCACAGAGGTATGAACTCAAGAAGTCCAAATAAAAGGTTATTAACCGTTCTTCCGGTTATAGTTATCTTCCTGCTATGCAGTCTTAATGCCTTCGCAGCAACCGGAAAACTTGCAATGGGGAGTTCGTCCAAATTTCTGATAACCTTCCCTCCGGTGAGCTCTGCGCCTGCGGTTTCTGCTGTGGAACTGGCTGCATCCTTCGGTTTTGACGAGATGATAAACAGCGGGCAACTACGCGAGGCAGCCACCTTGCGTAATCCCTATGGCGCTGCCACTCGTTTCATTCAATACTACAAAGGTATTCCCGTTCTGGGTGGATCCGTAATTGCCTATATCAATAATGACGGCACTCCGCGCTCTCTTTCAGGTACGATTGCCATCTGGAGCAATGACAATAATCCCAATTACACCATATCATCCACTCAAGCCGTCAATCTGGCAATCCAATACATACAACCGAAATCATTACGAGGTGAACTGAAAGTCCAGAAAGTGGTCTTACCGCACTCCGACACTCCGACACTCCGACACCTCAACATCCCAATATTCTGTTGGAAGATTGATATTCCTGCCGGAACACCACTCGGCGACTGGGAGGTTATCATAGATGCCACCCACGGTAAAGTATTACAGGTTGATGATAGGTTGCGATTTCTTAACGGAACCGGATTGGTTTTCGATCCTGATCCGATAACCGCTTCTGGAGATACATCTTTAAACGATGATAATGATGATGCTGATGCTATTCCTGAAGAAGCTTATAGTGAAGTGGATCTGTATGATATAAGTCAAAATGACGACGAACAATACATTCTGACGGGACCTTGGATTGATACGGCTCCCACCGAAGATCGAGCCTGTATGGATGAGCACGACTTTTCCTTTGATCGCGAGGATGACCACTTCGAGGAGGTTATGTCATATTACCACCTCGACCGCCAGGCGCGCTATATCTGCTCAATCGGCTTCGATGATCTGCCTCCTTCACAACAGTTGGTTAATGTGAACGGCGTCGCTGAAGACCTTTCTTTCTTTAGCCCGCATACCGGAATTATAACCACCGGCAGCGGTGGAGTTGACGACGCTGAGGATGCTGACGTGCTCCTTCACGAATACGGACACGCCTTAATGCAGCAAATCGTTCCGGATTGGCGCGGCGGGGATACTGGATTATTGTCAGAGGGTTTGTGTGATTATTTGGCAGGTGACCGATCGCTTGAAATGGCTCCGGATTTTCAACCGTATCAACTGTTTAACTGGGACGGACATAACGAATTCTGGGAAGGGCGCATCCTCAACAGCGACTTGAGTTATCCCGAAGCGCAGGAACTCGACCAGCACGATGGCGGTCAGATCTGGTCTTCACTGCTCATAGAGGTTCGACAGGTGTCCGGTCAACGAGATTTATGGAACCAGGTTGTTATCGACCACCTCTATTCACTACCGGACAGCACAACAGTTCCCGATGCAGCAGCATCACTGTTGGAAAGCGACAGGTATATCGCAAACGGCTCTTTCCGGCAGTTAGTTATAAACGGTTGTGAAGCGAGAGACATCTTCCCAACCGGTAGATTCAGTCCGCGGTTATTTCATCGTCCGCTTGGCGATACCGAGAATTTACACCGAGCCCGACGCATCACAGTCTCAATCAATTCACAGATACCACTTAATGAAGACCGGCTCTGGCTCGTCTACACGATTGACGATAACGAGCCTGACACTGTTTCATTATCCGCTGTTGAAAACCGCAGATGCTCATACTTCGCTTATCTTCCTCTGCCACATGAGGAATCAAATATAGCATATTATATATCAGCCTTTGATACCAGCTCTGTTTTCTCAACTCATCCAGCCGGAGCGCCTTTTGAACAGCATTCCTTTTATGCCGGTCCCGACCGTGCTCCACCTGTCATCGCCGAAGTGGATTCGCTGCCGGATTCGGTATTTCCTGATGGTGAGGTTACAGTTGGAGTGCGAGTGACTGATAATATTGCAGTAGAAGCGGTTTCGCTTCTCTGGTATTGGGGAGATATGGAGCAGGGTGGCATTATCCCACTTGAGCCTTCGCACTGGGATTCAACGCTTTATACCGGTCGCTTAGGCTGGGCGTTGCAGGAACCGGATTTTATTCATTATATAGTTACCGCTATGGACGGATCTAATGCAGGAAATACGGCTTCCAGCCGCCGCAGAACTTTCTCGATACGACCGGAAGTTACAATTGATGACTTCGAGCGTGACACACGACGCTGGCAATCATCCGGTTGGTTCCGTTCCGAACAAGATTGTGCTGAGGGAACTTACTGTCTGACGGATCGTGTGGAAAATTACGGCTATATACCTCCCCGTGAAACAGTCGCTGAAATAGATGAAACCTGGGATTTCTCGCGTTTTGACCGGGCGCGGTTGATCTTCTGGGAGGTGCATAGATTTGACTTCATGGCAAACGAATATGGAATTCTGGAATGCAGGGAGCTTGATGGGGAAGAATGGCAGGAATTGGAAAGGTTTACCGGGAATCAGGATTGGTGGTGGCAGCGAATTATTGACCTGTCGGATTACTGTGAAGGGAGAACGGCTCCGATACGCCTGCGTTTCCGCACTGTCACACCTGAAGATGCTGAATATCGTTCAGGCTGGCAGATTGATGAACTAAGACTTCAGACCGGCAACATTGTAAAAGCAGACACAATCGAGTATAATCTGTCAAACATTCAGCTTCTAATGCCGCCGTTTCCTAATCCTTCGAACAATAGTGTTTCTTTCGTTTATAACCTTGCTACAACAGGCAAGTTAGAACTGATTGACATCACGGGAAGAACCGCTATTTGCCAACCAATACCACAAGGTAACATCCGGACTTCCTTGAATCTTGCTAACTTGCCATCTGGTGTTTATGTATTGAGATTGTCTTCAGGTGGAATATTTGAGGAATATACTATCGTATTACTTAGGTAATTCCCTTTAAAATAAGCGTTCAGAGTGCGCGCTTCAGCGCGTAAAGTCTATAGAATGCGGGATATAGCTCACACGCGCTGAAGCACGCACTCTGAGCTTTATTTTCATATATGGTTGAGTCGCCCCCGACATGGCGTTTCCCTTGAAGAACAACATTATCTCTCGCGTATTCGTTACTTTGGAGTGCGCAAGCCATGCTCGAGCTGTTTACATTGTACATAATTACCATAAAAGGCGCAAGCATGGCTTGCGCACTCCAAAGTAATCACCTGGAGATGCTGTTTCATTCCTTTCGGGAATTCAACTTTCTTCTAAACCTTCTTCTTATAAGTAATCTGTTTGCCCTTCCCGGATTTAACTATGTAACCTTTATCTGCTAAGGGTCTTAGTGTTCCGTGAATTGTCCACAGCATACTCTTGGTTTTGGTTTTCAGGTTACCTTTCGCATTCATATCTTCCAGGATTTTTCTGAGTTCAACCGGTGACCAATTCTTATTAGGTTGTTCATCGAAAAACCTCTTGATAACAGCCATTGGGTTGGATGCTTTCATAGCTTTCGGTTTTGGTTTCTTAACTACAACCTTCTTTTCCTTAACGAGTTCAGGTTTTGGCGCTACAGGTTTCTTTTCTTCAACAGGTTCAGGTTCGGGTGCATCGGGTTTCTTTTCTTCTGGTAGTGGGACTGAATGTTTCCGAATGATTTCATCAAGTCCCTGCAAATCAGCCTTTAGCGATGAAAGCTGCTGATTGATTGCTTCTCTTGCCTCGCGAAGCTTGTTAATGTAATCGAGGCTCATTGTTAATCCTCCTTGTTGTTTTCTTAAAAAGATAAAGGTTTACAAAATAAAGTTAAGTTTAGATTGTATGTTATTTAAAGATTTACAAAATTATTTGCAATTGGGAAATATGGGGACAGTATACCTATTTTCATAAATACTCTTTGAAATAACAACATTCCATAGAAAAACAGGTATACTGTCCCCATATTTCCCCAACGCCCAACGCCCAACGCCTTCTACTCCACCTTCTCCGCTTCAAATCTTCCACCAATATGATCCGACAGAAACTTCTCTGCCGCAGCATAGAATTTGAGACGGTTCTCCGGGCGTGCAAAGCCGTGTCCTTCATCGGCAAATTCCATATATTCAACCGTCTTGCCTGCTTTCTGAAGGGCGTCTCGAATTTGAATTGCCTCGGCTACTGGAACACGTGGGTCATTTTTCCCTTGAGCAATAAAAAGCGGTATCTTGATTTTGTCGACGTGGAACAGCGGAGAACGTTCTCTCAGCATTTCCGCATCCTTTTCCGGGTGACCAACGCGAGCGTGAACCATCGGTTTCAACATCTCCATATACGGTGGCATAGTATTCAACCAGGTGATTAAGTTGGACGGACCGCACATATCAACACCGCATGTATATAAGTCCGGTTCCTTTGTAACTCCGGACAACACCGCAAATCCACCGTAAGAACCACCGTAAATAGCTATTCTTTTTGGATCAGCAATGCCTTGTTCGATCAACCACTTCGTTGCATCGGTAACGTCGTCCTGCATCTTGCCGCCCCATTCCTTATTAGCGGCATTGACATATTCCTTGCCGTAGCCGGTTGATCCGCGGAAGTTTACTTGTAGAACAGCATAACCTCGGTTAGCCATCCATTGCACTTCAGGATGGTATCCCCAACTGTCCCGATACCAAGGACCGCCGTGAACATTGATGATACTGGGGAGGTTTTTAGCTTCCATACCGAGGGGAACGGTCAGATAACAATGAATAATCATTCCATCGCGCGCTGTAACCGATACTGCTTTCATTTCTGCTAAAGCTAATCCTTTTAGCTCCGGACGAGTATAGAAAAGGAACGTTCCCTTTTTAGAATCAACACTGTATGAATAATAGGCAACCGGACCGTTATCTACGTCATACATTACCAGCCATGTTTTATCGTCCATGGTGCGGTCTGAAACATAGAAATCACCGCGGTGTAATTGTTTCAGCGCATCGAGATCCGGCTGGATAGCTGTATCCAGCGCCTGCCACTCGGCTCGATCCCTTGAGTAGCGAATTGCTTGCAGTTTATAGGTCTTCGGTTGGATCATCAGACCGCCGATGTCGTATATCGGATCAGCGGCGATAACCTTTTCCTCTTTGGTTTTTACATTTAGTGTGCGAAGTTCTGCTGTATTAGCGCCGATGCTGTTTATCATAAAGAGGGTCTGGTTATCCTTAGCAAAGCCAAATGCGCCTGTGCTGAGTGCGTCTTCATTTCCCCACTGGATTAACGGTTTCCAGTCCGATTTGGCGTTCTTGCGGTGCATAAGCATTAGTCCACCATCCGGCGTCATAATCATAGCGATACGAACCGTGAAAGTGTGATCTGCAATCCAACCGGCTACTCCCATATCGTTTTGCGCTTCAAGAGTCATCTTGCCGGTTTTCAGGTTGAGACGGTGGAGATCGTGGAGCATCGGGTTGCGGTCGTTCAGACCGATGAGTATCTCATCGGGAAATTCAGGATCAACCGCTGTGATGCGAGCTTGGACTCCGTCTATTGGAGTCAGGTCGCGAGCATCGCCTCCGGTTAACGGAACTGCCCAGATATGCCAGTTTTCGTCACCGTCCTTGTCTTGAATGTAGAGTATCTGTTCACCGTTAGGCGCCCAGAAGTAACCCATTATGCCCCGGTGTCTGTCCTTGGTTACGGCTCTGTCATCATCTTTGCCAACCGTCTTGACCCAGACGTTCATTGAACCTTCGTCAGGAGCCCGATAAGCCAACATCTTGCCATCCGGGGACAATTGCGGATTTGCCTTTTCAGGTTTACCGAAGAGAACGTTTCGTGGTATCAACGGTGTTTCTGTGGTTTTTGTGGTGCATGAGATTAACAGTATTAATGCCAGTCCAATAAAACCAATACGCCACAATTTAAGGAATTGTGGGTGCTTTTTCATTATTTACTCCATGTTTGGTTAAGAGGTAAAAAAAAGTGAATTTAGAATTAGGAGAACCGCCACATCGCGGACGACTCAGCTAAGTATAAAAAACTCGTTTTGCGAGGAACGAAGTGACGAAGCAATCTTTCCTAACCAGCAGAGATTGCTTCGCTTCGCTCGCAAAACGTAGCTATTTTTTTAGGGGAATTGTGCTTAGGTGAAACTGTAAGATAAGTCAGCTATTAAAATTTTGCAACAAGGTATGTTGTTAAATTTATTATTTCTATAAATATTCAAATAATCACAAGCGTAGGCGTCCCTGCCTGCGGAGTAATACGTTCCCGTCTGTAACGCAATAATCTGTTAAATCTGTGTAATCAGCGGTTAAAAAACAGATCGCAGGCAGGGGCGCCTACGCTACTTGATCATAACTAACCTTTGCATCAGGATATGGTCACCGGCAACCAAGCGGCAGATATATATACCGGACGGTGCTTGAATACCGTTTGCTATATTACCCTCCCACTGCTTATGATACCTGCCTGCAGATAGATTACCTCTTTCAACAATATTGATTAATCTTCCTTGTGGATCGTGAATGGTTAATAGTATATCGACGGTCATTGGAAGGTCGAAGCCAATAGTGACCACATTGTTGAACGGGTTGGGGTAGATTGGTCCTAATGCGAGTTTGGTTGGGATTGGAGAATCATTATCGGAGGCAGGTATTCGGCTGACATTGTTAACGGTAATCCTCACCGATACCATATCCGCTCCGTTGGCTTCATCGACAACGCCGAACAGAGGTTCGTAAACACCTTCGTCATCATCGTCAGGCATCCATGTAAACTCTGCGCTGCCGTCGAAGTTATCATCCAAAGTTGCGCCTCTATCCTGTACACCATCGTCATCGAGGAACTCTATATACAGTTGATCGTCCTGATCAACGTCTTCAGCCGTGAGAGTGAATTCGATTGTTCTTCCCTCGTCTACTTCCATCTCAGGTGGAATATCATTCCACCTTGGTGGATCGTTCACTTGAAAAACGGTTACATCAAAGGAGATTTCGGTCGTCAGGTCGCGCGAAGGATTTTCCACCGCAGAGATCGCAAAGGAGTAATATCTCTGCGTTCTCTGCGCGCTCTGCGGTAAAATTTTTCTGGATTCTAATTGTCGGACAGGAATGTCCAACCTACCGGAATTAATACTCCTGACCGGTCCTAAATCACGACCTCCATCGATACTATCATCCGCTATAACCGTAACATCAGCTAAACCAAACCAGTTTTCAATGCCTTCCAGCCAGAGGCAATTGTTCTCGTCTATTTCAACTATCAAGCCTGCGTTGTTGCTTTCAGCTTCAAACGTCAATTCGTCATCATCCAGATCATAAAATACATTATCCAGATCGGCAACAACGAAACGTTCAAAATCCTCATGCAATTCTTGATTGGGGATTTCATTCCTGGCTTCAGGGGGATGATTGACAATTACAGCGATCAGGTCAACCGGATATTCTTCATTATCAGGATCGTTGGAGACTATTGTCATAGTGGCTTCATATTCTCCCGGATCATCGGCGCTGAAGGTAATGGTTATGTCCTGGCTTTGACGCGCTTCAACGGTGAAATTGTCCGGTTCAATCGAGAAATTGTCACCTTCGAAGTCGATCTCATTAATAACCAGATCCTCGCCACCGGTATTATTTATGGTTAAATCAATATCGTAACTAAAACCTGTTAATATTTCATCGAAAGCTCCATTCCAGTCAACATTCACCGGATAACCGTACTCTTCAGACCATACAACTTCAATTGCAGGATCACCTACATAATGCGGGAAGTAGAACGCTCCCATATCAGCGCGTGTCTCATCAGGATCTTGTGGAGAATCGGGATCGCCGCTGTCAATGCAGGGGCTATTCTCTGTGAGATGATAGTCGTCGTTGCCGGCGTCAGCAAAGCGCGGATCGCTGTTTATGTTGCCTTCGCCCCAGTTAATCCTGCCGTTGTTAAAGGTTACAATGCCATCGCGACCTCCTTCAATGTCGGAATAGGATATGGTCAGTATAACGGCATTATTCTCCGCAAAGAAAGTGATTCCCTGCGGATCATTATACCAGAGAATCGAGTTCTGTATGGTCGTTTCAGCACCGTTATAAAGGAGAATCGCACCAGCATGCTCGTCTGCTTCATTGCCGGTGATAGTGCAGTTAACAATTGTGGGATTAGCGTTAGCACAAAAGATACCACCTCCATAAACTGAAGTGTTTCCGCTTATCAGGCAACGGTCAATTATTGGGTTGGCATCGTTCCAGATAGCGATGCCACCACCGTTGCTCCCAGCTTGATTATTAATAATATAGCAGTAGCTTATTACCGGACAGGATTCACCAGTTAAATAGATACCACCACCATGGTTATGGTTGCCGTTTGTAATGGTAAACCCAATCAGTTGAGCATCCTCGCTTTCACCACTGGTAAATGTCACTACGCCTCCGTCATCGCCTCCGTCAATGATGGTTTCACTGATAACCTCCTCGTCGTTTTCGATGATGAACGTGCTGGCGATGACGATGTTCTTGCCGCTGAAGTCAATGTTCTCTTCATATTCACCCGGCGCAACCAAAATAGTATCACCATCAATGGCATCCTCGATGGCTTCAGTTATGGTTTCAAAGTCATTCGGAACGCTGATAACTCTGTTTCCGGGTTCAAAATCGAGTTCGATGCTCACAAGTCCGTATCCGAAATTGTTGTCCTGACCTTCAGCGCCTACATCCCGGGCGTGTTCGGTCAGATATTCCCAGAGGTCTTCATTGTCAATCGCATCAGGATCGACGGACTTGATTAATACGGCGGCGCCGGCAACGTGCGGGCAAGCGGATGACGTTCCATAGAAGGCGCCATCATATATAAAAGAAGCTGTACCATCCGGTCCGCAAATATCCGGTTTGATCCGACCATCATAAGTCGGACCGCGCGAACTGAAACCCTCCGGAGAGGGATTATCACGTTCCCAGGAACGGTAGTTGATAGCGCCAACTGCAAAATTATCTTCCCCTATAGCTGGAATAAGTATGCTGCCCGCGCGGGTTCGGAATGCCAAATCATGAGACGTAATTATTGTGAAATCTATTCCATCATCACCATTCCGGTTGTGAACAGAAACCCCATAATTTCCTTCCTGCTCTGCAATGTAAGAAATCTGTTCGGTTGGAGGATCGTTTCCGTTCTGAACATCTTCTGATCGATCGACGACTGCCCATTCATCATCGTCTTCGTCCTTGTAAACCAGATACAGGTTATAGTCTTCTCCCGATTGTGGGAAATCATCCCACTGAAGCGAAGCCCGTATACTTTCACCCCGTCGAATGTTAGTAAAACGATCCGCAGTGATACCGAAATGGTTTACTGAAATATCTCCTGTAAAACGGTGATAATTATCATTGCGACGGTTATCGTCAAATTCAGCGCGGTAGTGACACTTAGCGTGGTTTCCGGCGGAATTCACAAAGAATATGCCTTGTTCAAAGGCATCGCTCACCTTCTCGGATAACGGATCGCCTCCTCTGAAATAATCTACCATTGCTACAGTCCAGCCACACGAATGACTTATGATATCAACCTGTTGTTCTATAAGGTAATCAACGGCATTTTCAAAATGAGCGCTGTGGAAGATTTTAGTAAGATAGAAGTCTGCATCGGGAGCCAGATCAAAGACGATTTCCGCACATGCGGTGCCGTGGACTGAACCTTCATCCATATCTTCTTCTGTGAAATTCCGGACTGTCAACCGTTCTGGCAATTCGTCTTCGTCCTGTGCATCTTCCATTCCATTAAAACCCAAATCCAGAATCGCAACCTTAACGTCTTCTCCTGTTATATCTTCATCGTGAAATTCATCAGCGCCGATTAGTCCGACGCCTTCGCTGGTGACATTGGAAACCAGTTTATAAGGTCTGTGAACTTTAGATACAATTGCCAGATCATTGGCAAATTTATCAAGCAAGTTGATCGGAACCCATACACAAATAAAATGTTCCGATTTGCAATTTATTTCTATATTGAATTTTGTTAATGTAGAAGCGCTGATTTCGTCAGTTAAACGTCCTTGTCGAATATCAAGCTCAACCAATACCCGGTTGTCTTTTACATGTATATTGTGTGTAACAGCAAAGTTATCGGCGTCTTTATTCCCATGTGAATGATAAACGTCCAGGTATCGCAGCAGAGCAGTCTCTAACTTGGTCTGCGAATCATCTCTAACGTAATAGACAGGTGACGACAGCGTTGTTGCAAGCACATTGCATGAAAAGATGATAGTCAGTAATAGAATAATTGACATGTTAGATTTCATTGGTTTCCTTAAGAATTTCACCGCAGAGATCGCGGAGAGCACAGAGTTTAAAAAGCATTCCTGTAGGGAATGAATGTGAATAGCGGTGGGTGATAACCCACCGAATTAAATTGCAAACCATCAACGAAATATGGGGACAGTATACCTATTTTTATAAGTGATTTTAGAAAGACCAACGGTCTATAGAAAAATAGGTATACTGTCCCCATATTTCCCTATCTATTCAACACCTTCGGGATTTTCTGCAGTAAATCTGCTATTTCTAATAACGGTAGATGTTCTAAAGTATAATCCCACCACCAAGAACCTGATCCCCTCGATAAAACACCGCCGATTGCCCCGGTGTGACAGCTTTCACAGGTTCAATAGTTGAAACAAGGAGGCTGTCTATCACGGTGGATTGACAACCCTGGTTTCTATCAAGGATTTTGACTGTTGCAGGTACTCCAGGATCGCGATAGCGGATCTTGACCTGTAAATCATCCGGATTATCGAACAATTCTTTAGTTAGACATTTAACAGACCCAACCGTAAACTCACTGCAATTCAGTTCACTTTCATCACCAACACACACTCGATGTGTTAACGGATCAATCGAAATAACATAAAGCTTCCTGCCCCCCCCCAGACCAAGTCCTTTTCTCTGTCCTATAGTAAAAAGATGGCTGCCCGAATGCACACCCAAAACCTTACCGGAAGTATCAACCATCTCACCTGCTAATAAACCCTCATCAACCTCAGGACGCCTATGCTGCAACCACCCTCTATAATCGTTATCCGGAATAAAACATACATCTTTACTCTCACTCTCTTCCGCTATCGGAAAACCAAGCTGGTGTGCAATAGCTCGTACTTCAACCTTTGTTTTACCACCTAATGGAAAGATCGTTCTGCGCAGCAGGTCATCAGGTATCTGCCACAAAAAATACGACTGGTCCTTATGAATATCAATCCCTTTCAATAGCTGCAATGAATTATCCTGATCAATTTCCAGTTTTGCATAGTGACCTGTGGCGATCTTTTCAAAACCATACTCTTGAGCTTTTTTCCATAGTAACCGGAACTTGATGCGAGCATTACAACGAACACAGGGGTTAGGCGTTCTACCAGCAAGATATTCTTCTTCAAAGTAATTTACTACTTCCCGGTTGAATTCTTCACGCAAGTCGAGGGTATAGTGTGGGATGCCTATTATTTTACAGACGTGCTTAGCCTTAGTCACAGATTCATTATCTAATTCTTTTTCATTCACGTTCCAAAGTAAAAACGTAAACCCGAATACTTGATAACCTTCTTGAACCAGAATTGCAGCAGCAACTGACGAGTCTATACCGCCGCTCATTGCTATTGCTATGGAAGGTTTGTTGTTTGTTTTCACTACCGATATAATCAAGTTAAGGAAAATAAGGGGACAGTATACCTATTTTATAAATACTCTTTGAAATAAAAATAGTCCATAGAAAATAGGTATACTGTCCCCTTATTTTCAACCTGCCATTGCCCGTAACCGTTTCACCGTGCTGATTATCACATCCGCAGCATATTCAATATCATCCTCTGTATTCTCCCGTCCGAGTGTAATGCGCATAGTGGAATGCGCTTCCTCAGGGGATAGTCCGATCCCAAGCAATATGGGAGATGGATCCTTGCTGCCGGAAGAACAGGCTGATCCTGATGATACTGCGATACCTGCCAAATCCAAAGCCATCAGAAGAGCTTCACCTTCAATGTTACTGATGGTCAGATTCAGATTGCCGGGCAGCCGTCGTGTATGATGACCGTTCAGATAAATATCATCCAGTTCATCCGTTAAGCGCTGATAAAGAGCATCGCGCAGACCGCTTAACCTAATCGCTTCGTCATTCATTTCAACGGTACATATCTCAGCCGCCTTGCCCAATCCGACAATACCTGGCAGATTCTCTGTACCGATGCGCACTCCGTTTTCCTGATGACCACCATAGAAAAGAGGATGCACTTTTATTCCCTCGCGCAAGTACAGCGCGCCAACACCCTTTGGTCCATATATTTTGTGTGATGAAACCGAAGCCATATCTATAGACATCGCTTGAACATCGAGAGGAACCTTACCATACGACTGGACAGCATCCGTATGATATGTTATACCGCGTTCCCGGCAGAGACTGCCTATACTGCCGATGTCGTTTATCGTCCCGACTTCGTTATTCACGTGCATCACGGATACGAGTATAGTGTCATCTGTAATTGAATCGGCAACAGCTTCAGGATGAATCTCGCCATATTTATCCGCAGCTACAAGGGTTACATTAAAACCAAGATCTTCGAGCTCGGTGGCGCTGTTGCGAACTGCAGGATGTTCAATAGAGCCCACTATGATATGGTTACCGCTATCTCGATGCTGTAATGAGTAGCCTCTCAGGGCAATATTATCCGCTTCAGTGCCTCCGCTGGTGAAATAGACTTCAGCCGGTGAGCAGTGTAGTATTGTAGCAACCTTTGCGCGAGCTTCTTCCAGAGCGTCTTTTGCTTCGGTACCGAAGGAATGTAAGCTGGATGGATTACCGAACTTCTCCAGAAACATCTCCCGGATGACTTCGGCAACTCTTGGGTCAACTGGTGTGGTTGCGCTATGATCAAAGTAGATTCGTTTCATTTAATTTAGAGTTCACGCTTCAGCGTGTTTAGTTTAGAGTTTCCGTTTTAGTGTGTTTAGTTTAGAGTTCGCGCTTTAGCGTGGAAAACAACCTGAAGGTTGAACTCTGAACTCTAAATATTACGTCAGTTCGTTCAAAACGTTTGACAATCCTATCAGCGCTTGACCACGATGACTGACCCGGTTCTTGTCTTCCGAAGATGCTTCTGCGAAGGTCTTTCCTAGTTCATGTGACCAGAATACCGGATCGTATCCAAAACCGGAGCTGCCTTTTCTCGTTTCGATGATGATACCTTCCGAGACTCCTTCCCACCATTGTTCGATTCCAGCGCCAACCAGAGCCATCACGCAGCGAAAGCGTGCTGTGCGCTCATTCTCTTGAGCGCCGTCGATTTCACGTAGAAGTAAATCTACATTATCATCATAGGATGCGTTTTCACCAGCATATCTTGCCGAATGAACGCCTGGTCTGCCGTTTAAGTAATCAACCTCAAGACCTGAATCATCTGCAAGAGTTATAATGCCAGTGTGTTGGTAACCCTCACGGGCTTTCTCCAACGCATTCTCAACGAGTGTTTCAGCATTCTCAGGAGGTTCAGGATAAGGGGGAAAGTCGTTTAAACTAACCACTTCCCAGTCTGAACCGTTCAGAATCTGACGAATTTCCCTGAGTTTATCTGTATTATTGGTTGCAGCTAAGATTTGCCTTGTTGAGCGCTTCAATCCTAAAGCCCAAGCGCCTTTTTTTCGTCATCACCTCTCAGAACCTTAACGATCTTCTTATCATAACGAATCGTGCCTTTGGGTGTTGTCTTAGCTTCAATTACTTTAAAGGAATCATACTTGTCAATGTCTTCCTTGGATTTCAGCATCTTTTCAGCGAATGTTTTTGCTTTTGCCATTTTCTTTTATCCTGTGTTTTATTTGATAATTTTAGTGAACCTTAATTTTAACAATATAATCAACTTATTGCAATAAAAAAACCGCCGAAAATCGGCGGTTTTAAAATGTCATTTCAAAAACATTCAGAATAGAGCTATTTCTCGGTTGACACTACCTGTGAATACTTATCAGGATTATAACTCTGTTCCGGCACTTCCAACGAATCATCTGCAGCATCGGTAGAGTCAGTTAGTTCAGATGCGAGTTGCTCCTGTTTAACGACCTCAATATTTGAGGGTGATGTATCCAATTCTGCGAAATCAGTTGATTCAGGCGTCAGGAGTATTATCAATCCTACGGCAAGTCCGGTTGCCAGTCCGGCTCCTAATGCAGCCCAGCGAGGGATTACACTTCTGTTGGAATGAATCTTCCCGCTTCTCGCTCCCGAAAGCATCCGTATCTTTTTATCGAGTTGAAATCTGAAGTTTGGAGATGGTTCAACTCTGGGCAATGAAGCGGTAATTACTCTCAGCCGGTAAGTAGATTGCGCAAATATCTGACAATGCTCGCATTCAGCAACGTGCCGTCGTAGTAAATCCTCCTGTTCAGGGGGTAATTTACCGGATTGATATGCTTCATAATTATCTTCAAAACGATCGCAAGTTATCATTTTACTCCTTAAAAAAACTTTTGGAAAATATGTAAAGAAACACTGGCAATCCCGATGCTTCGGGATGCCACCCCAATACCTCATGCGTTCTTGTCAGGTTTCAAGAGAAGTGTAACCTGACGAGTAGTGGATGCTAACCGTTGTAAAACTAAAAGGTTGCGTTTTGCTTGAAACCTGACAAGAACGCACATTACCACAGGCAGGGACGCCTGCGCCACCCAGCGAAATCCGGGCACTACGACACCCCGACACCACGACACAACATTGTGTTACTGGTGTATATCTTTTAAACGAGCTTGCAGCCTTTGTCGAGCTCGGTTAATACGCGATTTTACCGTTCCTAATGGTATTTTTAGTATTAAACCGATTTCCTCATAAGAAAGTTCCTGAACATCGCGTAAAACTACTACTTCTCTAAAAACTAACGGAAGTTCTTGAATCTCCTCTTCAACCCTGATTACAATATTACGCCGTTCATAATCTCGATTTGGATCCATTGTTTTATCGGGTAACTCGAATACCTTTTCATCCTCGCTGTCTCGACTGTATCCACTGCCGCTGCTCAGCGACAAATAACGGCGAATCCGCTGCTTGCGTAGTTCCGATTTTGCCAGATTTCCGGCGACAGTATAGAGCCAGGTTGAGAAACGGGCAATCTCACGATATTTATCACGATGTGTCCAGAGCCGGATGAATGTCTCTTGTAGCAGATCTTCCGCAACTGTTCTGTTGCCAACTATACGATAGATAAAATTGTGAAGCTGACCAGTAAAGCGATCAACTATTTCATCGAAAGCCTCATTGCGACCGGCTTGCAGTTCGCGGATTAGTTCCTCATCACTTTTTTTCCTGTTGTTTAACACGCTTATCTTCTGAAACCCCGACTGATTGAATGCGCTAGCTCAAGGACAAGTATAGTAACTTCCTGCCAATCCTGGCGCAGCCCCCTTTTTATATTCAGATCCGCCTCGTATAAACGTAATATACCATCTTCAAGAATCCGATGATTTATCTTCCTCGCATATTCAACATATTTCTTGAAAACATAAGGATGCAAACCTACAGCATCTTTAGCTTGATTAAGTTTCCTTTTCCTGAAATACCAATTTAACTGCCACAATTTATGAAACATACGATACAAATCACCTATGATTTGAGTGGGTTTCGTACTCCAGTATTGCAGGTTCTTCACAGCCTGTTGAGCGGCTTTTATATTACCTGAACCAATCGCATCGGTCAACGCCCAGCGCTCAAATTCAAATGATACTTCTCCGAGTTCCTCAACGTCCTTCAACCGTATAGTAGATACATCACCTACTAACAAAGTTAGACGTTCAAGTTCACCGGCAAGTTCCCGTAAGCTGGGCCAATTGATCGAGAGTAGTTTGTCGACAGCATCGTGTTCTAACCTTTTATCCCATTTGATGAGATATTCCCTCATCCAGTTTGTAAGCTGACCGGATTTCATCATATTACAATTTATCGGGTCAATTTTCTTTGATATCTCCTTGAAGAAACTCCTTCTTTTGTCAATTTTCCCTGTCCAGAGGATCAGAGTGCTGTCAGTGGGAGAAGCTTTTATAAACATCAACACTGCTATCAGATTTTTATCTTTCAGATCTTGTGCTTGCCGTACAACGGTAACTCGATGGTCAGCAAAAATAGGAAGGGAGTTCAGCGTTTCCGATAGTCCTTTTGCGTCCTTACCGTAAAATACAACAAGGTTTAAGGATCGATCATCGGGTCTAAGCGCTTTATTAATTATTGCTTGAACACCGGTCTCCGCCAGGAAATCCTCCTCGCCGGTGAATAAGTAAACGGGACGTATTTTCCCTTTATCTATTTCGCGTTTAAATGCTGCGTAGTCCATCTGTTTTAATACTTCTCGCTTTAATATTACAAGATACTCAGGATTAAGAGGATAAGAATTATTAAATTGTGTCATCCTACTCCGGAGTGCTCAAGCTTGATTGAGCACTCCGGAGTAATCGCCATTTTATCCTGTCTATCCTGTTAATCTTGTTAAGTTTTAGTGTGTCTTTTCTCTATTAGCAGTGCGCCGGGTTTGAGTGACAAACCAGCTTCCTAATGCCACCTGCAGAGGATCTTTGTGAAGTCGTTCCGGATGCCATTGAACGCCGACTGTGCATCCGTCTTCAAAGCATTGAAAGGCTTCTACGATGCCATCAGTGGCTTTAGCCACAATTGTCAGACCTGTTCCGGATTCTTTAACCGATTGATGATGACTACTGTTGATCTTAATCTCTTCTTGATCGAAGATTTCACTCAGAAAGGATTCCACTATTATGTTTGCTTGATGAAAGGTTTCAGAGCCATCTTCAGCGCGTGTATGCCTGAGCGGATCCTTGAAGGAGGTTGGAATATCCTGGTAGAGCGAACCTCCGCAAGCGACGTTAATTGCTTGACAGCCCCGGCAGATTCCCATTATCGGTATCTGTTTCTTGCGAGCTTCCTTTACGACCTGTATTTCAAAGTCATCCCGGTCGCGCTGGACTCCCATGGAATGAGTATTATCTTCATTATAAAGCGCCGGATCAACATCAACGCCGCCGGTAACGATTATTCCATCTACCCTCTCTATCAGGCTGTCGACTGCTTCCATATCTTTTATCACCGGCAGCATTATCGGTGTCCCACCGCCCAATTCCACGAAGCGGATGTAACTATGCTGGATAAGGTGTAGAGCGACTCCTTTGGAAAAGGTACGCTTTTCATCATCAGGAGGGCTAATATTGACGCTAATACCGATAATTGGTTTCATATTTTCCTTTATTGAAATAGTTGATTTACTTTATAAAACCCGAAGGGGTTGAATAAATAGTAAAATATGGGGACAGTATACCTGTTTTTATATATACCATTGGTCTTTTAAAGATTCCTTATAAAAATAGGTATATGTCCCCATATTTCGTTGAGGGTTTGCAATCTGATTCGGTGGGTTTCACCCACCGCTATTCACATCCTTCCCTTCGGGAATGCTTTCGGGTTTAAACTCTGTGTTCTATGCGCCCTCTGCGGTTGAAAAAATCGCAGGCAATGACGTCTACTCTACTGAAATTTCACAACCTTTGCTTTCGACCAATCGTGAAGATCATCTGAAACCCCCGATATGATCGTCAGGTCAGCGCTTTGCCCCGGCGCAATCGAACCCCGTTTGTCGCTTAGACCGGTGGCATAAGCCCAACCGTAAGTCGCAGCCCTAATAGCGAGATAAGGGGGCAGACTTTCAATTAGTTCAAAGTCATCACTTGGTTCGCCATTAAAGCCGCAGCGGTTAATAGCAGCGTGTATATTCAGAAGTGGATCAGGTGAAGCCACAGGCCAATCGCTGCCGAGTGCTAAAGGTACACCTGCTTCAAACAATGATCGCCAGATGGAAGTCCGTTTGCAGCGTTCTGCGCCGATTCTGGGCGGCAGCCATCGCTGGTCATCTATCAAGTGAACAGGTTGAACAGATGCAACGGCGCCGCTTTCAACGATCATTCGCACACCATCCTCAGGCAATACCTGGGCGTGCTCGATACGATGCGGTCCGGTAGGAACGCGAGGCAATCGCTTGAATAGTTTACACGCCTGTGCGACAGCCCGGTCGCCAATGGAATGAATGGCAAGCCTCCAACCTGCTTCTACAGCGGGAAGAGCTATATCGTAAAGTTCCTCATCGGTATAGAAAAGCACTCCGGAATGATCCGGATCATCAAGATAAGGTTCATTTAATGCTGCTGTACGTGACCCTAAAGAACCATCAAGGAACAGCTTTAATGTGTTAAGTCTGAAACGTTTACCATCATGAGGAGGAGGTGTTCCGATTTCCCAATTTTCAATCCTTAACCAGGCATCTATATCAATCTTCAATTTGTTTTCATCGTCAAGAGAACGGTAGATGTGTTCATTCACCTTATCAAGCACTTCGCTGACAGCGGTTAGTCCAAGCGAAAGGAGGTAATCCTGTGCCTTTAGAATCGCGTATTTGATTTCATCTGTAGTAGGTGGAGGTAATATCGAATGGATCTTCTCAGCAGCTCCCTCACGAAGAATCCCATTAGGAAAACCATTAACATCTCGAACGATTATCCAACCGGGTGGATCGGAAAGTTCCCGTGTAATTCCTGCTAAAGAAAGCAAGGTTGAACTACAGCAGCAACTATGCAGGTCTTTAGCAAACACAACGACGTTTCTACCTGGAAAAATACTATCAAGAAAGTCAGCATCCAAATCGCAGCGCCATGGTTCCCAGTTAAAAGCTTTTATCCAGTGTGAGTGCGATCCGTCGAGGGTTTTCGCGTGATTTAATAAGACTTGATGTACTGACTTTCGGTCAAGTCCTTCGAGGTTTAGAATCTGAAGTGATTGCCCACCGACCATTAGATGAATATGAGCATCGCATAAACCCGGCAATACAAGCGCTCCGTTCAATTGGATTAAGTCAACGCTGTTGTTGATTGAGTTTAATGCAGCAGCGCTCCCAATCGAAGCTATCTTTCCATCTTTGATCAGAAGTGAATCGTACCAGGACGGGACATCCCATCCCAATCCAGCGAATATTCTTCCACCTGTCAGTAAGATGTTTTGCATATTTTAATGGTTTGGGAGTTATAAGTATGGTCAGATACGAACATAATACAGATACATCATTAATACAATAATTAACAATCTCAACGAGCAAATTCCACTGACCGGAATTCACGAATAACCGTAACCTTAATCTGACCAGGGTATTCTAGTTCTTCCTGAACCCGGCTGGCAATGTCAAGGGAAAGTTGTTCGGCTTGTGCATCCGAGACCTTGTTATGCTCAACCATAACTCGAATCTCGCGACCGGCTTGAAGTGCGAAGGTCTTGCTGACACCTGTAAATCCGTTTGCAAGTTCCTCTAACTTCTCAAGACGCTTGACATATCCTTCAAGGCTGTCACGCCGGGCTCCCGGTCTAGATCCGGAGATGGCATCAGCAGCTTGAACCAGACAGGAAATGAGAGAAGTGGCTTCAACGTCTTCGTGGTGAGAAGCAATAGCATTCTGAACGACCTTTGATTCACGGTAGCGACGCGCAAGCTCCATCCCTAATTCAGTGTGTGTGCCTTCTGTATTGCGGTCAATAGCTTTACCGATATCATGCAATAGTCCCGCCCTGGCTGCAAGTTTTGAATCAAGATTCAACTCAACAGCCATCAGAGCAGTAAGCCTGGAGACTTCAATGGAGTGTTTGAGGACGTTCTGACCGTAACTGGTGCGATAGCGCAGCCTGCCAAGATTGCGGATCAGTTCGGGATGCAATCCGTCAACACCTTCGTCCATTGCCGTTTCTTCGCCTATCTCTATGATTCGCTCTTCCAGATCCTTTTCTGACTTCTTTACAATCTCTTCAATACGGGCGGGATGTATACGACCATCCGAAATCAGTTGTTCAAGCGCCAGACGTGCAACTTCACGACGGAATGGATCAAAACTGGAAAGTGTTACTGCCTCAGGAGTATCATCAATAACGATCTCAACGCCGGAAGCGGCTTCAAAGGCTCTGATGTTGCGTCCTTCACGACCGATTATGCGTCCTTTTATCTCATCATTGGGAATGTTCACGACGGTAACTGTGGTTTCTGTGGAATGATCAGCAGCGGAACGCTGGATTGCCTGAACAATTAATTCCTTAGCTTCACGATTAGCCTGAATTCGAGCCCGATCTCGAATCTCCTTTATTAACTCAACTGAATCCAACTTGGCACGTTCAATCAGCATATCGCGCAGTCTTCGAAGCCCCTCTTCCCTGCTCATCTTAGCAATTTCTTCAAGCTTGTCTACTGCTTCTTCCTGCTTTGCTTGAAGTTGTGTCTTTTCTGCCTCAAACTTTTGAGTGCGGCTTTGCATTTGAAGCTCAAGTTGCTTCAGTTCTTTTGCTTTGCGATCCTGATCGGTTATTTTCTGATTTAAGGAATATTCTTTATCCCGAACTGTTCGTTCAAGCTTGCTTAATTCAGCGCGTTTCTTCTCGAAATCACCTTCAAGTTTTGTTTTTAACTTGAGATGTTCTTCACGCACATCATAGAGTTTTTCCTTCTTCAGATCATCAGTGGCTTTATTCGCTGCTTCGAGTATTGCTTTCGCTTGTTCTTCAGCAGTAGCTTTACGCAACCGGTCAATTCTATCCTTAATGAACCATCCGATCAGAATTAACACTACACCGATTAAAGCGATACCCAGATATAATAAGATATTAAATAGCATAATGATTATTCAAAAAAAAGAGACCCGCCAAGACTGTTCCATTATTAGAACCGATAATTTAATAATTGGGTACTGCCCATAACGTGTTTTGCTTCCACCGTCTGCAGGAATTTGCAGACTCAACTTGTTATAAAAAGTTGAGTGAGGCCCGCAATTAGCGCTATGCGACGAGCTCCCTCGGTTCTACCTGTTGGTTCTTTTTTTGGAACAGGCACAAGGGCGGGTCAATGCTGTTTCTAACTGTTAAATACTATCTGTTAAATAGTGCTTAAACCTCGTTTATCCCTCTGTTAAGATATTCAGAAATTTCACGCGCTTTCGCCTCAAAATCACTGAGTAATTGATCCTTGTCATCCTGAAGTTCGAAAAGTTTATCCGCTATATTCAAAGCTGCCAGAATGGCTAATCGAGACGGTGATTTCACGGAAGTCTGCTCTTCAATCTGATACATTTGTTCATCCACATAACGCGCAACTTTTCTAATATATTCCACGTTGCCTCGACTGCGAATCGGGTATTCCTGACCATAAATGGTCACTTTTACTGCGTTTTCTGTTGAACCCTTATCAGTCATAGGCATACTACTTTTTCTTGGGTTTATTGGAGGTTTGTAACCTATTCAATTTAGAAGATAACCTTGCCGCCCCAGACACAGGTTAAAAACCTTCTAATTTTGCCAGAAGTTCGTCTACTTTGCTCTTGATGCGTTCTTCTTTTTCTTTATCACGAACATTCTGGCGAACTTCAACAATTTCCTTGTCGAGTTCATCTTTAGCACGATGTAATTCAGCTATTTCAGCTTCCAGTCTTGCAACTCTCTCTGCAAATTCGTCCCTCTCTGTCTTCATCGAATGATATTTATCGAGGAACCGGGTTACCTGTTGGTCAAGATTATTTAAACTTGGTAGTTCCATATTGTAAGTTCCAGTATTAACAACGCTATTTTATGCTCGCAGAACTGCTCCGGCTTCATCAAGTGCCTTACTAACAATTCGTTTTATTGATTTGTCAACCTCGGCATCGGATAATGTCCGCTTAGCGCTGCGAAAAGTAAGGTGAAACGCTAACGATTTTTTTCCCACCGGAACGCCCTTGCCACTGAAAAGATCGAAAAGCTCAACCTCCGATAGATACTTTCCGCCATATTTTCCAAGGATCTCTTCCAGATTTCCAGCTTGAAGGTCATCATTAACGACAAAAGCAAGGTCACGGAGTACTGCCGGATAACGAGGCAATTGTTGATAGCTCGGTACTGCTCCCGCTAATTCAAGCAGAACATCACCGTCAAAGTCGAAATACCATATGGGAAAATCAACTCCATAAGCCTTGCATATATAAGAAGATATACGACCAGACAAGCCGACTTGACGGTTGCTATTTTGCTTCCCGGCAGCTTCGATTTTACAGGCGCCTGATAGTACTCTTATATCATAAGGATAAAAATCGATTTTGTCAAGTGAAATCTTACGTGAGAACTGTTTTATTAGTCCCTTTAGGTCATAAAAGTTCAAATCACGAGTTGTGTCCGTCCAGGACACAGGTCGAACCTCCCCTATTAATACCCCGGACAACCGATTTCCTTCGCAGACCTTGCCGTTTTCCATCCGAAAACACTTACCCCATTCAAACAAGCGAGCGTTTGTTATACCGGCGTTGATACTGCGAGAGAGCGATTTCAGCAAAGACGGTCCTAAATTAGTTCGCAAGTGTGACATATCCTCGCTGAGTGGATTCAGTAGCGTCACTGGTTTTTCGGGAAGAGGAAATCCATCGGTGTCAGACGAAGGAACGAGTGAGGGATTGATAGCTTCTCTGAAACCCAATTCCACCAATGCCTGCTTGAACCTGCTGATCAAGCGGCGGGAATTTTCTCGTTTTGTATTGTAAGTTAGGAGTACTCCGGAAGTGATTGCAGATTCGACCTTGTCGTAGCCGTAATGGCGTGCAACCTCTTCGATTAGATCAATCTCGCGTTCCAGGTCGTGCCGCCAGGATGGCGGGCTGACCTTCACGAGATTAGACACAACTTCACAACCCAGTTTATCAAAAAACACAACCAGATCGCTTTCGGGAATACCGGTAGAGAGGAGCTTATCGACAATCTCACTCAGATCGTACTGCCAAGTCTTGGGCTCAACATCAATATCATCAGGGGGTGTAACCTCTTCACTCAGCAGTAACAGGAGTTTAGGTAGTGTTAGATCAACATTGGTCTCAATAAGCAACAATTTACTGATTACACTCAGGAAGTCTTCCCTGCTCAACGACGGTTTAACTTTGAAAATGATACTGTTTTTCACATCACAACCTAATCGCTTCAGCCACAGACTCATCTCTCCGGTGAAGATATTCGTCCCGAGGAGTTTGTTTGTGCGTTCGGACCTGAGCTTGATATGACGCTTCTTCCAGGGTTTTGGGTAGTTATCAACTATACCTTTCAGTACTTTTCCATCAGCAAACCGGTTGATAAGATATGCTGCCCGGTTGACAGCAAAGATCGTCATTTCAGGATCAACACCGCGTTCAAAGCGGTAAGATGATTCCGAACTGATAGAATGATCGCGCGAAGTGATACGAATACCAACTGGTTCAAAGTAGGCACACTCCAACAGCACATCTTCAGTATCATCCCTGATCTCGCTGTTCAAACCGCCCATAACGCCTGCCAGAGCGATTCCGCGCGATGGATCCGCAATAAGCAGGTTGCTTTCATTAAGAGTATGTTCTTTCTCATCGAGTGTGATGAACTTCTCACCCTTTTTAGCGGTGCGAACTACTATTTTGGCATCATTAACAAGGTGATAGTCGAAAGCATGCAAGGGGTGTCCCAATTCGAGCGCTACATAGTTGGTAATATCCACCACGTTTGAGATCGGTCTGACGCCGAGGTTACGGAGACGTTCCTGCATCCAGAGCGGTGCGGGAGCAATCTTCACACCGTTAACGATTCGAGCGGAATAGCGCGGGCATTTGTCGGGCGCTTGTATTTCGATGGTTAGTTTTTCGGATGCCGCTTGAGCGATCTCTTCGACTTCGGACTCCGGCATTTTCAATTCGATACCGGTGGCTGTGGATATTTCCCTCGCAATACCGAGGTGCGAGAGCCAGTCGCCGCGGTTGATGGTAATTTCGACATCGAAAATATAGTCTCTTTTCCCGATATAGTCGGTCAAGGGAGCGCCGATTGTAAAATCATCCGGCAGAACCATAATCCCCGCAGCTTCATCGGAAATCCCAAGTTCCTTCTCGCTGCAGATCATCCCCTGCGACGTAACACCCTTGAGCTTACGTCTCGTAATCTTAAAGCCACCGGGCAGCATAGATCCGACCGGCGCCACAGGCACTATCTGACCGGCAGCAACGTTGGGAGCGCCACATACAATACCGAGTGTTTCGCCTATACCGACGTCAACCTCGCAGTAGCTAAGATGATCGGTTTCCGGCACCGGTTCGCAGGTCAGTACTTTACCAATGACGACATTAGTCCACTCACCGCCAACCTCATCAAAAGAGTCAATATTCAGACCGATATTGGTCAGGAGGTCAGCAAGTTCCTCGGGTGAATGAGGGAAGTTTATTAGTTCTTTAAGCCAGTTGTAGGATGCTTTCATTATTTTTAATTGTCAATTGATGTTTATTGATTATTTTGTTCTTCACTAAACAGTCGTTTCGTCAGGTCTTGGAATAGTAACTCCACAAGTACCATCAAAGTGCTTTTCTCGCTTTTTTTCTGATGAAAGATTTTTGTAGCCTTCACTTTCAACCAATTTCTTGAAACATGCTCTGACTATTTGCCATAGTTCGTTTAGTTTATCAAGATTTCTTTTACTATCTTTATCGGAAACTAAATGTAATTGTCCGTGCACTATCCTTGATCGAATGTTATAGAACTCTTCTATTCTTTCTTTATTAAAATTACCGTCTTTAAGGTAATCTGAAATCCTTTTGCATATCAAATCTTTCGTGTTAGCACCCGATTTTTTTCTTCCAAATATTGCTTCTAATGCACATGACCAATGTAGATATGCTCCAACCCAATTCGAATCAAACAATCCTCTTAATAACAGGAAAACGGCATTATGTAATCTTTTTGATGTTTTCTCCATCCGTATAAGTTTTATACAAAATTCTTCAACCTCTTCCATTTTCTGTTTATTAACGGTTATCCTTTCCGGTTTATTAATGTATTTGATTGTGATTGAATCTCTCCAACAAGAACTAGGCTCATCTGGATATAGAAAATACTCAACTGAAACCGGATGATTTAATGCCAGATGAAAGGATACTAATAGTAAATGTACATCTACTAAATAATTCTTTTTTAAATAGTTCTTATTCTCAATAATTTCTAAAGCATTTTGTAGTTTTGAAATCCTTACAGTATATTTTTTAGATATTTCAGGAGATTCAATAGTCTGATAAAACCTTACTAATCTTGCATTGATACATTTAAACTCGTATTCTACTTCCCCTCTTCGACTAATGCTTGGATGAGAATATTTGAAATCAATAAGTGGAATTAATACCATCTTAGAATTGCGATCATGTCTTTTACTATCCATTCTGTTTTTTATCCCCTTCAAATTCATCAACCTGCCTCGTAATACACCGACAGAACTCCAGCACAACCAAAGACCAAAGACCAAAGACTCCCTTAGAACTGCTCCAAAAACCTCAAATCATTCTCATAAAACAGCCGAATATCATCCACCCCATATTTAAGCATCGCAATCCTTTCAATCCCTAATCCAAACGCCCAGCCGGTATATACTTCCGAGTCGATTCCTACACCTTCCAGTACGTTCGGATCAACCATCCCCGATCCACCCATCTCTAACCAGCCGGACTTTTTGCAAACACGGCAGCCTTTGCCTTTGCAGAATATGCAGGTAACGTCCACCTCCGCAGAGGGCTCTGTGAAGGGGAAGAAGTGCGGGCGGAAACGGGTCTCTGTGTCCGGTCCGAAGATCGCCCGGTAAAACGTCAGCACGGTTCCCTTCAGATCAGCCATCGTTACACCCTTGTCTACATAGAGTCCCTCGACCTGCATAAAGATCGGTGAGTGCGAGGCGTCCGGTTTATCATTGCGGTAGACGCGTCCGGGAGCTATGATGCGAATTGGTGGCTTCTGCCGTTCCATTACCCGGATCTGAACGGGTGACGTTTCTGTACGCAGCAGCCAACTCTTATGTTTTTCAGCAGGTAGATCAAGGTAAAAGGTATCGGTCAGATCACGCGCCGGGTGCCAGAATGGCGTGTTGAGGGCATCAAAGTTGTAATAAGCGGTCTCCGCTTCCGGACCGGTTTCCACAACGAAACCCATCCCGCGAAAGATGTCTATGATCTCATCCATAATATAGGTTAGGGGATGTAATCCGCCGATGAAGTCTTTGCGACCAGGTAACGTGTGGTCAAGTAATTCCTTTTTGTGACCGATTGCGCCCAGTGTTTTCTTTAGCTCATCAAGCTGGTTTGAAACAATATTCTTGATTTCATTCAGCGTCTTACCGAAGGCACGCCGTTCTTCAGGCGGGATTTCACGCATTCGGTCGAATTGCGTAGAGATAATCCCCTTGCGTCCCAGGTAATCTACACGCAGTTGTTCCAATGCTTTCAGGTCTCTTATATCGGAGGCTTCGGTTTTGAATTTTTCTTTTAAGCTGTTTACTTCTTCTATTAAACTCATTTACTAAAATCCTTGATTTTCCTTTTTAAGTGAGGATGCTTTCAATATTAGTTAAGAATTATTGTTGTGTCGAGTAGATACATCTTCATTCCTCCATTCCAGTGCCAAATGTTGAAGTTCAACTGAAGTGAATTTATCTCTTAAGTGCCGTAAATCACCCTTCCAATCCAGCTTGAACTGACCTTCTGGTTTGTTATCATTCTCAGACAACAACGAATCAATAATACTTTCTAATCGCTGTTGCAACTCAGGTGATAAAGCCCTGATTTTCTCTTCAAGAGTTAACACTCTTTCCTTTTCTTCTGTTTCTACCATATTGATCTCCTTTCGCTCTGAAATAGTAATATAACGCAAAAACGGGCGGAGACCGCCCGTTTGCTCTGATTACAAGAATTGCTGACCGAGTTTTACTGCAAGGCGGCGTTAGCCTGCTCGGCCAGCGCCTTAAACTCGAAGGGTTTGTTGACAGCCAATTCGGCTAAAATCTTCCTATCAACCTCTACATTTAATAAAGATAAACCGTGCATAAACTTTGAGTAACTTAGCCCGTGCTCGCGGCTGGCGGCGTTAATACGCATTATCCAGAGACGACGGAAGTCACCTGGGCGTTTCCGCCGGTGAGCGTAACTATACATTCCGGCTCGGTTGACTGCGTCCCGGAGTGTCCGTAACTGACGGCTGCGAGCCCCGTAATACCCACGCGCTTGTTTACGCAGCTTTTTACGGCGTTTGTGTGATGCGACTGCGTTTCTTGATCTTGACATAATTCTTCCCTATCCTAAAAGCATACGTTGAATCCTGCGCGCCTCAATAGCGACGACCTGTCCGGCTTTACGCAAATGTCTTTTACGGTCAGGGGATTTACTTGTGAATTTATGGCCGGCATGCGAATGCCCGCGTTTAACTTTACCGGTAGCGGAAAGTTTGAACCTTTTTTTAGCCGCCCGGTTGGATTTCATCTTTGGCATATTTATTATTCCTGCTTAATTTTAATTTTAAAAACAATAATTGTTATTTTGCTAAATTGTTAAATTGTTTGATTGTTTATTTGCTCTATTGTCTCATTGTTTCATTGTTCAAAGTGATTCAATGTTTTTAACAATACAGCAATATAGCAGTATAGCAATATAGCAATTTAACAATCAAACAATCTAACAATTTAACAATTTATAAAGCCCACAATTAGTAGGCTGCACTCGAATTATCACTTACCCTTCTTCTTGACAAGCACCACCGAGAGGTTATTAGCGCCTTCCATTCTGGCGCTGCCATCAGGTACGGCAATATCGGATAAACTCTCAACCATTCTGGTAAGCACTTCATCAGCAATGTCTTTACGAGTAACCATCCGGCCTCGCATAGTTATTAATACTTTTACACGGTGACCGGCTTCTATAAATCGTCTCCCTGCAGAAAGTTTAACGTTAAAATCGTGCGTGTCAATATTCGGTTTAAGTTGAACCCTCTTGACCTGAACATTATGCTGTTTCTTCCGTGCGTCTTTCTGCTTCTTGGTCTGCTCATAACGGTATTTACCATAGTCAATTACTTTGCAGACAGGCGGTTTGGCAGCAGGGGCAATTTCAACCAGATCAAGTCCTGCATCCCTGGCAATACCAAGCGCTTTGACAATATCTACTACTCCAGCTTGTTTGCCGTCTGATCCGATCAATCGTACAGGACTGGCAGTGATCTCGCTGTTTATACGCGGTGCCTTAACCCGATCCCGACTTTGAAAACTGCGACCCTGGAAATTAGCTATAATTCCCCCATACACACTTGAAACGTGTGTTAAAAACACTAACAATAATGATAATGTTACTCCGTTTAGACTGCGATTTGTATTTATTTATTAATATTCATACCGCATTATGCGGCTTTTAATATGATAATTCTTATCAGTCGTTAGTATTTGCGACACTCTTGTCGCAAATAGTTAGTAGATGCGACACTCTTGTCGCATGATGTTCCAAAGGGACATAAATAAATTCACAATTCATTAAAAAGGAATGTCTATCCTATCCACTCCGCGGTAAAAATCATCACTCTAATTCGCTTTTCATCCGCTCAATTAATATATCTACACTCATCGCACCTAAATTCCCTTCCCCACGTCGTCTGAGTGAAACCTGGTCGTTTTCAGCCTCCCGAGCGCCGATAATCAACATATACGGTACTTTGGCAAGTTCAGCGTCTCTGATCTTGCGCCCGATCTTCTCTGCGCGCCAATCAACTCGACAACGAATACCTTCAGCACATAAACGATCATAGGTTTTTCTAACAGCATCGTGTTCTTTATCTGTGATCGGTAATAATACCGCCTGTTCAGGCGCCAGCCAGAGTGGGAAGTCACCGCCGTAGTGTTCGATCAGGATGCCGATGAACCGTTCCATCGCACCAAGTATCGTCCTATGCAGCATCACAGGATGATGCGGTTGATTGTCGGAACCTATATATTCAAGATCAAACCGCTGCGGGAAATTGAAATCCAACTGTATTGTGCTGCACTGCCAGCTTCGTCCTAACGCATCGACAACATGAAAATCAATCTTGGGTCCGTAAAAAGCGCCTTCGCCTTTGTTTACATCGTAATCATAATGTCCTTGATCCAAAGCCGTTATAAGCGCTTCTTCTGCATTGTCCCATAGTTCATCAGAACCGATACGATCCTTTGGACGAGTGGAAAGTTCCATCGAGATATCAGTTAAGTTAAAATGTTCGAATACCTCAAAAACCAGTTTAATCATCGCTGAAACTTCATCAACGATCTGATCGGGTGTGCAGAAGATGTGAGCGTCATCCTGGGTGATGTGCCTGACCCGGAACAACCCGTGCAACGTTCCGGATTTCTCGTAGCGATGGACAATACCCATTTCCGCCCAACGCAACGGCAGGTCACGATAGCTCCATTGCCGTTCCTTGTACATCAGCACAGCGCCTGGGCAATTCATCGGTCTCACAGCGTAATCACGATCATCCAGGGTCGTGAAGTACATATTGTTGTGATAGTGATCCCAATGCCCGGAACGTTCCCATAAATCCCTGGTCATAATAAGCGGTGAGCTTATCTGTCCATAACCCCGGCGTGTGAGCAGCTTGCGCATATAATCATCAATGAGATGGAACAGTATTTCACCTTTAGGATGCCAGAACGGCGCCCCCGGAGCTTCCGGGTGGAAACTGAACAGGTCCATCTGCTTGCCAATAATACGATGATCCCGCTTCTTTGCTTCTTCGAGCTTCATCAGGTGCACTTTTAGCTGCTTGGGCGTTGGATAAGCAATCCCATATATCCGTTGCAGCATCTGATTCCGTTCGTCACCACGCCAATAAGCGCCCGTGAGTGAAAGCAGCTTGAAATGCTTGATTAAACCGGTAGAAGCGATATGCGGACCGCGGCAGAGATCGGTAAATTCACCTTGTGAATAGACCGATATCTGTTCGTCAAGTTCCTCTATTAACTCGAGCTTATAATCCTGGTTTTCCTTTGCAAAGAACAGTTTCGCTTCATCTGGTGAAAGTTCCGAGCGTGTTATCGACAGATCCTCTTCCACAATTCTCTTCATCTCGGCTTCTATCTTAGGCAACTCATCGGATGAAATGGTCTCGCCAAAGTCGAAATCGTAGTAAAAGCCATTCTTAATCGCTGGACCAATCCCGAGTTTAACATCGGGATAAAGCCGCTTGACAGCCTGGGCTAACAGATGAGCAGACGAATGCCAGAATATTTCAAGCGTCTGCGGAGAATTTGGATTCATTCGTTTTAAAGTTTAGAGTTCACGCTTCAGCGTGTCTTTTCGGGAGTTTAGAGTCCACCTAATGAATATCCAGTAATTTAGGCTTGTGGGCGATAGTGGAGTCGAACCACCGACCTCTTGCATGTCACGCAAGCGCTCTAACCAAGCTGAGCTAATCGCCCGGAATTGATGTTGTAATATTGTGATGTTGTAATGCTGTAATTACGAAATCACAACATTACAACATCACAATATTTATTTCGTGCCGAGGGCCGGAATCGAACCGGCACGACCTTATGAGATCGAGGGATTTTAAGTCCCTTGTGTCTACCTATTCCACCACCCCGGCTTAATAGGCTTTGGGCTCTTGGTTTTCTAAAGCCCAAAAGCCTATCTGAGGCGGCGATCGGACTCG
This sequence comes from Candidatus Hatepunaea meridiana, assembly GCA_030765125.1. Lineage (GTDB taxonomy): Bacteria > Electryoneota > AABM5-125-24 > Hatepunaeales > Hatepunaeaceae > Hatepunaea > Hatepunaea meridiana. Next base: position 58,348 of record JAVCDD010000176.1, read on the forward strand.
AACCGATGAATAGAGGTTTTGCAGACCTCCGCCTTAGCCACTTGGCTACGCCGCCATATTGATTATTTCATAAACTATAAACGAGCTATTAAATATAAGATAGTCATTGCTGAATGTCAATACATACTGTTGCTTAATTGTAATTATTTGAGCCTGAAACATAAGTTATTAACCCGACTGTTAAATAGTAAACGTTGCGTTACTGTTAGGTTCAAGCGAAGCGTAACCTGACGGAAACGTGTATTCTATTAAGCGGTCTGGTTAATAAATCTGATACAAATATTTATACCTATTCACGAAATTACTTGAATGATCCTGTTGAAATAGTATAGAGTTCCCGCTGGCAGACGCCCTCGTCTGGCAGTTAAGTAATTGATATACAAAGAAGTAAGCTGTCAGACGAGGGCGTCTGCCAGCGGGGACTCTGACTTAATCAATAGAATCTTAAATCACGTTTCTCCTTTCCACATTCACTTGCGATTGACATTAAAATATGATAATTTACAGATGTCATGTTTCATTATCCTTTGATCGAGTTCTTGCACAGCCCGTGAATTTTCAACATACCTGAAATAAATACCTTTTCCAAACTATGGAGGATATCCAATGCGCACATTCAAACCCTTTATACTATTACTCTCAATACTACTATTGGGATACTCAATTAATGCGAATGCTGACATTATTGAGGTTCCGGAGGATCGCAACACGATTCAATCTGGTATTAACGCTGCTGATGACGGTGATACTGTCCTTGTACATCCTGGTGAATACCGCGAAAACATTGACTTCGGTGGCAGGACGATTACTGTCGGAAGCTTGTTTCTTACTACCGGAGACGAAGCCTATATTGATTCAACTGTAATAGATGGCAACGACAACGGACCGGTTGTTCACTTTCATAACCGCGAAAGCGCTGATGCACGCCTCAGTGGTTTCATTCTCGAGAACGGGTCAGGTTATCGAAGTGGCGAAAACACTTTCGGCGGAGCTATACATAACTGGGTAAATTCCAGCCCGACACTCGACCACCTGATTATCCAGAATAGCAGCGCTACCAATGGAGGCGGCATCTACTGCCAGGATACCGAACACCAGATTATTTCGCATGTTACTATTAAAAATTGTTCTGCAACCTACGGCGGTGGGATAAGGCTCCTTCGTGGCAGCGCTGCTCTGGATTATGTGTGTTTACACGACAACAGCGCTCAGAGTGTCGGTGGTGCAATGCAGATTGTCTGGGCGGCTGATGCGCTCTTAGTTAACGTAACTATGTGTCGAAATTCATCCCCGCGTGGTGGTGGTATATACATCAGCGCTACCGGTGAGCAAAACACTGTATCTACAGCCGAATTGGTGAATACTATCATTTGGGGAAACAGCGATAATAATATCTATTTTTCCTCTTCTTATGAACCGTCTACAATGAGCTTCGATTACTGTGACATTGAAGGAGGCGAGGATGATATATTGCTTAATAACAACGGAGAAATCGCCTGGGGTGATGGAAATATTGACGATGATCCGGATTTTGTAGATGCCGACGATGGTGATTTTCATCTTGAGGATGGCAGTCCCTGCATAAACACCGGCAGTCCCGAATCACCTGAAGACCCAGATGGCTCACGAGCGGACATAGGAGCGTTTCCTTTCTTCTCGCAGAATGCTTTTCTAAAAGGGCGAGTACTCGATATTGAGGATAACAACCCATTATCTGAAGCGATCGTTATAACATCTCTCGGACAGGAAGCGGTTACCAATGAAGAAGGCTTCTGGGAGATTGAAAACGCCTGGACGGGTGCATTCAACGTAACCGCCTCAAAATCAGGCTATAATGATTCTACACAAATCGACCTCAGGTTACGGATTGATGACACTTTAAGAGTCAACTTCAGCCTTCGTCATCCGGAGTTCATTGCCGATCCGGATGAAATTAACGTTGAATTACCACAAGGTAATTCAACCGAAGTTGGACTATCCGTTTTTAACACCGGAAACGGACCTCTTGAATTAACGGTTGAACCGCGAACGCGCGGAGAAGAAGCCGCTGAGCCTTGGGAGTTAAGAAGGTCTGTCAATGTTGGTTTTTTACTTGATGACAATCAGATTCACGGCGTCGCCTTTGCAGAAAACCAGTTCTTTGTTTCAGGAACCAACGGTGATGATCCACCGATCATCTATGTCCTGAATCGTGAAGGGGATATGACTGGCAGCTTTGAACAGGTCGGCAGAAACCGCATCGGAATGCGTGACCTCGCTTACGATGGAAATCTGATATGGGGTTCCGGTGAAGGCACGGTATTCGGATTTACAACTGACGGAGAACAGGAAAACAGCTTCCAGGGACCTTTCAATCAGAATACAGCGATTGCCTGGGATCCCGATAATGATCTGCTATGGATATGCGGTACGATCAGCGAATACATAGCGGGTTATGACCGGTTCGGTGACGAGGTTATGGCGGTGGATCCTATCGTGAGGAATATTTTCGGTCTCGCTTATTGGCAAGACGATCCGGATGAGCATTGTTTATACCTTTTCCATAGTCCGGGCGCTGAGAGGCAGATTGTCAGCAAGATAAATGTAAACACTAACGACATTATCGAAGTCATTGAACTCGAACCTGAAGGCGGCGGTCGTCCGGTTGGAACGTTTATCTGCAATACTTACGATCCGATGAGCTGGGTATTTATGGATGTTTCCAATCCGGGTGAGAATGACCGCATTGATATTTGGCAGCTTTCCGCTCGATCCGGTTGGTTCGAGATTGATCCTGTCGAAGGAGAGATTCCTCCAGGTGAGTCTACTGATTTCATAATTACATTTGACGCCTCTGACTTGATCCCGAACAGTTACGAAGGCGAATTGTACTTCCGGCATAACGCCGACGGTGAAGAGATGGCTTTACCTGTCACACTGGATGTGCAAGAGAATTCCGTTCGCGAAGGTTTAAGTATAATTCCTGATGAATTCCACTTTTCAGAACCTTATCCAAACCCATTCAATGCAACCATGAAAATCTCGTACAGCCTGCCTGTTTCCTCTTCAGTATTGATTCGAGTATATGACGTTTATGGTCGATTGATTGCTACACTGGTTAACGCTGAATTGTCAGCCGGTAATTATTCAACCGAGTGGAATGGGTTGTCAAACGCTTCAGGAGTGTATTTTGTGAAGATGGAAGCGGTTGACTTCTATGAATTCCGCAAGGTTACATTATTGAAGTGAAAGAATGAAAATAGAGTTCAGAGTTCGACCTTTAGGTTGTTTTTCCTTCTTGAACTAACGAAGTGAATTCCAAATCCAACACACTAAAGTGCGAACTCTGAACATATTTTTAAAGAAATGACAGATTTATCGCCATTATTTGTATCGTTGTATATGATTTTCCAAATACGTCGGAATATTTTGAAAAACTACTACTTACGAACTATTTCCTTCTGCATTTTCCCCTTTTTAACTTGATAACTTGATAACTTGATACTTGACTTTCCATCATAACGTAATTATCTTATTTGGTTATGCCTTTAGCTCAGCCGGAGTAGCGCAGCTTGCTGCGCGCTCGCAAGCAGACACGCATGCGCCACCGTGCAAGAACGCAGCAAGCTGCGCTACTCTGGTATTATTAAGTTTATACATTGCTGAGCTAAAGGCATAACCGATTATCTTATTTATAGATATTTCATCCCGTAAACTAAACCTATTAACATTTATAACCCGTCCAGCTAATTCCCACATTGAACTGCTATACTTGGGCGTAACCCTATTAGTCAATATTTCTTAAGGAGAAATCATGTTGAAATTTAAGGACGTCAGGTGGTTGATAGCGCTGTTGCTTTGTGCGCTGTTGAATTATCCTGCGCTCAGTGACGTTACAGTTGATCCCTTTGGCTTCGCTGTTGTTTCCGATGCCGGTGATTCGCACGAAATGGAAATGATCCTTGCCAACAATGGGAACGACGAAGTAGAATTCAGCCTTGTGCTTATGCCTCAGGTTCTGGATGAGGAAGATAGAATGTTCCCGGGACGCGATGACCGAAGCGATCCCGATGAAGCCGGCTACGAGTGGCGCGATGGTGAAGAAGACGACTGCCCGCCCTACGCATGGATTGACATCTCGGATTTCGACGACGTAGAGGACATCGAACATCTGGCGGATGACAGTTCTGCTGGTGAATTTGAGTTCGGATTCACCCTTGAATACTACGGAAACGAATTCGATCAGATAGCCATCTTTCCTAACGGTATGGCAGTCCTTGGTGAAGATCCAGGTGATATCATCTACTTCTATCCAATAAGTCAATGGCAGGAAGACTTGCCTACAGACTACTCTGATGGTGGAGATACACCCACTCCCCCACCGAATCTTCTCTGCGTGAACTTCCAGGACTTGAATCCATCGGTTGCCGGTCATATCTATTTCTGGTCGGATAGAACTATGGCGGTTTGCACCTGGGAAGATGTCCCTCATTTCGTTGACGCACAAGCTGAGGGTGATCTCTGGACTTTCCAGGTTGTCATCTATGCAAGTGGATTAATAAAATATCAAATTGCTGAGACAGGTGAGTACGACGGTGAAGACGTTATGATTGGCTTTCAGAACCAGGATCGCGACCTCGGTTTTACAGTAATGAGAAATGATTTTGATTACCTGGAAGCTGAGGGTGTAGTTGCCTTCGGTCCCGAAGAAGCCTGGATTACATGGGCGGAGGTTGACCCCATTTCCGGTGAAATTCCCAGAGGTGAGGAAGAGATTATCACGGTAACTTTCAACACTGAGAATATCGAAACCGGACTGTATTATGCCCAACTTGCAATAAACGTTGACGATCCGGCGGAAGAAGCGCCATACACCATCCGGATACCACTTCTCTTATCGGTTGAATCCCCAGTCGGCGCCATAGAAGGAACAGTTACTGACGCCTTAAACGATGAAGCGATAGAGGGCGTTCCCGTTATGCTGGAACCCTTCGGCTTAATGAGACTCACCGATGACCAAGGCAGTTACGAAATGGCAAATATTCCTGTCGGTGATGAATACAGATTGACCTGCACCGTTCCCGATTATCTGCCGTTTGTATTGGAAGATGTGGAAGTTACAGAGGACGAAGCTACAGACGGCTCGATGGCTCTGCTCCACGCCGAATGCAATCCCAGTCGAGATGTAATCCGTGTCATACTGCCTGCTGATGAGGATATGCACGTCGAATTTGAGGTTTCCAACAACGGTAATGGTGATCTGGAATATATAGTTGAACGCAGGTTATTAGGTGGTGCTAACGCTGAGCCCGGGGATCTTCGCGAATCCATCGTCCTCGGTGAAGCCCTTGAAGACATCAGGTTAGAGGGCGCTGTTTTCAATGGTCAGTACTTCTATGTATCCGGTGCAAATGTCTGGAACCGTGAAGATGGTCCTAATATGATCTATGTCGTCAACCGAGATGGAGAGATGGTAAATGAATTTGAGCAAGCCGGTGAGTCACACTACGGGATGCGCGATCTGGCATGGGATGGGGAACTGATCTGGGGATCAGGCGAGCGAAACATCTACGGATTCACACCTGATGGTGAGGTTCTGGATACTATCATAGGTCCTTATGACAACAACCGCGCGCTAGCTTGGGATCCCGACCGGAACCTGATGTGGGCTTGCGGAACTACATCTCCGCTTATAGTCGGCGTCACATTAGAAGGGGAAGAAGAAATCGAGTTGGAACGCAACGGACTTCGTATCTATGGACTTGCTTATTGGCAAGATGATCCGGATGGTTTTCAGTTGTATATCTACCACTATCCCGGTGATGATATTCATCAGATGGTTCATAAGATAGATCCTGGTGAAGGAGATACAATGTTGGTCTGGGCATCGGATCCGGAGGTTGAAGGGAACGCTGCCGGCGCTTTCATTTCTAACATGTTTGACGTCTACAGTTGGGTGTTTATCTCGATGGTCAACGACGGAAGCAATGACCGGATGGAAGTATGGCAGCTTGCTGTGCGCAAGGATTGGATGTTGATAGACCCTGTTGACGGCATAATAGAAGCTGAGCAGAGTGTCGGATTTGATCTGCATCTGGATGCCACTGGGCTTAGCGGCGTCGAAATGGAAGCCGAATTGACATTTATTCATAACGGGATCGGAGGTGAAACCGTTATTCCATTGACAATGAATGTAATAGGTGTGGATAATTCACCGTCAGCTTTCAACCTGCTCGAACCACCTGACAGTTCCTTCGTTGATTGTACAGACACCATCACTTTCGCCTGGGAAGAATCTATTGATCCGGATGACGAGGTGATTTACAGGATACACTTTGAATGCAATTTATTTGATACTTGGGTATACAATGTATTGGACACAACATTCAGCATCCAACCTGATACGGCGGGGATGAACGGAGGTTGCGTGCCGCTTGATATGATTTGGTTTGTTGAAGCGATCTCTGGTGAAGATACAACTGAATGTAATAGTCGGTTTCTTTTGTCAATTCAAGGAGGTGGTTGCGAATCTGAAAACCATACACCCTACGAATTCGCAATTCAGGCAGTTTACCCCAACCCATTCAACGCTCAAACGAGGATCAGTTACAGCTTGAATAAAGCAGGTAACACTCAATTAAGAATATACGATTTCACAGGGCGTGAGATCACAGCAGTTGATTTAGGACGACAATCGGCAGGTTATTATCATACAGTCGTAGATGCTGCAACCTTGCCATCGGGAGTATATATTGTTCATCTGATTGCGGGAGGTGAGGTCAGGACGGCTAAGTTATTGTGTATTAAGTAAAACTCCGAAGGGATTGAATATGAATAGCCACCGACGCAAGCCCATGGAGGATGTAAACACATTACAACGCATCTTCCCCCAGAATTTCATTTAAGTCTATAATAATTAGCATCATATGAAGAATATGTGTGCACTACTATGTTTCTTTGAAAATTATCTATCGTGTTGCTGTAACACTTGACAATGGTA
>JAVCDD010000266.1 GCA_030765125.1 Candidatus Hatepunaea meridiana
CGATCTCATCAGTCATATCCCCGTCCGACAACTCAAACAACGCTGTATATTCTCCTGCATCTTCGAAAGTCGCTTCCCAAACAAACGAGCCGCTTCCATCACCATTGTCAACAAATTCAACCTCATCAGGTAGAACAGACATTCCTGTCTGTCCGTTGTAAGAGATTGTCAAATCATCACCATCAGGATCAGCGCCGCTAACACTGAATTCAATCGTTTCACCCTCATCACTCTCGACCAATTCAGGATATTCACCAAATTCAGGCGTCCGGTTTACGTGAGCAACGGTAATAATAAGCTCAACATCACGTTCCAACTCTTCGTCTGAAATTGTGAAGACCGGCGTATATTCACCTGCATCATCAAATGTTGGCGTCCAGGCGAAACTGCCCGTACCTTCACCGTTGTCGGTAAATACAGCTTCGTCAGGCAATCCACCGCGATCCGTAAGCTCAATAGTAATATCATCACCATCGGGATCGTGAGTCTGAACTTCAAATACGATCTCTTCGTTTTCTTCACCAATAATCGGATCATCGGGATCGGGTGCATCCCAGATAGGCGCCAGGTTTACGTCACCGATAGCTATTATAATTTCTACCTCGCAATCCAATTCAGCATCGGATACGGTAAAGATCGGATTATATTGACCTTCATCGTCAAAGCCGGTATGCCAGGAGAAATGCCCCGTGCCGTCTTCGTTATCGCTAAACTCAGCATCATCAGGCAGGTCGCCTCGATCCGTAAGCTCAATAGTAATATCATCACCATCAGGATCGTGCGCTTGAACGTCAAACGACACATCGTCACCTTCTTCACTGCGGATCGGATCGCCTGGATCGGGTGCGTCCCAAACCGGTTCACGATTCACGTCTATTACAGTTATGTTGACCTCTGTTTCCACGTCAAACTCATCGTCCGACAGGATGAAAACTGCGGTATAATCACCGGCTTCTTCAAAGTTAGGTTCCCAGAATAGCGTTCCTGTCCCATCACCGTTGTCCGTAAACTCAACTGCCTCGGGGAGATCATCCGATCTATATTCGATCGTTACATCATCACCATCGGGATCGTTACCGTTTACTGTAAACTCGAGAAGCTCTCCCTCGTCTACTTCATAAGAGTTTGTAATTTCACCCCATACAGGCGTACGGTTGATATCAAAGACAGTGATGTAACAATGTGCATCCTGAACTACGTCCACGTCGACTAACTCAATAACCAGATCATACTCGTCAGCAGCGTCTTCAAAGCCTGGTGTCCAGGCAAAGTCAGCTGTTCCATCCAGGTTGTCATTGAACTCCCATCCACCAGGCAGTCCACCGTCATCCCCTATCCGCCACGTTGGATTATATCCATAAGGATCATAGGATGTGAGATGAACTGTTAGTTCCTCGTTTTCATTTCCTTCGATGGCAAAGTAACCGTCATCAGGTACCTCTATGCCCCACAGAGGGCGATCAATGCTTAAAGTAATCTGAATATCATCCGAACCGCCCCGTCCATCCGTAACGCGGAATATCGGATTGTATTCACCGCGTTCGTCGACTTCAGGCGTCCAGATGAACTCTGCTGAGCCGTCTTCATAGTCGGTAAACTCCCATCCATCAGGAAGATCGTCTTCATCCAACAGCGACCAGGTCGGATCATCGTCATCCGGATCAACGGCGTAGAATTCGATAAATACTTCGTCCAATTCGTTTCCTTCGACCATGTAATTATCTTCATCGGACGGATCGGAAATTGTCGGCGCTCTATTGACATCTATTATGGTTATAGTCACCTCAGCTTCAACTTCAAAATCATCATCGGTAACGGTAAACATTGCAGTATAACCACCGGCATTTTCATAAGTTGGAGTCCAGGTAAAATCAGCGGTTCCATCACCGTTGTCGGTGAATTCTACTTCATCTGGGATGTCATCGCTGCTATAAATAACAGTCAAATCATTACCATCAGGATCTGAGGATTCTACTGTAAAAGCAATCTCTTCATTTTCACCAACTTCTACTGCGCCAGGGACATTGTCCCATACCGGAGTGCGATTAACTCCACCAACAGAGATGCTCGCTTCAGCAACAACCTCGAACTCATCGTCTGACAGTGTGAATGTTGCCGTGTAATTGCCCTCGTCGTTAAACGACGTCATCCAGGTGAATGTGCCTGTACCATCGGCGTTATCGGTGAACTCGGCTCCATCGGGTAGTCTCTCGCTGCTGTAAGCAATCATCATGTCATCTCCATCAGGATCGGATGCTTCGACGTTGAACTCAAGTTGCTCGTTTTCGTTGATGGAAACGCTGCCGGGAGTGTCATCCCAGACTGGCGTCCGGTTGACGTGCACAACTGTAATCGCTATTTCTGCATCTACCTCGAACGCACCGTCAGAGATCGTAAATGTAACGGGATATTCACCCGCATCGTTGTAGGTTGGCGTCCAGGTAAATGTTCCGGTTCCGTTGCGATGATCGGTGAAATCCCAGCCGTCAGGTAAATCACCTACGGAGATATCAATATCAAGCTGATCGTCATCCGGATCGGAACCCTCTACTATAATCTCAATATATAGACCTTCATTTACACTTGCAGTTTCGGGTGCATCATCCCAGACAGGAGTGCGGTTTATATGAATAACCGTTATATCAACACTCGTTTCAATTTCAAATTCATCATCTAAAACCGTAAATACTGCCGTATATTCACCTGCATCTTCATAACCGGGCGTCCATACAAACGTGGCTGAACCATCACCGTTATCGGTAAATTCTGCATCATCAGTGATGTCATCACTAATGTAAGCGATAGATACGTCATCACCATCAGGATCGGAAGCGGTTATGGTGAATTCAAGCTCATCTGCTTCATCAATTCCCACATCTTGCGAAACGTCATCCCACACCGGCGCCTGATTGGTATGATTTACTGTTATTAATACATCCTCTTCTACACTAAATTGACCGTCTGATATAGTGAATGCTGCTGTATAATCTCCCTCATCATCGTAGCCCGGTGTCCATACGAATGTACCTGTTCCATCACCATTGTCTGTAAATTCAGCACCATCAGGAATGTCATCGCTGTTGTAATCAATTGTCAGATTATCACCATCAGGGTCTGAGCCCTCGACTATGATTGCTAGTTCCTGATCCTCATTAACATCCTCTGATTCCGAAATGCTATCCCAATCTGGGGGCAGATTAACGTGAACAACTGTAATTGACACGTCCGCTTCAACCGTAAACTCATCGTCAGCAATTGTGAATGTTGCAATATACACACCTTCACCTTCATAAGTTGGCGTCCAGTTAAATGTGGCGGTGCCGTTACTATTGTCGGTAAATTCAATCTCACCAACTGGAATATCAGTTTCACCCGTGCTTTCCCAAGTGATTGTCATATCGTCACCATCCGGATCAGAACCTTCTACTGTAAGTAAGAGTTCCTCACCTTCGTCAACTTCAACGCTTTCCTGAACGTTATCCCACACAGGTGCGCGATTGCCATAATCGACAGAGATAGATACTTCAACCGCGACATTAAAACCGTTATCTGAGAGTGTGAACAGTGCCGTATAGTTACCGACGTTGTCATCGGTGGGCGTCCAGATGAACGTACCTGTACCGTCACCGTTATCTGTAAATTCTGCATTGTCTGGTATGTCATCGCTGCTGTAGACAATCGTCAAGTCATCACCATCAGGATCGGAACCGGTAACACTGAACTCAAGCACATCCTCTGCATCTACGCTCTCGCTTTCCGGTATATCATCCCATACCGGCGTGCGATTGACGTGAATAACAGTAATTGACACATCCGATTCAACCTCAAAGCTACCATCGGTAACGGTGAATGTAGCAGTGTAATTACCTGCATTATCATAAGTTGGCGTCCAGGTAAAAGTACCGGTGCCATCACCATTATCGATAAACTCAGCAGCATCAGGAATGTCAATGCTGTTATAGGTTATCACAAGATCGTCACCATCGGGATCTGATGCTGTGATATTTACGTTGAGTTCTTGTGCTTCATTAACCTCTTCGCTGTCATGTATGTTATCCCATATCGGAGTGCGGTTTACGTGACTGACCGTTACAATAACGTCTTCAACGACATCGAATTCGTTATCGGAAACGGTGAACGTTGTGGTGTATTCACCAGAATTATCGTAAGTTGGAGTCCAGATGAAAGTTCCGGTTCCATCGCCGTTGTCGGTGAATTCAGCATTATCCGGAATGTCATTACTACTGTAAGCGATTTCCAGATTATCAGCGTCGGGATCGGATGATACAACAATGAATTCTAATTCCTGACCTTCGTTCACAGACTCGTTTTCTGATATTTCATCCCAGACCGGTGTGCGGTTAACGTGAATAACCGTAATAGTTACATCAGCTTCGACGTTAAATTCGTCATCGGAAACGGTGAAAGTAGCGGTGTATTCGCCTGCGTCATCGTAAGTTGGTGTCCAGGTGAAACTACCTGTTCCATCATTGTTATCAGTAAACTCAGCGCTACCGGGGATATTATCACTACTGTAAACAATATCCAGGTCATCACCATCCGGATCGGAGGCTTCAACCGTAAATTCAAGCTGTGCAGTTTCATTGACTTCCTCATTATCAGGCACGTTATCCCATATCGACGTACGGTTGAGGTGGATTACGGTGATAGAAACATCTTCTGAAACATTGAACTCTTCGTCTGAAACGGTGAATGTTGCAGTATAACTGCCGGCATTATCGTAATTCGGCGTCCAAGTAAAAGATTCCGTTCCATCGCCGTTGTCGGTGAATTCAACATCATCACTGGGAATGTCTGCTCCACCTGTGCTTTCCCAAGTGATTGTTACATCGTCACCGTCCGGATCGGATGCCGCAACCTCAATTACCAACTGTTGAGCTTCATTCACTTCAGCGCTTCCTTGTATATCATCCCATGTAGGTGAGCGGTTGACGTCACCTACAGTGATAATGACGTCTTCAACAGTCTCAAATTCATCGTCATATATTGTGAACACAACGGTGTATGATCCTTCATCCTCAAATCCTGACGTCCAATTGAAATTCCCTGTTCCATCGTTGTTATCAGTGAATTCCCATCCTTCGGGAAGGTCATCCGATACTGCTTCGATAGTAACATCATCACCGTCGGGATCCGAGCCATCAACGGTGAAAGCGGCTTCCTCTTCTTCACTAATATTAATACTCTGTGGAACATCATTCCATACAGGCTGGCGATTAACGTGAATAATTGTAATCTCTACCGACATCAGATCGGTTTCGCCTGCTTCATCTTGCACGCGGAACTGAGGATTGTACACACCGGCATCTTCATAATCGGTCTGCCAGGAGAAGTCTCCGGTTCCATCACCGTTATCATCGAATAATGCCCCAAGGTCGATCAATCCATCGTCATCAGTTATCGTCAGCGTCAACACGTCTCCTTCATTATGACGGTCAACGTCATCGGAAGTTACGGTAAACTCTATAATAGTATTCTCGTTTCCACTCTGATTATCGGTTTCAATCCAATAGGGTGGATCGTTTACCGGATCTATAACGATATCGAACTCAGTATCTTCAGAATCATCGCGTCTTGGAGGTGTTTGTTCTCCTCCCCTCCCGGGTAGGTCAGACATTCCTGTCTGGCTCGTTGATTGTCGGACAGGAGTGTCCAACCTACTGGAATGTGTCTGTGGTAGGTCAGACACTCTTGTCTGACTCTGACCTAATGATGGGGCGTCGGAGTCGGACAAGAGTGTCCGACCTACTGACCGTATCTGTCGAACTGGTCCAACATTCCGTAAATCGGATGATCCAGTCTGTAGTCCGGCAGTTCCCAATCTCGCAACCATCTGCCCACCGTCATCATCATCGGCAGATACCGTTATCGTGATCCCATTCTCGATATTATAATTATTATCCGGAGTAATGAACAGGACGTTGTCATCGTCTATATCCATATTCAACTGTCCAGGTACTTCGGCAAAACTGAATATCAGCGCATCACCGTCAATATCGGTGAAGATTTCGCCCAGGTTTGCAATATCAATCCGGCGAGGATCGGCGTCCTCGCTGATTGTTACATTGCCAATAGCTTCAATGACTTCAGGCGGATCATTCACAGGTATTATGCTGAAAACAAGCGTAAGCGCCCCTTCTTCATCTGATAAATCTGTTGCTGTAATCGTGTATTCATACTCGCCGTTGTAGTTCTCCTCGACAATCGTGGCTATGATATGCTCTTCAGCTTCGTCAAAAGAAAGCTCGACAGGACCTTCCAGAACATCCCAACTTACCTCGAAAACATCACCTTCGTCTGGATCATTGAATAGGTCTGCAATTAGGGTCTCAATAACTAATGGATCCTGATCCTCATTCATTTCAATGATGAAGGGATCGTCAACCGAAACTCGCGGCGCATCATTGACAGCCTCGACCTCAACCGTGATTTCCAATGAACTGATTTCATCGCGGCGCGGTCCGACGCCCTCCGGTTCAATGCCGTCATCTACCGACAGCGTGAAGGATTCCTCGCCAGCCCAATCGTCATCTGTAATGATACTAAGGACCAAGTCATCATCAATATCAACGCCGAGATGATCACCGTTTTCCCAACTGAAGATCATATCGTCATCTTCGATATCAACGAAAACAGTATCCAGATCAACGATAACTGTGCGGCCTACATCCTCTTCGATCAATATCAAATCAGGCAGCAATCCCACCTGCTCGGGTGGATCATTGACGTTTGTAACTTCCACTATGAAAACATCGGCAACCTGTGAACCTTCCAGGTCATCGGCAGAAAGTGTAACTTCAACATCACCGAAGAAATCGGTGTCGAGCGATAGCGTAGCAACATTGGTTTCAGCGTCTATTTCAATAGAAATTCCGTCCCCGCCATACTCAACGAGGAAATTAATGTCCGCTTCCTCCGGATCGGTAAAGACATTATCCAGATCGGCTATCACAGACGGATCAGAATCCTCATCGATAGAAACATCTTGAATCGGATGGGTTATTTCGACTTCCTGGTTTGGAGCAGCGATAAATAGATTAAATTCAGCAATGTCACTTTCTTCTGCTTCGTCGGATACATATAATTCGATGGTATGCTGCCCCAACATCTCCTCATCTGGTGTGAACGAGATCACACCCTCCTCGCTTATTACAAACAGATCGGTATCAGTATTGTATGTTAGTGCATCACCAGGATCAACATCAGCGGCTTCAAGCTGTGCATTAAACTCCTCACCGGTAAGTGCGGTTGTGTTTTCGGGCACAGACGTGAAACTTGGTGAATCGTTGATAGATGATACCACTACAATAACTGTATCAGCACCAGTGACATCACTGGTATCAGTTGCTTGTACCGTGAAGCGCAGATCTCCAAACCAATCATCACCAGCCAATAAGTGCAGTAATCTTTCATCATCTATTGTTGCAGAAGGTTCATTTCCACCCTCTAAAACTTCAACTGTAAGTTCAAGATCAGCGAAAGAATCATCATCATCGGTGATATAATCGCTCAGATCAAGTGTAAGCTCCGTATCTTCATCGAAGCTGGTGTCCGGAAGCGCAACCACGGGAGCATCGTTAATTGTAACAACAAATTCCCAAGCCAATTCCCCTTCATTAGCCGTATTCGAGCAATCAAGAGCATTCGCAACCATCTCAACCGTTTCACCGTCTCCAAACTCCATCTCACTCACGTTAGCGACCAGCCAGAATCCGTCGTCGGTTTCAGTAGGCTCAAAGTCCAAATCTTCTTCGTTCATTTGCAGAGCGAAACCGTCTGGATCAATGCCGGAAATTAGATCTGATACGAATAACCGTATCTCTTCAAACGTGGTCGCTTCGACCTTTGCGCCGTTTCCCGGATCAACGTCACTGAATTCTGGTGGGGCAATATCGACGACTAACGTTTCCGGATCGGTGTGTTCACTTTCTGTGCCAGCGGGATTACGTGCGATCATATCAACTTGTGATGTATCCGAAAGCGAAGGTGCGGTATATTTGAATTCAAATATCGCAGAGTCAGCAAGATAAACCTCACCAATCTCCTCGTCATTCAGGAATACAACTATAGTTGTTTCCACCTCGCCTTCACCTGCCAGGGATACCTGATTGATGCTGGTGTATGTCTCAAATGACGTAAATGACGGTGGATCAACCGGATCGAGGTCTATATCAAAGTCGAAGCCGGACGTATCCGGATTGCCTGCCAGATCGTACACGATAAGCCGAGCCGTGTATTCACCATTGCCCAACTCATCGCCCTCCTGAACCTGTGCCAGTATCTCATTGGAATCTTCATCATAAGCTACCGGTAATTCGACGTCTCCAATTGTAAGCAGTATATTATCAGGATCAACTCCAGCGCCCACATCGGTTAATCTGGCAGTAAATTCAGGGATTTCGGTCGCTAGATGCTCACCTCCGGTAGCAGTATATTGCTCGATTACCGGCTCGGATAGATCAAGGAATACTCGAAGAGTATCACTATGATCAGATTCATTGCCACCACCGTCAACTACAATAGCATAGATACTGTTCCAGCCCTCATTAAGCAATAAACCTTCTACGTTGAATTCAGCTTCATACTCGACTGCTACTTCGGCAGAAAGCGTATCACTGCGGTAAAGGTGTACATAGGGCTCGTTATCGTAATCTTCTTCGTAATCGGGCGAATCACCACCGGTCGTCCCGGAAAATGTCATTTCAGATTCGTTGACGTATTGGTTATCGAGTTCATCCAGTACAGGCGGATCGGGGGGTGAATCATCATAAAAATACTGCCATCCTTCATCCTCTTCGTTATCATCATCATCAGCTCCAAAAACATTGACTTCGTTAAGACCCTCTTCAAGCCCGGGCATATCATCACGTCCAATTTCCAGACCTTGATGAGAATTCAGGGGAATTCTCACAACTCCACCCTGCATTACCATCATTCGCTCACGACCGAAGTATGTCGTATCGTTGTCACGGTCTCCGGGACCATTAAATGCAACAATATACATCCACAATGATTCTTCATTTGGTCCGGCGTCATCGTCACCAAAGACAAACCTGATTGTATCTGCTGAGAATCCACAACCCTCCCCCTCTCTGACGCCCTGACCGGCAACGGCTCCAGGTGGCGGGTAAAGATTCCGGAAATACGGCGGTTCTCTATCCCGCCTGTTAGTCAGGAAGAAACGACCGGAGGCATCATACTCATTCCCCGCTCTATCAACAAGACTGATGGCAAGTTCGTGCATTCCCGGTCGGAGTGGTCGCCCGGACCAATGATAGCTAACTGATCCTTCTCTCTCATTATAACTGAAATCAAGCTCATCGTCATCGAGTGTCAATGTGATTCCATCGATATTAATTCCGCTGGGGGGTCGGGGATCGGATACTGGAATGGTAAATTCGGGAGAACGGTTTGAGATTGTATCAACGGCGTCATCAAGGAAACGATGTTCAGCAGTGGGACGTATAAAATCAACAAAGAATCTCATCTGAACCGGTTCCTCATGCGAGTTACCCAGTCTGTCAATTGCAGTAAGACTTACAATATGCCCACCCTGCGATAATGGTCTGCGTCGATCTACCGTATATGTAAGTCTTCCATCAGCGAACCGGAAATTATTCACCGTGTTACCATCAATAACCAGTTCAATACCTCCTTCTTCCCGCCTGAATTGATCCATATTATCACCTTCCGAGATGCCAACGCCGACATCGACGATTGTTGCCACTATCTCCGGTGTTCTACTGCGAGTATAAAGTTCAGGCGCGATAAATTCGATTTCAGGGGGTTCGACATCGAGGTAGATGCTGGCTTCAGCAGAACGAGCGACATTGTTGTTTTCATCACCGCCCATAAATGTAAATTCATTCAATCCCTCATTAAGCGAAACGTCATCAAAGCGGAATTGCCCTCGTCTATCTGCTTCAATCTGCATCAAACGTTCATCATCCCGCCATAGCTCAACTGTAAGAGATGGCTCGGCCGTACCATAAATAATAATGCTCTCACGACGCGTATATTCCGGCAGCGGATTAACTTCGATTTCTCCGGCATCACTATCAACAATGAAATACCTTGCCTCACCGGCATTGTTGCGGAAATCATCAACCGCTCTGATTATAAATCTATGAGCGCCTTCGGACAACTCTTCATCCGGTGTCCAACTGAAAACACCATCCTCAAAATCAAAATCATTTATTCTGTGATTATCGAATCTGAAATCAATGTCCCTGATGCCGCTTAGAGCATCAATGATTGTAGCTTCTATTGTCGGTTGGTTGGTTTGTATCGTTGCGCTATTCTCCGGTGAGATATCACTGATAACAGGCGGTTCACGATCAATTACTCGAACAGTAAACTGAACCCTTGCCACGTCGCGAGCGCCATCGGAATCAATCGCCGTAAAAAGTACATTCGCGTAGACACCACGGCGATTATAGCTCGGTATCCATAAGAATCTTCCATCACCTTCGCCAAGGTCGGTAAATTCAGCGCCATCAGGTATATTATCTGCGAATAAACCAAGTTCCACCTGATCCCCAGGATCTCCATCTACTGCGTGAATACTAAGATCAAGCGTATCGCCAACCGTTACAGTCTGATTATGGATGCGTTCAAATCGAGGTGGACGATTGCGGTTCTGGACGGTTATGTTTACGACTAACGTGTCCCTAAGCTCACCGTCAAATGCCACGAAGTAAGGATGATAATCACCGGCGGATCTGATATCGGTCTGCCACTCAAAGTCACCCCTTCCGGAACGACGGTCGGTGAATTCTGCTTGCTCAGGCAAGTTGCCTGCTGACAGTTGCAGGTTATTTTGTCTCCTATTGAAATTACGGTCATCCAGATCACTAGCTCTGATCGTGAATCGAACACGTTCCCCCTCAAGAATGACTATATCGTCTATCTCTGCCCAGACAGGTGGTTGGTTATCATCGTTTACCGTAATAGTAACGGTTGTTTCATCCGATTGAGGCGGTTGACCGAAGTCAGTGACGCGGAAGGTCACTTCATACTCACCTGACTGTTCGGAATTTGGAGTCCAGCGGAATAAGTCATCCTCCAATGATGAACCATAAGGTAAATTTTGAGCCGAGAATCCGAGCCTGTCATTATCCGGATCTTCAGCCTCAAGCTGCAACGATAATCGTTCACCCTCATTGATTTCAATATCTTCTATCTCTGCGAGTTCCGGAGGCTGGTTTGCGTTTGAGATTCTGATACTCACTCTCAGTTCAACCATTGCATCGCCGTCGAAAGCGGTGAAACGTGCGGTGTAATTTCCCTCTTGGTCATTCTCAGGGCGCCAGGTAAAGACACCTCCACCATTGCCCCGATCGGTGAATTGAGCGTTTTCCGGCAGATCATCACCAATTAGTGTCAAGCTGACCGGATCGTGATCCGGATCTGTAGCGATAACTGCGAATTCAACATCTTGCCCTTCTCGGATGTTATAATCATGTGCCCTGCGAAATCTCGGCGCCCGATTTTCATCCGTCGGTCTTAACTCCACCACACTGCGCTCCGTATCATGCCAGCGCGGTGAACCGTCTACCCATTCAGCGCGAGCCATAAACTCTCGTTCAGACTCTCTAAGCCAGATGCGGAAATATATCTGTTCATTATCAAGGAAACCTTCGATAATGTCCTGAGTCTGTGGATTATCACCATAAGCATCAAATACGTAAGGGCGTTCATCACCAACCACACAACCCCCTGCGACAATACCACGAGGTGTAACAACGGCAATCTCATCACCCTCTTCAAAACCTGTTTCTACAACGATATTGTGAACAGTCTCTGTCCTTGCCCAGTCAAAATGATTATCGCTTGTATTAAGAGTTACCGCTGTATACCCTCTTTCACTCCATCTATCTTCACCTCTTATAATTACAGCATTCACATCGTATTCTTCACGAGCGCTGTTATCCCATATCTTAAATCTCATCTGTTCGTCTTCACGGAAACCGTCTACATCATCCGTTTCCGGGTCATCCCCCCAAGCTGGAAACGCCCAATGGTCATTATCAGCCACGATAACTGCGCCGGCACACAGGTTATTCGTTGTAAATACGCCAATCTCATCACTGTTATCAAGAGGATTACCTCCTAACGCAGCTTGGATGACGTCGATGCGATGATTTACTTCGGTAATCTCATACTCGAAATGCCCTCGTAGGATACCCACACCATTGAGATCACGCGAAACTTCAATGTCGTCACCGGTAGCATTCAGTGTTCCATGGAATTCACCTGTCTGATCAGGTTCAAACGTCACAGGAACTGTCAATCTCGCTCCAACATCAAGCCTGTCGGGGATATCCTGACCGATACTGAAACCATCTCCTTCAATTTCAAGCTCGAAATGCTCGATCGGCATTGAGCCGCTGGAAACAAAGGTAACATTCAAAATCGTTTGATCGTCAACGCGAACTTCACCGAAATTGAGTACGTCTGGACTTACGGTCAAAGCCGGTCCGATTATCAGTTCAAATACTGATAAGCCATTCCGGCGCCAACGGGAGTCACCTGTAACTAATCTCAATTGCACATCATACTCTTCTTCTGCTTCATAATCCCAATAGAGGAAATTAAAGATTTCATCACGTCGGAATCCTGGAAGTTGACCATGCTGTCCCCAGGCGGTTGTACTCCATCCGCTACGAAATTGAAGATTACCGCCACGTTGTTCAAAATCACCACCCTGGTTGGCGTCACCGAATCTTAAAGCGCCTGCGACAACATCATTTGGGGTAATTATCCCGATTTCGTCCAGGTTTTCATCATCGTCTTCTCCAGATTCCAATTCTTCACCAAATAGGAAAATCCTCGTTAATTGAACTGTATGACCATGACCTGTGTCTACATAACGAAAATAATCGGGATGAATGTTTATAACAATTTCAATAGCAGTCTCTTCTTCACCGTCAGAAACAATAAATCGCACCTGATAATCACCGTGTTGACCGAGTTCCGGTCGCATTTCAAATTGAACTCTCCCCGCCTCAATATCCACTTCGGTTGCCGGTTCGTCATCAGGTTCTTCTACCCATTCCCATTCGATTTCTATGTCCTGTTCTTCTGGATCCTCAGCTATTAGTTCAAATATTATTCTATCATCGATATAACCCTCTACTACGCGGTCTTCCGGATAATCAATCCACTCAGGAGGACGGTTATCATCCCTGACTATAATACTAACCTCCAGCAGCGTCTCATCGTTATCGTCATCTGCCACGAACTCAGCCGTATATTCACCTTCATCTTCATGAGTTGTTTGCCATGTAAATAATCCGCGATAATTGCCTTCCTTATCTCTGCCATAATCTCTGAACCCAGCTTCACGAGGCAGGTCATCGGAACGGTAGCCCATTCTTATCCTGTCTCCATCAGGGTCTTCACTAAGCAACCAGAATCGGATAAGTGCGCCTTCATTTACCGTGATTTCTTCAGGAGGTTCAATCCACCTTGATCGTTGATTAACGTTGGCTATACTGATGCGAACGTCTAAACTTACCTCGTCTTCCTCATCTCTTAGTAAAAAAGTTGCGACATAATCACCATCATCCTCATAAGTAGTCTGCCAGTAAAACCTACCGCTAACAGTCTGATCCTCCTGCTCATAGCTAAATTCTGCCTCATCGGGGATATCCTGTGAAACGTACTCTATCTCCAGTTCATTATCATCATCCGGGTCTCTTCCGATAACTTCAAATTCGATGCGATCACCTTCATTTACTGATATATCTTCAGGATCTTCAGCCCATTCCGGAGAATTGTTGTCGCTAATGAAAACGCCCCCTGCTCGAAGCAACAAGTCGCCATTTATTTCAAAATCAGTCCAGGCGCGGTGATCTCGATCAAGCCGTCGAGCGACAAAGCTGCGCGCTTCATTTCGCTGCCGGTCGAATATATTCCACCAGCCGTCGCCTTCTTGAACTTGACCTTCACGTTCACCACAGGGCGCTGGACCATAGATTATGCTGAAGCTTTGTTCGGCTTCGAAACGAATCGCACGCGGGAGTCTTACCTCTGTCCAGTTATCATCTATATCCTGGCTGTTCCATTCATCCAGCCTATTGATCCTCATTTCAGCAACCGGTCGTTCAGCGAGATTATTATCTCTGTCCTGTTCATAAACATAAACATAGCAAGGCGCTCGATCATTTGGACCGTCATTTAATACCATCAGGTGGATAAATTGAAGCTCGAATTCACTTTCAGGCGTGAAGGTGACTCTGGAATAGTAATTCTCGAGTTCTTCCACAATACTTGCCGGTGAACCATCGTCGTAAGTGATCCATTCAACTTCTTCACCACCAAATTGTGGATCTCGTCGCGGTGAAGGATCGTTATTGTTGTGTCCAAATTCAAAGCGAGCAATCTCATCTGCGGCAATAGTTTGCGCTGTAAACACTAAGAATAGCGCTAACAGTAAGTTGGACACTCTTGTCCGACTTAACCGAAGATTTAGGCTCTTTTCCATATATACTCCTGGAAGAGTTTTAAATATTATACTTTTTAATGCATAGATGCTAATTCATTATATCTTTGTAAATACAGGACATTACTGAAGATAGTATGAACATGCTTCGATGCGCGATTACTTACAAGAAACGTTATGATGTCTTTTACTATTATTACTTAGTGCCTGACCGAAAACCATCATTTTACTGGATATTAACCCCTTTTTGTCATTCCCGCGAAGGCGGGAATCCAGGAGAAACAATAAGTTATCTGGATTCCCGCCTTCGCGGGAATGACAAAAAAGGGTTGATATCCAGAAAAACGGAGGTTTTCGGTCAGACACTAAGTAGTGCCTGACCGAAAAGTCCCTCTTTTGTCATTCCCGCGAAGGCGGGAATCCAGGTAATCTATTGTTTCTCCTGGATTCCCGCCTTCGCGGGAATGACAAAAAGGGGTTAATATCCAGTAAAATGA
>JAVCDD010000251.1 GCA_030765125.1 Candidatus Hatepunaea meridiana
AAGATTCAAAGAGCATAAAAAATGATAACGACGACATTTTTGAAATTATTTAACAGAAAATGACAAAGCGCCGTTTTCATTTTTTTCCAATTGAGGCGAAAACCTTGAGTTTTCGGTCAGACACTAATTAACAAGAGTTGATCTATCATGAAACGAGTTGTAATCTTTGCCAGTTTTGCGTTCTTAATTTTACTGCTGCCATTAACCAACGTAAATTCGCAGGAGCTCCGCGAAATGCAGTACAAGGAGCTGCCTGCTGATCACATCATCCTTGACGATGCGAGCCGTTCTCTGCTCATCGTTGAGACCACTATATCCAAACCGAAGTTCAGCAGCAACCGTGGCATAAAACCTGGTGCAGTTAAAGAAGACCAATCCGGCGTCTGGTATATCTACCTTGAGCCCGGAGTTCAGCTTATCAGCATTATGGCTGATGGTTATCTGCCAATACAAGACCTGCGTTTTAACTTCGTGCCAAGAGGCGCTATCAAGCTGAAAGTAACACCTAAGGTATTACTCGGTGCTTATGGCGGTTTTGACGAAAACAGACCTGAAATTAGCCTGCTTTACACCCCTTCATCCTCCGAGGAAAAGATTTACGGTGGTCTGAATGGCAACGTAATGCGTTTAGACTTCTCTGCAGGATCGCGAACCTTTCGCCCAGCAGCGGGCAAGCACATCATCAAGTTGAACGCAGATGGACTCGTCTGGGAGAAATCTTACGATCTTGGAGAAGGTGAATCTATTGAAGATGAGGTTGTATTTAAGGGAAATCAGATTGAAAAGTGGGATGTTAAGGAACCGGGAAACCTGTATATCACCACAAACCCGCAGGGTGGGACTGTATTCATGAATCAGGTCAACCAGGGTGTTACTCCACTAACATTGGAAGACGTGCAACCTGGTGTGTATAATATTGAAATTATCAGAGACCTTTACCTTGGTGATAGCCGTTCAGTTGAAGTAAAATCACTTGAATACTCTGAAGTTCACTTTGATCTGACTCCAAACTTCGGACAAGTCAAGATTGACACTGATCCACCGGAAGCGATGGTATGGATCAATGATAAGCAAAAAGGCAGGACACCCTTTGAAGCTCTGCAATTCAATGCAGGTACTTATGCGCTTAGGCTTGTTCAGGACTTTTACTATGAAGAAACGGATACATTTAAAATTGAGCCTGGCAGTAAATTCATCAAGTCTTATGAGCTGAAACCACAATTTGGTAAGGTTACAATTACATCCGAACCATCGGGAGCGGATGTTGTCGTTGATGGAGTCGCATGGGGTAAAACTCCTGTGATGCGTGAAAAAGTGCTGTCCGGTGAACATGTAGTAAATTTACAACTGGAAAACTATTTCCCTGAAGAAGCAACTCTTAGAGTACGTGACGGTCAGCATGCTGAACCAGTTTATAAGCTTAGACCCAGTGTTGGATGGTTAACCGTTACATCCGATCCGCCTGATGCAGTGGTGACACTGGTCGAGGGTAATCAGGATTTAGGCAGAACTCCCATTATCAATGTTCCTTTAGATAGAGGAAACTATACTTTACAGATTGAGAAAGATAAGTACGAAATCTATGAACGGGCGGTTGGTCTCACACTTGGTGGTCATCAGACAGTCGAAGCGGAGCTCGTTCGCCAGGTTGGTCATATGAGGGTCAGTACAGAACCGCAGGGAGCAAAGATCTATCTCAATGATGAATATCGTGGTGACACTCCAACGGTTGTGCAAGACCTGCCGACAGGCTCCTACAACATCAGGCTGGACAAATCCGATCATGATATTCACATCGGTCAAGTAACGGTTACTCGCAATGAAGTGACAAAGTACAACACACCCTTGGTTACTGTTGGTATGACAGAATGGAATAAACGACGGTGGAAAGCAAAACTTCTGTCTATTGTTGTGCCGGGGGGTGGTCACATCCTTTGTGGACAATATTATCGTGGAAGCCTCTACATGGGAGTTTTCGCAGGAGCAGCCGCGATGGCATATCTCAGCATACAGGATCACGCTGACTATAAGACGCAATACGATGATGCAATGACAGCCTATAATGCTTCATATCTGCAATCTGACATTGATACATATCGGGCAGAAACGTTAAAAGCACTTGATAACATGAATGACGCTCAAACATTAACCAACATATTTATTTCTACAGCAGCCGTTATATACGCTGGACAACTCGTTGATATGATGTTTTTCGGCGGTGGTAAAAGACCCATCGCAAAGAGTAATTCACTTAGCGCTAATCTTATACCACAACTGTATGCATCGGGACAATCCGGAAAATCTGTACTTGGTTTACGGTGGTCGATTCCATTAGAGCAAGGTAATAGAAATGATAAATAGAAAATCAACATTCCTCCGCGGATTTCTCCTAACCGTTATGTTACTTTCTTTTATGCTGTTAACATTGATTTCCTGCGATTTGGATACACCTTCAGATCCATCCTGGACTAATCCGCTTGATGCAAGGAATCCGGATACCAAAGGTGATCCTTATAAGCTTTGCGCCGAGATTGCGAATGGCGGTATAAGGCTAACGTGGAATACTGTAGAAATATCCCAACTTACAGGTTACAATGTTTATTGTAGTGTCAACGACTCCGGTTTCGTTGAACTTGCTTCAGTAACCGATACCTCACACACCGATACAACTATCCGGAACGGTCACCACTATGAATACTACGTAGTTGCTCATAGCGCAACTGCTGAAGCTGAGACCTCTAATGTTGCTTCGGCTGCAATCAATTCCGATCCCGTTATCTTCGTCGAAGGGGAGAACGATACCCATACTCCAACACGTAATGTTACTCTGACAATTCTTGCACATGGTGCAGAGCGGATGATGCTATCAAACAACGCCAATTTTGATAGTTCAGAGTGGGAAACTTACACGACAACAAAGAATTGGCAGCTTTCAACCCGTGATGGGACGAAGACTGTTTATGTGAAGGTTGTTTATACTGGGGACGATACTTCTGATGTAATAAGCGACGAGATAGAGCCTACTCCATTGAATCCTTCTGTGACAATAGAGGACGATTCTACATATACTCCGACTCGTCTTATTAAATTGACCATAGATGCGTTGGGTGCTACTCAAATGCAAGTTTCAAATCAACCTTTGTATAGTGATGAAGTGTGGTTAGATTTTACAAACACAATGGACTGGGACCTAACAACAGGTGAAGGAACCAAATTTGTTTATTTGAATGTGCGAAATGACTTCTTGATTGAAACGGAAACCAGCGACCAGATCGAACCACAACCGTTGACGCCGTCGATAGCTATAGAGCATGATTCTACTCATACGTTAACTCGCCACGTTGAATTAGCTATAAATGCAACTGGTGCAACAGAAATACAGTTATCAAATACTCCCTTTACCGGATCGGAACAATGGCAACCTTTTTCTGAGAATATGGTTTGGGAATTAGCGACAGGATCAGGCATAAAGACGGTTTACCTGAAGGTAAGGAATGACTTTCTGATTGAAGCGGAAGCAAACGACCAGATTGAACCACAGGCATTAACGCCGTCAATAAGTATAAATTCAGATTCGACTTATATAAATCACCGAGACATAACTCTTTCCCTGCCAACTACTGGCGCATTATGGATGAAATTGTGCGACACACTTGATTCAGCAGGTGTTGATTGGCAGGATTACACGAATCGATTAAACTGGAGTCTGACTGCAGGTGATGGCTGGAAGCATGTTTACGCCTGGTTTAGGAACGACTTCTTCATCTCAAATATGGTTTCGGATTCCATCGGTTTAGATACTCATGCATCGATTGCATCTTTTAATTGGAGTTCGACAGGGAGTGGCGGTTTGGTGCCGGATGATCGTGTAACGTTTACGATGCAGACAACGGATGATGAATTTGGCGCAGAGACGGGTGGGAGAGCCGTAGTAACTGTAGAAGGTTGGTCTGGGATAGAACTTGTTGATCAAGCAAATGGTTCTTACACGGGCAGTTATGCGATAACGACAGAGACGCCTGAGGTGTCAAATGCTCGGGCAATCGTATCCTTTATCGATCGTACTGGCAATGAATCATTTTTTGAAGCAAATCAGTGTTTGACCTATCATATTCCTGCTGGAACGGAGCGCACATTTTCTTTAGGTAACAGTGACGAATCAATCGTGATGTGTTGGATCCCAGCGGGATCATTTATGATGGGACGACAGGATGGCGAGCAGGATTCAGAGGATGAAGAGAGCCCTCGACATCTGGTGACTTTTTCGAAAGGGTTCTGGATGGGTAAGTATGAGGTAACTCAGGGTCAGTGGGAGGCAGTGATGGGCAATAATCCAGCCCATGATTATGGTGTGGGAGTTGATTATCCTGTTTATTATGTAAGTTGGGATGATATTCAAGAATTTGAGTCAGCCTTGGATAATACTTTTCGTTTACCATCTGAAGCAGAGTGGGAGTATGCCTGTCGCGCCGGGACCACAACCAGGTTTTACTGGGGTGATGATGGAAATTATAGTGAGATAGGTAATTATGCGGTTTACAACAGTAATGACCCTGGAGGGACGGCAAATGTAGGGACGAAGCGTCCAAACGCCTGGGGTTTATACGACATGAGTGGCAATGTCTATGAGTGGTGTGAGGACTGGTATCAAAGTGATTATACAAATGCTCCGAATGATGGATCGGCTTGGGTTTCTCCGTCGGGTTCTTGCCGGGTCTTTCGGGGCGGTGGCTGGGGCTACATCGCCCGGGTCTGCCGATCGGCGTTTCGCGGCGCCAACCCCCCGTCGGCCAGGGTCTACCTCCTGGGTTTCCGCCTTGCGAGAGATGCGGATTGAGACTAATCATGCAAAATATAAAAAGATTCACTTTAGCACTTTCGCTTATTATAACTCTTCTTTTCCTGTCATGCGATCTGGATACTCCATCAAATCCCGAATGGAACAATCCGCTTGATGAATTCAATGTCAGTACCGAGGGTGATCCTTATCAGCTTAGCGCTGAGATTGTGGAGGATGGCGTTCAACTAACATGGCAGGTAATAGATATGCCTGCAGCTATGCTGGGATACAACATCTACAGAAAGGTTGACGATGGTGAAAGCGTTCAACTGGCTCAGGTTAATAAGGACGTATATACTTACATTGATTCGGATATTGTGAATATTCACCGCTACGAATACCTGGTTGTTGCTCGTTTTCCCGGTGGTGAAGCAGACAAGGGAAAAATCAATACCGCCTGGGTTCATACATCACCAATCTTCTTCATTGAAACTGACACATCTGAATATACGCCTTCCCGTGATGTTACGCTTACGATCCAGGCGTTCGGCGCTGTAAAGACTCTGCTGTCCAACAGTCTCGACTTTACTGGCATTGAATGGGAGGATTACGCTGAAACAAAGCCCTGGAGACTGACAACAGGAGACAGCCTAAAAACAGTATATCTGCGTATTGTTTATGCTGATGAAGACACTTCTGACGTAATTACAGACTCTATAGAACCAGCTCCTATTAATCCTTCTGTTAGCATCAACCACGACGCACAATATACTCCTACACGGTATGTGAGGTTGACTCTGTCAGGAACAGGTGTTGATTCAGTTCTGATAGAGAATGTTTCAGAAAGACGAGATGGAAAGAAACGATCCATACACAAAGTCAGTAGTCTTGACGACAGCAATAGTGAGTGGATTGCTTATACAGACTCACTTGATTGGATTCTGCCGATTGGTGGCGGTGAAAAGAGTGTTAAGGTCAGAATGATTAACGATTTTTTAATAGAAGCGGAATGCACGGATTTAATCCTGCCACAATTAGCACAATTAAACAATGTTACGATCTCCTCAGGAGTTGACACCGTCCAAACAAATTTTGTAAATGTAAGAATTGATGCTGAGTTTGCAGATAGTATGCAGGTAAATAACAGCGAAGATTTCTCAGGTTCGGTTTGGGTTCCCTATCAATCAGATTTTCAGTGGGATCTTGGTAATGGGATTTTCAATAGAGACGACATATCACAGCGTTTACTAAGACATACCAGCGTAAATCCATTTCCCAGTCGTGACGATGCAGACGCTACAGGGCATGTCATATTTGCACGCGTAAAGAATGACTTTGAAGTTTTATCAGGAACTATGCAGGATGATGTAACGGTTGAAATACTTGGCGGTGTCACCATCAATAATGGAGCTGACTCCACTGCTTCCCGTTATGTCACACTTAAGATAAATGCACCTGAAGCTGACTACGTTGCTATATCTAACGATTCAGCGACGTTATTTAACAATCCTGAATGGATAGAATACAAAGACGAGATACAGGATTGGCAATTGAATACAGGTTCAGGGACTAAAACGGTTTATACACGATTCAGGAATGTATCGGGTGCGGAATCTGTACTATATACTGACACTATAGAGCCAATTCCCATTGACCCTTCTATAACGATAGAGAACGGAGTGGAATTCACTTCTACTCGTAAAGTAACTGTAGCCTTATCTGCTTCAAGCGTGATAGATTCAATACAGGTGAGTGTTTACGATGATTTCCATAACACTGATTGGATTGAATGTTCAGAAGAGGTTGAGATTGAACTATTACCTGGAGTTGGTGCGAAGGTTGTCTATGCTCGATTTGTGAATGACTTTGAGATAGAATCAGAGATAGTAAGCGATTCAATAGAGCCATTACCAATGAATCCCACATTAGTTATTGAAAATGGCACAGAATACACTTCAACGCGAGCAGTAACGATTTCCTTATCTGCTTCAGGCGTAATTGACTCGATGCAGGTTAGCGTTTACGAAGATTTTCATAATACAGAATGGATTGTTTATTCTGAGGAAGTAAATGTAGAATTAATACATGGAGATGGCGAAAAAGTAGTCTATGCTCGATTTGTGAACGACTTTGAAATAGAGTCGGAAGTTGTGAGTGACGCTATACAACCATTACCGATAGATCCATCCTTATCGATAGTTGATGAAGATGAAGATGGTTATACAGCGGTTCGTCTCGTTGAATTATCATTATCAGCACAGGGGGAGAATCTGAGGATGATGCTCTCAGAAGATCCTGACTTTGAAGGAGCTGACTGGATTGAATATGAAGAAACGCCACAGTTTGAGCTTTCAGTTGGAGCTGGTGAGAAGGTGGTCTATGCGAAATTCATTAATGATTTTGAGATAGAGTCGGAGGTTGTTAGCGATACGATTTCACCTTTGCCAATGAATCCTTCAATAACGATTGATGGTGGAGCAGAATACACACAGACACGCGAAGTATCTGTTAACATATCAGCGAACGGAGTAATTGATTCAATACAGGTGAGTGTTTATGAGGATTTCAATGATGCTATTTGGGTGGATTATTCTGATGAAACTTCCATTGAGTTACTTGGAGATGATGGTGTTAAAATAGTATATGCACAATTAGTAAATGATTTTGAGATTGAGGTTAAGGTTTCAGATACTATTACTTTAGATACATACGTTGAGATATCTGAATTTCGTTGGTCATCCGAAGGTGATGGTCCATTTTTTATCGAAGACATTATCAGTTTTGAGTTGTTAATGCACGAGGATTATATCGGAGCCGAGATTGGTGGAATAGCAACAGTTAGTATTGAAGATGTAGTTGATGGTATTGAATTAGATGAAGTGGGTAATGGTAGATATGAGTTGGATTATGAGATACCAGATGATGAATGGGTATTTGATAACATTGGAATGGAATTAGAACTAATTGTACATTTCACCGACCGAGGTGGTAATCGAGCGGAATCAATTAATGAGGAATTGTTAGCCATTGGACCGCATGTGGAGTCTGAATATGATTTTTATCTAACCGATGATGTATCTATCACAATGGTCTGGATACCTGCAGGTGAGTTTGTGATGGGGGAGCCGAATGAGCATGGTGGTCACAATGATGAAGAACCGGAGCATGACGTAGTATTTGAAAGTGGCTTTTGGATGGGTAAATATGAGATAACCCAGGCACAATGGGAAGCTGTGATGGGCGAAAATCCAGCGCATGATTATGGAGTTGGAGATGATTATCCTGTTTATTTAGTCAATTGGAACGATATCCAAGATTTTGAGGAGACTTTAGATCATACATTTCGTTTACCTTCGGAATCAGAGTGGGAGTATGCCTGTCGTGCGGGTACTCAGACGGATTTTTATTGGGGTGATGATGAGGACTACGAAGACATAGATGATTATGCGGTTTACCGGGATAATGATCCGGACGGAGCTGCGGAAATTGGTACGAAGGACCCGAATGACTGGAATCTATATGACATGAGTGGAAATGTACGAGAGTTCAGCGAGGATCGTTGGCATTGGAATTATGAGGGTGCTCCTGATGATGGCAGTGCATGGTTGCAAGGTGGGCATGGTGCAGGAAGGGTATACCGGGGCGGTAGTTATTCGGACATCGCCAGAGAATGCCGATCAGGTTATCGTATGTCGAGTAATGATCAGTCGATCAGAAGCTATGCCATCGGTTTCCGTCTGGTGAGGGATACGGATTAATGATTCACAGTAGATACAGCAGATTGAGCAGATATGAGTTCATATCTTCAGGTATAATTAAACTCAGTGAAGCGTTAACTCTGAACTACTAAATGGAATATTCAATGAGACATTTTCAATTTCTGACTTTTCTACTTTCCTTCATTCTGATTTCTCCAACAAACGCTTCTGACCTCCACGATACAATAAAGGAGCGTGAGATCAGGGGTTCGGAAGAATACCACTTCGGTGAAGGGCGGGGCGTCGATGAGACATCTGCACGGGAGGCCGCTGACAAGGATCTGATTTCTAAGATCCACGTATCTATTTCATCTGAGCATTCCAGTAGAGTTACTGAAGTAGCGACTGGAGACGCTTCCAACATTACCGACATCTTTTCCACAGCGCATTCAAGCTACAGCGGTCTTTATCTGCGCGGTCTTGAGCACCTGTCATTTAAAGAAGATAACGGCTGCCGGGCTGTCAGCTTCATACAGGTTGACAGCCTTGAAGCTTCGTATAAAGCACAGGAGCAAAAGATACTGGATATGATCGACCGGGCGCATACGGCAGTAGCTGAGCTTCGCATCGGGGATGCGCTTAAGGAATACTACTGGGCTTTCCTCGTGTCACACACATATCCCTACACGATACGGATTGATCAATCTAAGGACACCGGCTGCGATCCTAAGGGGTATATCACCAGCGAGATCAGGAGTATAATCAAGCGTATAACTATCGACAGTAAGGACTGCTACCGGGAAGCGGACGTTATTATGGCACCGTTGCAGTTCTATTACCAGGGGCAGGCAGTCCGAAACCTGCGCTTCACATACTATGACGGTGAAGGCAGACCGGACGGTTTTATCGAAAACGGCGTGGTTGATCCTTTACCACTTTACAATCAACCAACTTCTAGGTATGCTCCGCAGTCGTTGTGCATTGAATACGCCTACGCAAATGAGATGAGGCTTGATCCGGAGATAAAA
Source organism: Candidatus Hatepunaea meridiana (assembly GCA_030765125.1). Classification (GTDB taxonomy): domain Bacteria; phylum Electryoneota; class AABM5-125-24; order Hatepunaeales; family Hatepunaeaceae; genus Hatepunaea; species Hatepunaea meridiana. The sequence goes on from JAVCDD010000251.1 coordinate 9,507, forward strand.
GCTCTGTATGAGATATTTAAAAGCAAGACCTTTATTGCGGATAAATCTGTCAGGCTCAAGTTCCCCTGGATACCGGGTGAAGACATCGCTGTCAATAAAACTGTAAAGAAAGAACCGTCAATTAGAAAACCACCTGAAATCAAAACGAAGCATGAATGGTCGCGCACTGTACGAGTACTGGCGGACGCTAAGAGTTGCAAAGACCTGTTCAGGGCGATGGAAGATTACGTTAATCTTAGGCGCATCCGTATCGGGACAGGCTGGAAGGATGTGGCGGAAAAGGGGCGGCAGATATTCTGCGTAGTCTATGATGCTGATGGAGTATCTGCTACGCTGTATTTTGACGGCAGGATTTTCAAGGATGTAAAAACCGGAGCAGCCTATACTGAACTGGGAGAGGCTTTCGGAGGTAAACGTATAGCCTGGTTCAGCGAAAGGAAACAGTAATGAGACGTTTCATACTGACAATTGCGTTGATATTGACAATACTAAACATACCTGTCTTCGGAATGTTAGGCGAGGTTATCGTTACTGGCGGCGCTGAACAGACTCTTTGCACTAAGGTATCAGAGGACCTTACCAGTGTACTCGACGGCATTGAAGCCGGGGATATCGAACCTGTCCGGTCAATGTTTTCCGCTAATGGTTTTGAGATGCTGAGCGATATACTGTTGAAAGCTCCGCTGAATAACGCTTCGTCTATCCACAAACAACCGCTGCTCAAGTTAAAGAAAGGCGGCTACGAAATACGCAACATCCGCGTCAAACGCATCAGCGACGAAGGGATGTCGGGTAACAGGTATCAGAATTTGGTATTCACACTTGACAACAAAGGCAAGATTATCAGTGTACGCTTTGCAATGGAAAACAAGTATTACCAGCAGATATTAGAGGATGGTGAGAGGCTGAAGGACTTCGAATTTCGGCAGGAGATACTGGAGTTCATAGAGATTTTCCGCACAGCATATAACAGAAAGGACATCGGCTTTCTACGTAAGGTTTACAGCGATAATGCTCTCATCATAGTGGGACGAGTATTAAAGGCTGCGCCGGACCGTCCGGATCAGAATGAAATGCTGAAAAACAGTTTTCTTAGCAAAGAGAAGATAGAATTCGTGCGTAAATCTAAAGCAGAGTATATATCAGCTCTTGAGAAGAACTTTATACGGAATGCATTCCTGAACGTAGTCTTTGATTCAGTAGGCGTCATCCGTCACGATTCCCTGCATAGTATCTACGGCGTCACGCTAAAACAGCGTTGGAGTTCAAGCACATATTCCGATACCGGCTGGGTATTTCTGATGATAGACTTTCAGGATGAAGACGAACCGCTAATTCACGTTCGCACCTGGCAGCCTGATAAGTTCAGCGATGGATCAGTGCTGGGGATGTGGGATTTTGAGGTGATACCGAAGAAATGATGTTAACAAGGATGGACAGGTTGAACAGGATAATGTAATAAAATGCGTAAATTATTTCTATCCGGAAAAAGTATTCAGACGCTGATAATGTGCTTCGTCCTTATCGGCGCTCAAGTTTCAGCACAGGAAGAGCCTGACATTTACGACCGTATTGATGCGATTGCTGAAAGCTTGCGAGTATGGTCTGTCACACCGCCAATAGCCATGACTGAGGATGAAGACCTGCCTCTTGAATATCTGTTTCCTGGCGCTGAGATTACTCATGATGATACATCAAATTCTACACGGATAACGCTCCCTGTATATATGGGAATACTCACAACCGAGCTTACCCAACATCAGATGCCTGAGGATAGTTTCAATACCGGCAATATTAAATGGACTATTCCGTTACAGGCTGAAGTCGACCATATAATGATTGATGGAAAACACTATCCCTGTCCTTCTGAAGTCCTTGAAGATTCACTTGCTATAGATTATATTAATAACTAACATTTCCCACTTCAACCTGTTTCAATAGTAACAGGTTCATTGTGGAGATTTACAAAACTATTTAATAGCTCAATAGCTTTTTCATCAGAGCCACTTTTTATCAGTTTACTTACTTCTTGAATAAGATAACGAAACTTGTCCAAGAAGAATGTTAACAACTTTATACCGAAGGTATTAATTGTATGAACTTTGCGTATTGCATCAAATTTATCATAAAATGTAGAGTCATCCTCAAAAGCCAAATAGGTTAACAAAATATAACGCATAAATACCAAAGCATCACAAGCTATGATTGAATCCAGATTGCTCATTTGTTCTTTGCCAAAATTCAAATGCTGTTTGCATGATTTGAAGAATACTTCAATGCTCCACCGTTGAGCATAATGCTCTAATATCTTTTTAGCGGATAGACTTGTATCCGTGGCTGCAAATGCGTGCCATT
>JAVCDD010000034.1 GCA_030765125.1 Candidatus Hatepunaea meridiana
AATCCAGTTAAGGAAATCATTGACCAGTTGGCAGCGATCAATATGGTTGAGCTTAAAGATAAAGGTGAAATATTCTATCGTGTACCTACACCAAATAATGAAACACAAGATTTATTAAGTAAACTTAATATTTCAATACCTTCTTTGATACCTATGAAAGGTATTCGAATCATGTGAGAACTCGTCGGTTTGGAGATTGAATCTCTTGCTATTCGGTGAATCACTGGCTGCAAGCAATCCAGGCTACTAAACTAAAATCCCTTTATCTTAACGATTACTTCTAATATCTCAGCACCCTTCAATCCAATCTTTACCAGCCGGTCTCTTAACTGTGCTAAGTTTTCATTCTTAGCTGAAGCTTCCTCTACTGCAGCAATCATCCGATCATATTTCTCTGGATCTGTGACGATCTGTTTCAGCGCTTCCATGTTAGGTGTCGTCTCAGACAGAATTATCTTCAGGCTTTCGGAAAGCTCGTTGTGGGTCATTATTTTCGCTTTCTCAGCGTTTTCCCGCATCTTCCGTTTTTCTTCTTCGGTTAATGGCATCTCTAATTCTCCGGGTTTAGTTCTTTATACCTTCCGCTTCTTTTATTATTTCCAAAACTTCATCAGCCTTTTTTGAGACGTCGTTTAAGCCGTCGGTTACTTTGTCCCGCAGGTCGCCAAGCTTCAACCGCTTCAGAATATCGTCCTGCAGCTCCTGGATCTCACGCAGGCTGTTCAGATGCGCGGTGATGGTTGCATTCGCCTGGATAATCTGCCCGAACGCCTTGTCAACCGCTTGCATGAGTTCTTTTTCAGTCTCATTCAGCGGATCAAAAAGCTCATTTCGGATTTCATTAATCTTCTCAACGGTCAGTTCCGCCCAGTAATTAACGGCATCATAATCACCGTTGCTGTTAGCAGTTTGTAACAGAGCGGGAAGATCGGCAGTTTCCGAATGGTTCTTAACCTAAGCCGGAATATAGTCGTTAACGATAAAATCCTCGCGCTGTTTCCTGAGCAGATCGAAATGCGTGGTTATCAGCGTTCTATACGACTGACGCAACGCTTCCAGATCGTGACCCATTGTGTAGGATAGTTCCACAACTTCTTTCGGGATGGTCGTGCAGCCGGACAACGTGAAGGTGATGAGGATGGCGATAAGGAACAATTTCGATATTTTTAACATAAACAACCTTTTTTTAGTAGCATAGTCCTTTGCGGTTTGAGGTTAACGTCTTCTGTTTATCCGACGAATCCCTGACCGTAAGAGATACGGGTAGCGAACTAAAAACGTATCATGCAACAATTTCGCTAATAGTCCTAAATTCTTCAAATTGTCTAATTGCTGATTGTAAGACTCTTTCTGACCATTCTACAAGCTCATCCAAGTTATTCTCCTCTATTTGATATTGCCAGTGTTGGTGATCTCTACCTTTACCCTTCCAGCCTCCCATACCAAGGTGCATTCCTTGCATCGAAATATCTTGTATACTTTCTGTAGTTGTGCTTGATAGAATATGCTCATCAGGAATTGTTTCGAGAGCAGTTTCTTCTTCTGTTACGAGCAGCTCTTCGAGATTTGACGAATCACTCCGAGGAATAGTTTGTGGCTCCGACAGTAATGGATGTATTGTTACCATCAAGTCAGGATCAATATGCCAATGAGGCTGCGGTGCAGTCTTACCACAATAGGGAAACTGTCCCCATTCGGCTCTGAATATTTGATCTTTGTCCCTTTGCCGAATACCCCAAAAGAATGTCCAACCAGCATCTACTAAAACAAACTTTTCTTTTTCCATTTTTCGGTCTGCAGTTCGTTTCCATTCTTCATGCCAGCTAAACCAGATTCGTGGTTCATAGGGAGCAGAGACCGTTTTTATCGAAATAACTGGACATTTTCCACCTCTTAATCGCAATCCAGAATCAAAACTATGATCACTAAATAAGAAAAACTCAAAACTACCATCAACCCCGATTTTTTCCCATCCTATGTATTCATCTTTTGGTCGAATGATCCAGTTTTCATTTGAATTTCCGATGAATTGGCTAAGCCTTCTTTCAATCTTTTTGTGCATACTAACAATTTCACGACTGGTAACCATTGATTTTAACCTAATATTTTGTCACGAAATACTATATGCATTTTTAACAACATCATCGAGTCCCTCGAGTTCGTATAAACGACCCCGATGAATTTGATGTCCAAATCTTATTAATTGTTGTACCGTACTACCACTCACTCTATTTGGATCAGATAGGTCAGGAATGAAAACGTTTTTGACAAAGCGCACAGATAAATTAAATTGACCTCCCTGTATGCGGGGACAAAAGCAATCCAATAGAGTCTCAAATAAATTGCTGTTCATAATTGCCAGATAAGCCCACGGTAATTCGGTATTATGAAATTCAAAGACTTCCTCATTTTCAACGTTGATCTTACTTTTCCACAACCAAGCATAACCCTGTATTACAATAAAAGAACCATCTGAATCATAGGCGAATGATCCTTTATGCCCAAAATGTTTTGTGACCAATTTTTTAATTTGCCTCATCTGCCATGAGCGTGGTCGGCTCAGTATCCACCATCTATTGGCATCAATTCCAAAACGTTTAATAAGTATCGGTTTATTTGGTAATAACTTTTCTTCATAATAAGTAGGAACAAGTTTCTGTAATTCTTCCTCTGTCAATATCATTAATTCCCTTTCATTGTAAGGATAAAAAATATATTCTTTATTCTCCAGTTTACCAATCTGAATAGTACTATTTTCTGCAGCAGGACGAAAAAAAACCTTTTCTTTCTTTGGGAACTCTTTGAATTCTGAGGAGGATACTAAAAAACTCTTATTATATCCAGTCAAAACTCCCTGTCTAATATTAAAAAGATCAATAGCTTTAGCCATGTTAGTTTCTTGAAAATACTCTATCATTTTTATTAATTTTTTAGAACGTGGTGTCCAAGTATCTGGCTTAACATAAGATGATTCAATTGTATTTATTTCCCAACCTTCTCCAGATACATCACTAATATCAACTTTTCGAAGAGCTCGTAACGCTTTATCTCCTGAGTTGCTCTTACTTAAGACAATCTTAACCGGTTCATTTGATAGTATTCCATCTGTCTGTTTTCTTTGCAAAGCTAAAAAACCAGGCTCCACCATAGAATTACGAAAGAAACCAAAATCTTCAAATCTGCCTAACAAAAGTATTTGTCCTAAATCGGAAAGAGCTTCCCTCCACTTCAATCCCGAATAAGTCTCAAAAATCGGAGCTGGTAGAACAGTTGTCATAATTCCACCAGCAGTGAGAGATTGAGCTGCCTTCCAAATAAACGCCATTGATAAATCAGCACGTCCTTTAACTAGTTCACCAAGAACACTTCTAACGATTTCTTTATCATCATTACTTATTCTGTCCCACGGTACAAATGGAGGATTCATCAGTATAATATCCGGTTTACCCCAATCTGACTCGTCATGTAGTGCATCACATTCTTGAATATTAATAATCAGGTCTATAAAACTGTTTGATTCAAGTTTCGTAAGTTCTAAACAGAAGTTAGAGATATAATATGATATTGCAGAGTTGTCAAATCCTCGAAGTGTTACTTTTCCACGGTAATTACGATTATTGAGTTCTCTTAGCGCTTCATGCAAGAAAACCCCAGATCCACAGGCAGGATCAAGAATCTCTATAGATTCCTTATCATCGAAACAAAATGCGTTGAATGCTTGTTGAACTAATGCTCTTGCTAAAGTTGGTGGAGTAAATCTTACATCCTTACGTAGTAAGCCTGAAGGGGCATTCTGAGATGCAAGTCCTGGCAACGATAGCTGATTGAATTTCTCTAAATGAATGTGTGCTTCCTGATAAAGTGAACCGGATGCATGTCGCAGTAATAACGCTGGATTGAAATCTATTGAAGTTATAGGTTTATTGTTTATGAAGAAATCTGTTATGCCTCTAACGTTTTGGTTTAATATTTCAGATGAGAAAATAGATGTTCCTAATATTCTCTTTTGTTGTGGAGTCATTTCGGAAATAAGTGCATTCACATCGTTTAATCTTCCCCATTCAACTTGACTTAAATCACCTGATGTGACTTTTGCCCTCCCTAATAGAAAAAGATTCAATAAACGAATAGAATTAATGTCTTCACATGCAAAAGCACCTCTTATTTGTCGGAAACCACGCATAACGAATAATACCACATCCTCCAATCGAGGAGCTGGATTATTTTCAATAATCTTCAGTAGTTCCTGAGAAGCTGCAGCTGCCTTTGCTCTATTGGGCAATCTGTACCTTCTGATCGTATCGGGTGGTGTGTCCCAACGTCTAAGAAACATCTCCTCACGCTTCTTGTCAATGATTAGTGAATGCCTCAAGTTTGCAGACCAACTCCATGAAATGGGATCTGGTGCGTAGGATAAATTAGGATCTTCAGTTATAGATAATGCAAAACTTGCAGCTTTTCCATTCAGCATCACAGAATGAGAATCGTCGGGATTTATGTTCCGTACACCAACTTGACTACCAAACAAGGGCACAACGACTAAGCCTAAGGCTTTTTCCCATTCTTTCGGATCAGTCAGATCACCAGTGAAGGAAGAGTTATTCATATGAAAATCCTGTTTGTTGAACTCTTTTTAATCCCATGAAATGTAATGATGAATGTGAGGAAATCAAAATTGAAAGCTAAATAATTTTGTTCTATTTTGTAAGAGGTATTGAATCCGACGTTTTCTAAACCATTCTCAACACTTGATTAGTACAATTAAAGTATTTAAGCTAAATATATTGAGATTGACTAACATTACTCATCCCCCTTCCCCCCAACCCATTCCGTCCCTGTATTCTTGGTATTCCTCAACCTACTGCCAAGCTGCTTGAGTGTGATGATCGTGATTGTCGATTAGTCGATTGTTGATTAAATGGATTCAAGAAATCCGGGCTACTTACTTATTCAATTTCGTATCACCCTGACAGGCTCAGAAGCTTTCTCATAAGGTATGCCTTTCAGATCATCCCTTGATTTATAATTATCAGGGTTAAATTCACCGCTTAGCGCTACGATCGTGTACTCGGTGTCTTGCTCATCATCCTCACCGAGCCAGGCTCTTGCATTAAACCTGCCGCTTGTAACAGAAGCTTCTGATTGAAAAGTCCATGATTTCAACCCATTTGAATATGCGTAGATGTAAACGTTGCTCACGCCTCTACACTTGCCTGAAACACTTACAATTCCGTTTACTTGCGCGTTATTTGTCGGCTGCACGATCTTGATCGAACCCGGACCGCAGGAAACCAATAATAATAATAGTAATACTAAAAACGTTTTTTTCATACTTTACTCCTGTAAATTGTCGATTAAATGGATTCAAGAAATACTGACTACTTACTTTTCTCTCTAAATTTAATATCCGATGTAGTTTCGTAGCCCGGCTTCTCCGCAAGCCGGGAATGAATTTCTTATGCTTTTTTCAACTAGTAAAAGCGTTTCGTCAGATTCAATAAGTTACAAGTTTCGTAGCCCGGCTTCTCCGCAAGCCGGGAATGAATCTCATTCAAGTAGTACATGCTGCCTTATTCATAATTGTAATATAATCATTAAAACTGCAAAGTCAAGTGAGGTATCCGTTAACATGATTTGTCATTCCGGACTTGATCCGGAATCCAGAAAAAGAAACTACGAGACTGATAAAATTGAAACAGATTGAAGTGCAAAATGTTAATTATAATCTTACAGTCGTCAACATCATTCTAAGATAACATCCGGATAAATAAACTCCAAATATTTTCTGGTTTTTCTGGTTTTTGGGCTAACTCGTGTCTATACAAGCAATTCTAAATTTCACTATTTTTGAGGATAACCACCTCAAACCCAAAACATCCCTCAACCGATCCGCAAGCTGTAAAACATGATGCTGCAATGCATCAGGTTATTAAGTGAGTCTGGCGTCCGGTATTGCTTACTGTAACGTTGTGTGACGATAAACCAATTCATCGTCACCCCGTAATTCCCCACCCACCCCCACTTTCCGTCAATAGGTGACGATGTGACGCAAAATCACATAGTGTGTATATTTCACCGAAATAACGAGTGCTTTTTGATTGTTAATTTATTAATAAACAAAGCCCGTTCAGCCAAACCTATAGCTGAACGGGCTCCTAATAAACTCGTTGTGTCATGTATTACACTTTTTTCGTTGTGTCAGGTGTTAACACCTGACACAACAACTTGCAACAAAATCACCTCAAAAGCGCAACCTTCTTCACCGCTGTTTTATCACCGGATTGCAGTTTCACGAGGTAAACGCCCGACGGCAGATTTTCTGCTTTAAGTGTAGTAATATGCCTGCCGGATGCCATCCAGCCATTGGCAATCTGCCTGACATTTCTGCCGGATAGATCGTATAGACTCAGGCTGGTTGTGCCGGCAGCTTCAAGGCTGAAGTCAAGGCGTGTGATGCTGTTGAACGGATTCGGGTAAGGTTCCACCAGACCGAACTTAACCGGCAGGTTTTGATTCGGATCATCCGATACCCCTAAACCGAATCCAAGCAGGTAGACGTCATCTGTTTCCTCGTCGTTGGATTCGATAATCAGGCTGCCGACGTATTCATCAGCGCCTACCGGTTCGAAGGTGATGTCAAAGCTCACCATCTGACCGACATACAAGGTTACCTCACCATCCCAATCCACACTGAAGACGTCTTCAGAAGCGCTTACGTTACTGATAGTCAGTGGGCTTAAACCTCTGCTGTAAATCGTATAATTTATGGTTGCACTCTCACCGAGATAAACCTCATCAAATTCAACCGTCTGCAAGGAACCAACCAAATCGGGAATAACCTCCTGGGTTGGTACAATCATAGCATGCATCAGTAAATCACGCTCATACGCAACGGTATTCTCACCGTCGTGTTTAAAGTACCTGCCTTCGCCGCGTAGTTGGTCGTCACCGATCATCTGGGGTCTGAAATCCTCACGTTGATTTTCAGCCCATAACCAGAAATCACCGTCTAACCCTTGCAGCTCTTCGTGCTCATAGAGGGGTACAGTCATATGATTTGGCAGACAGGAATCAGCGGGTACTTCCACTTCAAAGCTTAGCAACTCATCGCCGGGAGTGCTTTCATCACCACTGCCAAAAATATGCAGCCTAAAGGTGGCTGAGCCATTCTGACCGCCGTTGAAACGGAAATGAGCAGAGGCTAATGAATATGTTTCAACGCTATCAATATCCCCAGGTGAGAAACGAGTTGCAGGACCTTGTCCGGGATCAAAGCTGAAAGCATATTGATAGGTTCGGTTATCATGCCCAAGCTCGTACAAACCAGCAGGCCAGACACGAATATCCGCTACTCTTGCTGTGTCGTTATTGAAGTTCTCATCGTCGTCATCGTCATCACCAGGTGTGTTTGAACCAAGCGCTGTATAAGTTGCCAGATCGTAAACGCCCGGAATTGTTGGTGTCCAACCCGGATTCCTGCGATCAACATAGTCGCTGATTTCTAAAACTATAAATTCACCAGAGGTCATACCTGGACGCGGAATGATTGGATAAGTGCGTCCGATTTCATCATTACCCCATCTCCACCAGGCGTAAATGTTATCCTGGTCGCGGAGACCGTAATTGTGGCATTCTACTGTCAGATCGTTAGTGCGTAAACCAACAATGACCGGATAGGATAGATCGAAGTTATCCATACCCGTATCGCGCAGCAAAGAATTCACGCCAATAACTTCGATGTCGTCAATGAACAGACCATCGCCATTGCCGTCACCGTCATTGTTGTCAGTAAGGAAAACCCAGCGCAACTGGATAGTCTCGTTCTCGTAATCGGATAAGTCATGTTCGATGTTGCCGGATAAACTCGTACCGGGTATGTAGTGAACCCAACCGTTGCCACCGGACGCAGCACGTTTCCAATCGTGGATGACATATTCCCAGGTTTCACCTTCATCATCCGACACGTATATCTGATAGAAGTCTTCCAACCGGTTGTCTCCATTTGAATCATAGTCCGGCAAATCGCACCAGACCCAGAATTCGAACCATACGGTCAGATCTGCAGGAATTTCAAATGGTGGTGAATCAATAGCGTTGACAAAATTATGGTTGTCATCGTCATTCCATAACGACCAGTCGCCTTCGTGAGAACTTTCATTTGTAAGCGCCCATTCGTCGCCGAAACCGGCGCCACGTCTTGGAATTAGTTCGTCAGGGACCGGATCCTCAACTCCGTCGTTGAAAAGATAGACCTCTTCATCATCATCGGTGATCAGAAGGTTGTCGATGAAAACGCCGCTGTTGCGCAGGTAATAGTTCCAGGGAGCGGAAACTGTTCGGTCGGAAACCAATAGGAAACGAATCACGACCTCTTCGGAGTTATAGTCAGAGAGATCAAATTCAACTTCGACCCAATGCGGTACAATGACAGTGTCGTCTGCTGCTTCCCAGTCACCTCTGCCTCCTTCTTCGGATTCAAACACCCAGCCGGGCAATTCACCTAAGTCCCAGAACCGATCGGCAGCCGACAGATGATCCGCCGTGTATTCGGGTGATTCCGGATTGAGTACTTCGAACTCATCACCACCGTCTTCAGATATCATGACCAGCCAGCCGTCCCAGCCATCCCAGCCATCGGGTGGTGGTACCCGGCGGGGATCCTCCAACAGCCAATAAGCATCGAATGTCAGCGTGAGGTTATCTCCTGCGCCGGACAGGTTAAGAACGGGTGTATCGAGGTATTGCAGCCAGATATTGTCATAACCGACCGGATCACCATCGTACTGGGTCAGTGTATCGCCGCACCACCAGAGCAGATCGTCCTCATCGGTCATATAATCGCTCTGATGCCAGGCAATGTCGGGATTGGTCAGATCGTGTGACGTCCATTCGTCCAACCCATCCTCGAAATCCTCTTCGAAGAGGGTTTCATCAGGATTATCCCGATTGGGCATGGAGATCGGAACCTGTTTAACATTGCTTGTCGTTGCGTCAGGTGTTAACATCTGACAATTTGTGTCAGACTTCACCTGATCGGTGTTGTCGGAGAACGCAGTCCCAGCCAGGATCAAGCCTAAAGCTGCTACTGCGACGATAAATATTCTCAACTGTTTCATTCTGTTTTCCCCTTTTTTATACTACTTGAAAATTTTCGGAAATGATTTAGCTTTGTTAATATACTTAACAGATACGCTTTTGTCAAGTTCTTAACCTTGTGATTCAAGTGGAATGGTAGTAACGCAGCCCGGTTTTATCGGAATCGGGGAAAAGTTCAGAGTCCACGCTTCAGCGTGCTTTCCCCAAAGGATTTCAAGCTAATGTGTTTATACCAACCGTTTAACAGGTAAAATTGTAATGAAAATACTTAGCTTTCAGTATTATGAACCTTGATCTTTCAATGATTGTATAATCTGTTATTCTATCAGCTCAATTTGCTTAATCTGCTGTGAATTGAATTGGGCATAGACAAGATTCACAGCAGATTAATCGGATTAAGCAGATATTGAAGCGGAATGTTATTAACCTGATCGCTTCCCTTGAAGCCTATGGGGAACGTGTATTATATTAACTGGTCTAGTTAATAAGTTATTTTATCAATAGCTTAAATGCTGGATTCTAAACGTAAAACAGCCTGAAGGCTGGACTCTGAACTTTTGAACAATATGTGATTACCAAACAGGTATGCTATACCAGAACGTTTTATTACTTGACTTAATGGTTGTGTGAGAATATATTACCTTTATCATAATTAATGAGATATTTTGCTGTCAACCGCGGTGGGTTGACAGCTTAAGAAATACGAGGCTGTCAGCCCACCACGGCTGACAGTATACATAGTTATATCCCAACGCAATGAACCAAAACACCAATATAGACAACAGTTATCAATGGACTGCTTTCCCAATGCGCGAAAGCCCGGGAAAGGGTATAATCTTCTGGGTAGTAGTAGTCCTTACAATCTGGGCAGTATACTGGAATATAGGCAGTATTCTTCTAACAATAATTGCGGCAATATTACTGTTAGGCTCGTTGACCTCATTCTTTCTGCCGACTACTTATACTATTGGTAAAACTGGTGTTAATTCAAAGCGTTGGCTGATCAATCGAAACATCGGTTGGGATAGAGTCAGATCTGTCAGCGATGAACGTGGTGGATTGTTTCTCTCGCCGTTTCCTATGAAATCACGGTTAGAGAACTTCCGCGGTCTATTCCTGCCCTATCGAGATAATCGGAATGAAGTCATCGATCAAGTGAGGAATTATGTCCCTGCAGCAGGTGGTTTACCGGAGATCGAAGTGAAAGGACCTGAAACTGAGGTTCAAAACTAATGACAGGTGAAGAACGTCCGGTTGAATTCGCAAAGGAGCTTACTGACAAGCAGCGGGAACTGCTCGATAAACTGGCTGACAAGATCGTCAGGTTGCGGATGTCGGTTCCAGCCATCCTGTTCCTCGAATCGGTGCGACCGATGAACTACGTCGGCAGTCAGGTAATGGTCTTCTTCGCACCGTTAGTAAGAGGATTCTTCGGACTGCCGGAATGGGATGAGTTACGATTAGTATTAGAGAAACGTGAGTCTATAGGATACTTCCTTGACTTAATCGAAAAGCGCGAAGGCGATTTAATGATCGAGGAAGAGAAGCGAAAAGCAGAGCGCAAGAAACAACGCAAAAATAAGCGCAACAAGAGCAGATAGCATATTTGATATTTTAAAAATCTGCGTAATCTGCGGACAAAATCCTTAGCGATTCTCTGCGCCCTCTGCGGTAAAAAACATTCAAGGAACAAATGAAAGACAACATCTGGATAAACGCATATAAAAGAGGTTTACAAGGGACTTGGTCGCATCCGGATCCGTTCAAGGTTCTGGATGGCGTTGACGCGGAACTTGCGGGGAAACGCGTCGAGGGATCACCTTACACTATCTGGCAGGTGATGCGTCATACGATTGAATGGGGCTGGATTATGGTCAAGAAGATGCAGGGCGTATCGGTTCAGAGCGCTGACGATGAGAACAACTTCTTCCCCAAAGAGGACGCTCCACCCAGCGAGGACGCCTGGACGGCGCACCGGATGGCGCTATGGCATCTGGCAAACGAGACGAACAAGCTGTTAGAGGACTTCGACCCGGACAAAACCTTCCCCGAATGGGACAATATCACCGCCGTAGACGCCCTGATGATACTGACTACGCATAACGCTTATCATGCAGGGCAGGTTGTTTTGCTGAGGAAGATGCTGGGAGCTTGGAAGGAAGGATAATGCGAACTAATACGCTGTTAACCCGCCGCGGTTGACAGCAACGGAGTAAATAATGCCAAAGAAAAAACGGAAAAAGGAAGAGCCGGTCACCCTAACCAAGATCAAGGTCAAGGGTTTCAAGTGCTTCCGGGATGAGACTGAGGTTGAGATACGACCGCTGACGGTTCTGGCGGGGGCTAATAGTAGTGGGAAGACTAGTATTATGCAGCCTTTGTTGTTGATGAAACAGACGTTGTTGGCACCTGTTGAACCTGCGCACCCACTATTACTTGATGGAGCGAATGTTAAGTTTAACCTTATTAATCAACTTTATTGGCTTCAAGAAGATAATAGAAATACAGAATTTACTGTAGAATTAAATAATAGCAATGATCTCAGAGTCCGTGAATATTTTACAAGAAGTGAACAAGGATTTTCAATAAGCAGGTTGGATTTTACTGAGAATGATGAAGATAAAGTCATATATCCGGGTATGACAAAAGAAGAACTGAAAGAGTTGGTCAGTGAAATGCCGTCAGTAAAGAATATGCTTGATGATGGTTATCAAATTATAAAGATTACAGGCATTGTTAATAATATTAGATGCATGCTTGTAGTGAGAAATATGGAGTTTAAATTCAGAGATTCTCGTGGACAAGAAGCTGGAGGTTCATTTAGAGATAATTATACCCCATTTGCTGCCTATTCGCCAATTTTACGTGATATTATTCATATTCCGGAAATGCGAGGAAATCCTGAAAGGTACTATACTAAACAAGGAGTTTCAGGATCATTCTCTGGTTGGTTTCAAAATTATATCGCTAGTTTATTACTTACCTGGCAAAATTCTAATAAACAAGAAGATCAAGGAAAACTCCATTTCCTAACTAAACAATTGGAATTACTGGGACTTGGTTGGAAGATATTTGCAAAAGAAATAAACGATGTTCATGCTGAAATTCTTATTAGTCGCCTTCCAAGTAAAAGCAAAGATAATCATGAAAGCTTAATCAATATTGCTGATGTTGGCGCAGGCGTTAAAGAGTGCTTGCCTGTATTGATAGCGTTATTAACCGCAAAACCCGGCCAAATCGTCTACATCGAACAACCAGAAATCCACCTACACCCTCGTGCTCAATTCGATTTAGCCGGTATCTTAGCTGATGCAGCCAAACGCGGTGTAATCGTAATCGCTGAAACTCATAGCGATCTGTTATTATTAGGCATTCGTTATTATGTAGCTAAAGGATTGATAGCCTCTGATAAAGTAAAATTGCACTGGTTTGAACGTGACGAAAACGGCGCTGCACACGTTGACAGCGCTGATATTGATGAAAATGGTAAATGGGGTCAGTGGAGGCAGGATTTTGACGATGTCTATATGGAAAAACAGAGAGCGCTTATTGAAGCGTCATTGAATAGCAAGCAATTGGAAAAAGTATGAATTTGAGATTAGTTGTTGATGCGTCGGTGGCTCGTAGCGCAGGTGAAATAGATTCAGAATCAGAACAGGCTAATATTTGTACAGAATGTCTTGACATAATTGATAAAAAGGGGTACTCGATTGTCTTAAATAAACCCCTTTTTAATGAATGGCGAGAACATGAATCTCGATACTCGCAACGCTGGTATTTGATATGGATAACGCTGATAGAGTTATCACAAACTTAGATAGCAATCCAGAAGGTGAGTTAGAGGAAATTATACATGAATATTCTCCAGATAAGCATATTACCAAAATACTAATGAAGGATGTTCATCTAATTGAGTGTGCAATTGCAATCGATAACAGGATAATATCACTCGATAAAAAAGCAAGATTTCATTTCGCAACCCATATTTTAAATTACTACAATCCATTGAAGATGATCCTGTGGGTTGTTCCACTAATAGAGTTAAATGAGAGCTGCGTTCTCTGGCTTGAGAACGGCGCTCCTGATGAAGCAGAGCGTAGATTAGTCTGTTAGAAATAAGACAAACGTAAACGATGAAAAAGCAAGAACTAAAAAATATTCTAAATATCATAACCGACAAACTCCGTAAAGATTATCACCCCGAAAAAATAATCCTTTACGGATCATACGCTTATGGTGAACCTACTGAGCACAGCGATATTGACCTATTTATCATAAAGGATACCGATAAGGATTGGTTGGACAGGTTTGTCGAGGTTAAGCGATTGGTTTATAACCGCGACAGGTATATCCCGATCTCCCCGCTGGTTTATACGCCTGAAGAGGTAAAAGATCGATTGGAATGGGGTGACGCATTCATCAAGGAGATTCTGAAAAAGGGAGAGGTTCTCTATGCCGCCTGAAAACAATGATATAAATAAGCGATTTAAGGATGAAATTAAAAGATTTAAATATATCTCCTGATATGGCAGTAACATCGCCGTTACTTAGTTCTTCACCCGATAAAAAGTGGATTGAAGCACACGAAAGAAAATTAATTCCTACTAACTTATATGTATTCTATGTAAATAATAATTGTTTCTCATTAAATATAATTCCAAACTACTTTGATAATGGAAATTGCTTCATGTTTGGTTACTTAAAATCGATAATAATTGCTATGTTTTCTTCCTTCATTGAAATCAACAATCTAACTGATGAACTAAAACTAATATATCATAAGGGATACTCTCCAATTAAGCGAATCAAAGATATACCTTATGATAAAAATGTTGATGATAGGATTACATTGCTCTATAAGTATTATGTAATATCAGTAGTATCGATTCTTGATCAATTCTCTGAGTTAGTAGCACTGATTTTAACTAATACAGTTAAAGGATTAAAAGTTGGCAAAGCTAGCTTCACAAAAATTTTAATAACTATTGATAATTGTCCAAGAGAAGGAAATCATGCGGAAATTACCGAGTTAAAAAAAAGCTGTATTTCAATGCTGATAGAGAAAATAAAACCGATGCTTTCGGATGATAATCGAAGAATGATAGATTTAATTTATTTGCATAGGAATAAGTTGACTCATTTGGGTTGTTATACATTCCCAATTTTCTCACTTCATGATGAAGAAGGTCTGTTTTACAAATTCTTGCCAAGTGTCTGGCCAATTAATATTGAATCAGGAATAACAATCAGCGACAGAGATGAGAACGATCACTCAAGATTCAATAGCTATATAAAAAATTTTGCTAATATCGACATCATCGAATTAATTAAAGAAGTACACTCGATTATCATAGATTTAATGAATGATGGCTTTTCTGTTTTAAACACGTCCTATGATTTAGTTAAGAATTTACCTTTCAACAAAGAAGCGTTGAAACAGATTAATTCTAACAGAGAAAAAATAAATTTCACTACTCAATAAATGTCCCAATCAACCCCTAAAACAATCTTAGCCACCGACTGCGGTTCGACCACAACAAAAGCAATCCTGATCGAGCAGCAGGAATCTGGTGAATACCGGCTGGTCGTGCGCGGTGAAGCGCCGACTACCGTGGAAGCGCCCTTTGAAGACGTTACCAAGGGCGTCCTGAACGCCGTCCGCGAGGTCGAGGAACTTGCTGACAGGCATTTCATCAGCGATGACGAAACTATCCTACGACCGGTAGAAAACGGCAAAGGAACCGACATCTATATCTCTACGTCCTCAGCAGGAGGCGGGCTGCAGATGATGGTTTCCGGCGTCGTTAAATCAATGACCGCTGAGTCCGCCGAGCGCGCTGCACTTGGCGCGGGTTCCATCGTTATGGATGTGCTTGCATCCAACGACGGACGTCTGGCGCACGAGAAGATCGAACGTATTCGACGGCTGCGTCCGGATATGATCCTCCTATCCGGCGGCATTGACGGCGGCACCACCAAGCACGTCGTCGAACTCGCCGAACTAATCGCCGCCGCCAGACCCAGACCGCGCCTTGGAAGCGGTTACAAATTGCCGGTTATCTTCGCCGGTAATAAGAAAGCAAGCGATGAAGTCGTAAAGACTCTCGGTGAAATTACCGATCTCAAATTGGTCGAAAATCTCAGACCTGTACTCGAACACGAGAACCTCGGTCCGGCGCGAGACAAGATTCACGACCTGTTTATGGAACACGTGATGGCACAAGCTCCTGGTTACAGCAAGCTGATGAGCTGGACGGATGCGCCTATTATGCCTACCCCCGGCGCCGTTGGAGCCATTATGGAGACCATCGCTAAAAAGGATGGTATTGATCTTGTCGGCGTTGACATCGGCGGAGCTACTACGGATGTGTTCTCCGTTTTCGGAGAGGTCTTCAACCGTACTGTTTCAGCCAACCTCGGTATGAGTTATTCAGTGTCCAATGTGCTTGCTGAAGCCGGTTTCGACAACATTATGCGCTGGGTACCGTTCGATATCAATCCGGAGGTGCTACGCGATCGCATCGGCAACAAGATGATCCGACCGACTACTGTCCCGCAGACACTCGAAGACCTGCAGATCGAGCAGGCTATAGCTCGCGAAGCGTTGCGACTCGCATTCATTCAGCACAAATCCTTTGCAGTAGGTCTGAAGGGTGTCCAACAGGAACGTTCAATCTCCGATGCTTTTGAGCAAAAGATGAGTGGTGAAACACTGGTTGATATGATGTCACTCAACCTGTTGGTTGGTTCCGGAGGTGTGTTGTCACATGCTCCCAAGCGTTCCCAGGCGGCTCAAATGGTTATTGATGCCTTCCAGCCTGAGGGCGTAACCAGGTTAGCCGTTGATTCCATCTTTATGATGCCGCAGCTTGGCGTGCTGGCAACGGTCAATGAAAAGGCGGCTACTGAAGTGTTCGAGAAGGACTGCCTGATTCACCTCGGTACTTGCGTTGCGCCGATTGGCAACGGTAAGGAAGGACGTGAAGCAATCCAGGTTAACGGTAAAAGCGCAAACGGTAAAGATATAGATATAACTGTTAATTACGGAGATATGATATTAATACCGTTTGAATTAGGCGACTCAGTACACGCTGCTATCCATCCTGCCAAGGGTTTCGATATGGGAGAAGGACCCGGTAAACCTGTCGAAAGGACTCTTCACGGTGGAGTGGTAGGGTTAATTATAGATGCACGCGGCAGACCGTTTAATCTGAAACGGGATACGCCTGATCGGGTTGGAAAACTTCAGCGATGGAAGTTTGACTGAATTTGAGGTTTTTCTTTAAAATAATCTCAAATTGTGACCGCAGACATATTATCAAACTGGTACTACTCTTATCTTAATTAATAAATAAAAGGAAATAACAATGGAATTTAAAAACATCACTTACGATGTTGAAGAAAACATCGCCACGGTTACTATTAACCGTCCTAAAACACTTAACGCACTGAACAGTGAAACAATTGATGAACTGAGTCATGTTTTCGATCTTATCACTGCAGATGATACCGTGCTTGGCGTTATTGTAACCGGAGCAGGCGGGAAAGCTTTCGTGGCAGGCGCTGACATCGGCGAACTTGCCACCAAGGATTCACTTACCGGTCGTGATTTTTCGCTTTCGGGTCAAGCAACATTCAATAAAATTGAGAACCTACCCAAGCCGGTTATTGCCGCTGTAAACGGTTTCGCTTTGGGCGGAGGCTGCGAGTTGTCTATGGCTTGTCATTTGCGGGTCGCTGCTGCTCACGCAAAGTTCGGACAACCGGAAGTCGGTCTGGGTATCATTCCCGGTTATGGCGGAACTCAAAGGCTGCCTCGTCTTGTCGGCAAAGGACGCGCTCTCGAACTGCTGCTCGGTGGCGGGATAATTGACGCTGCGGAGGCTTTTCGTATCGGACTGGCAAATGCGGTCGTTGAGGTCTATCAAAAAGACGACGAAGGCAACGAAATTGTCAATGAAAAAGGCAGAAAGCTATTCGATAATGAAGCATTCCTTGCCAAAGTGAAAAAAATGCTGAAAGGTATACTCACCAAGGGTCCCATTGCCTTATCTTACGTCATTGATGCCGTAAACCGCGGGCTTGACACCGATTTGGGTTCAGGACTTAAGATAGAAGCCGACCTGTTCGGTGTACTTTATTCTACTGAAGATGTGAAAGAAGGTCTCGGCGCCTTCCTCGAAAAGCGCCCGGCAAATTTCACAGGTAAATAACAGGATTTCTCCTACGGAGTAATGATTCTGTTGAAAAAGTCAATTATTACAGAATATCCTTCTTATTTTGTCATTCCCGCGAAGGCGGGAATCCAGAGTTTTCAAGTATTTAAAGCTCTTAAAACTGGATTCCCGCCTTCGCGGGAATGACAAATAGGAAGTATTTCAACAGAATCAGTAATGTGTTTAATATATTGCTGTATTGTTGTATTGCTTTATTGCTGAATATCAATACAACAATACAGCAATACAACATTATTAAAATTAGATAAATTCAATGTTTGATTTAAACAAACTTGCCGATTATCTCTCAAAGCTACTGGATACTGCTTCATTCAGCGATTATTGCGTGAACGGTATCCAGGTCGAAGGACAATCTTCCATCAGTAAGATCGTTACCGGCGTCTCGGCAAGTCAACGGATAATAGAAGCCGCTATTGAACGTCAAGCACAGGCTGTTATGCTGCACCACGGGCTTTTCTGGAAAAATGACCCGCATCCGATGGCATTGACAGGGATAATGAAAGATCGTATTAAGCTGCTGTTAGACAACGACATCAGTTTGCTCGGTTATCATCTTCCCCTTGATGCTCATCAGGATTTGGGTAACAATGCTCTGATCGGGAAAGCATTAGAGCTTGAAAACATAATCTTTATCCCGGTTTCAGATATAGATAATCCGATTGCAGCGGTTGGTGATTTATCAGAACCCATCAGCTTTGAATCATTCCGGGAAAAAGCGGATGAAATTCTTGACACAAATGGGTTGGGATTGGATTTCAATAAGCGTGAAATCAAACGTATCTTTATTCTTTCGGGAGGTGGAGGACGCTTTTATCAAGATGCGGCTGAAGCAGGCGCTGATCTAATGATAACTGGCGAACTTACCGAACAGAACGTCCGTGCTGCTGAAGAATTGGAGATCAGTTTGTATGCAGCCGGACATTACAACAGCGAAAAGTGGGGTATTAAGGCATTAGGTGAACATCTGCGACATAAATTTGACTTAGAAGTGGAATTTGTAGATATTCCTAATCCTGTTTAAAACATGGTGACGTAAGCCTCTGTGCTTGCGAATCACTCTAACAAAGGCAGGCAGAGACGTCTGCCCTACATACAAAAAAGTATAATTATAAACAAAGGAGAGAACACTCATGAGTGACTATCGTTTTATCAAGTTTTCGCGTAAGCAGAATCGTGCTGATTTGATCTTTAATCGGTCACCACGTAACTTGCTAAATCACGAAATGTTAGAGGAGATCGTTGATGCTTTAGGACAAACGCGCGAAGATGAATCTCTTAAAGTGCTTACGATTAGAGGAGCCAGCGGCTCATTTTGCGGTGGATTAGAACTTCAAGAACGAACATCTGAGCGTGTAGGTCTTATTATGCCGCTTTTCACCCGGATGTTTGATTACTTAAACGAAATCCGGGGACTTACTATTGCTGCCGTGGAAGGTGAAGCATCCGATGGTGGATTTGACATTGCAGCATTTTGCGACATCCTAATCGCCACTGAGAGCTCAACCTTTTGCCATCCTGAAGTAAGTTTTGGTCATTACCCGCCAATTGCAACGGCGATTTTACCGCGTTTAGTTGGTAGAAATCGCGCACTTGACTGGATAATTTCCGGAGATAGAATTTCATCTCGCGAGGCTCATCGGGCAGGATTGGTTAACAGGCTCGTTCGGGAAGGTGAATTAATTGAAGAGATGGAGCGTTATGCTGATAAAATCGCTTCCTACAGCGCCCCTGCAGTGATATGGGCTAAGCGCGCTATCGACAGGAGTCTGTATACACCGGCTATGGAAGCAATGAGGACGTCCGAATCCACATATATGATTGATCTGCTTAACAATATTGATCCTCACGAAGGACTTAAGGCTGCTATCGAGGGACGCCTGCCAAAGTGGCGGGATAAGTGAGTGAAGAGGCTTTAGCCTCTAAGCTTTGTGATTTTGATATCTTCTGAATTACAGTTTTACTGGGGAGGGGGGACATTCTTGTCAGCCACTATTCAGGATATTTTGAAGCGCCCATTCATGATGGAGCGAGCGCGAGGTCTCTGGATCGTCGTGCGACTTTCAAACAAGTTTTCATAGAATAATTTCGTTGAATATGTAGAGGAAAATAATATGGCAGCACAACAGCAAGCCGTTGGTAAGATCAAGGTAACTTTCACACAGGCGATCAGGATGTTGCTCCCGTATGTCAGAGACCGGATTATGGAGCAGATAAAATCCGTTTCTCTGATAATCGTTTATCTGATCCTGTTTCAGACCATTGTGCTTCAGATGGGCATCGTTGAAGCTTCGGTCATCTCGGTAGGACTATCACTTGTCATCGTCGGACTTACCTTCTTTATGGAGGGCTTGATGCTTGGTCTCATGCCGCTGGGTGAAGTCATCGGAATAAAGCTGCCGCAGAAATCGAAATTGCCGGTGATATTAGCTTTCGCCTTTATACTCGGTATGGGCGCCACGTTCGCGGAACCTGCAATCGGTGTCTTGAAAGCCGCCGGCTCTTCTGTAAAGCCTTGGGAGGCTCCGCTGTTGTTTCTCCTGCTTAATAAATATGCCAACTATCTTGTTTACGCTGTCGGTGCCGGGGTGGGTATAGCGGTCATGTTCGGTATGCTGCGGTTCCTTTACAAATGGTCCTTGAAGCCGTTTATATACATCCTGATAAGCGGACTTGTAGGGATTACTATCTTGGGGTATTTTGACCCGAACTTGTGTGCGCTGACAGGGCTTGCCTGGGACTGTGGTGCGGTGACGACCGGACCGGTAACGGTACCTCTCGTTCTGGCGCTGGGCATCGGGATATGTCGTATCGCCGGCAGTTCGGGTGATGGCGCTGCCGGTTTCGGGATGGTGACGCTCGCTTCACTGTTTCCCATTATTACTGTTTTCACGCTCGGCGCTGTCTTTCTTGGAGACGTTTCGAAGCCGATGGAAGAAACAGCTTTTTTCAGCAAAGGCAATCAGTCGAAAGCCATAACTTTATTCCTTAGCAAAGAAGATATGACCGGATACGCTTTCAGGAATGCAAGCATAGAAAGCCAGCTTGCGCTTTTTGGTGGAGATAAGAACGAGATGCTTGCTTATCTGAATAAACTTAAACAGAACGATTCGAAGCGGGGTGAGGTTTTCGGGCAGGAACCGGACGCACTCGAGTGCTGGGCTGCTCTGTACGGTTCGGAAGACCAGCAAATGACGGTTTTCAACAACGACAAGGATGCTGTCAAGGATGCGGCTATCCACTATGCCAGATTGGTACCGCCAATTAAAGTTTTCGATATATTAAATCGTAACGGGCGCGCTGCAGCACAGGCTATCATTCCGCTTACGCTTTTTCTAATTCTTGTGTTCATTATAATTCTACGTGAAAAACTTCCGCATGCTGATGAAATAATGCTTGGAATTACTTTCGCCGTTTTCGGAATGTTTCTGTTTAACATCGGCATCGAACTCGGGCTTAGCAAACTCGGCGATCAGATCGGCAGTAAATTGCCTTCTTCATTTATGAGCATCGAGATGAAGGAACAGATACGGAACATTACAAATTTTAAAAAGGAAACGGTCCAGACAGCCACCACATCTGAAGGAGAACTAAAGGAATTCTTTTACTTGAAAACCGGCAGTGATTACGAAGAAGTGCCTTACTACGAGAGGGGGCACGATGAGGAGAAGGCTATATACTCATATACACCGACTAAAGGTCCTCTTTACGGTTCGGAACGTGGCTTAATAGGATTGATAGTAGTGTTGATTTTCGCCTTCATCATGGGATACGGGGCTACCATGGCTGAACCGGCGTTGAATGCGTTGGGACTAACTGTTGAACAGATCACTGTGGGGGTCTTCAAGAAAAAGGTGTTAATGCAAGCGGTCGCGTTAGGCGTCGGCACCGGGATCGTGCTCGGCGTGGCGAAAATCCTGTGGGGCATTCCACTCGTTTTTCTCCTGGTGCCGCCTTATATCTTGCTGCTGTTCTTATCAAAGATATCGACGGAAGAATATGTTAACATTGGTTGGGATAGCGCAGGAGTGACTACGGGTCCTGTCACCGTTCCCCTCGTGCTTGCCGTGGGTCTGGGACTCGGAGGACAAGTCGGTGTAGTTGAAGGTTTCGGCATCCTGTCAATGGCGTCTGTTTGCCCTATCCTTTCTGTGTTGTCGGTGGGGATCTTGGTAACCAGGAGGCAAAAGGCAATGCTTCAAGAATCCTCCAAAATTGTAATAAAGGGAGGTAACTCCTGATGGCTGCAGAAAAAAAGCTCAGTAAAATATCCGGAATATTCCATGGAGGAGTGACCTCAAGCATTGTGGAAGCTCTGAATTCAGCGGGGATTGTCGATCTTCAGTTAACAGATGCACGAACGCTTATGCTGAGGGAAAAGAAAGGACCGTTCGGGATCGGATTCGAGACGGTGATTGTAGAAGAACACGCTGATTTTCTGTCTTTTCTGGTGCCTTCCAAGCAGGAAAAAACTGCTATGAATCTGATTGTTGACAAAAGCAAGATGGACACCTCGGGAAGGTATACGATATTCAGCGAAGATGTCAGATTGATTAAAAACCACGACCTTTGCCAGGAAAACTTCATAGATTCCACTGAAACGGGTAAGACTTATACATTGCAAACCAAATTAATGGGCATCTGCTGCATTGTTTATCGCGGGGAAGGAAACCACGTCGCAAGGGTTGCGCTGGATACCGGTACCTGCGTACCCGGCGTCACATTCGGGATTGGCACGGGCTTGAGGGACAAACTCGGGCTTTTACGCATAACCATACCGGCAGCAAAAGAGGTCATCAACTTGATTGCGAGTTCAGACGATGCTGAAGCTGTTATGGACATGATGATCAATGCTGGAAATCTCGATCAACCCGGAAAAGGATTTATCTTTCTCTATCCAGTTGGAAAAGGAATCATCAACAGGAAGGTCACACGCGAGTTGCCGAAACATGCGGCGAGTATGGAGCAAATCATTGCCGCGATGGATGAAATAGAGGGAGGTACTCGTTGGCGCCTTCGATCCATGTCGGGTAAAGTGAGCGAGTCGAAGCAGAAGAGGGCTTATCTTGAGAATCTCACAAATTTGATCGTCACCTGCAACGAGGGTCGTGGTAATGATCTTGTCAAAGCCGCAATGAGCGTCGGAGCAGCCGGGGCGACTATCATCAAGCTTAAGCATATCAGCCCGAGCGACTCGGAACAGAGCAAGATATCTCCGGCGCGTGAGGAGAGCAACTTAGTCGTAGGTGAAAACCTGGTGCCGGATATTGTTGACGCCATTGAAAAAGCCGGCGGGTTCGACGATAAAACACACGGTCGAATCCTGGCTCATCCCATACCAAAAGCGTGTACGTATCTTGGTGGTAAGAAGTAAGTATGAAAACATCGTAGCGCTGGCGTCTCGCCGGCATTGAAGAACCTTACTGGTGAGACGCCAGCGCTATGTTTATTAAAGGAAATGAATATGAAAGTAGAATTAAAGAACTTAGGAGTTCTTAAAGCCGCTGAATTCGAACTTGGTAACCTGACAATAATATGCGGTAAGAACAATACCGGGAAAACTTATGCAACGTATGCGTTATATGGTTTTCTCAAGTTATGGCGTCACTTCATTGAATTTACGTCACTAAAGGATAATTATAAGGACATCATTGATCGGGGTGTTACCTATATTGATTTAAATGAGCAAATGAACAGCATTAATGACTTACTTAAAAGAGGATGTAAGGATTATACAGAAGTCCTCTATAAAGTACTTGCTTCGCAAGAGAGTCTGTTCTCTGAATCAGAGATACTTATAACTGTCGATATATCTGGATTGGATGTAGAATCAGAGTATAGAAGGGAAATGACGCGAAAGGGAAGAACATCAATAATCTTTTCAAAAGTAAAGAATAGCCCTGAATTAGAAGTAACCTGGTTTATTGAAAATGGAGAACCACCC
Source organism: Candidatus Hatepunaea meridiana (assembly GCA_030765125.1). GTDB lineage: Bacteria > Electryoneota > AABM5-125-24 > Hatepunaeales > Hatepunaeaceae > Hatepunaea > Hatepunaea meridiana. Next base: position 23,275 of record JAVCDD010000034.1, read on the forward strand.
ATTTCCTTTGATGCTTTTGAGAGTGTAACCAATGAAGTATTACAAGATATTATTATTGCTCCATTACTTCCTAACGTATTTATATCCAGCACCGAAAGAACAGGCGCAGCCTTGTTCAGGAAAGAATTGGATTTCGCTCGGAATCGTCTTGTTGAGGAATTGGGTAGGAGTAAAGAAAAGGATTTAGACCCTTTTGGATTGTTAGATCGTGTCTTTCAAGCTTATGCATTACCGGTTAATGACAATGTTGATTTTACGAGAAGTCTGGATAGTGTTGATAAACAAGAAAGTTACTTAGTAAATGAGTATCCTGATATTCTAAAAGAATTTCGAATTATTGTTGGTGGTGATTATAAAGTAACCGGAGATAAACTCTTCTTTGTAACTCGAAAGGGTAAAACCAGGTTAACTTTGGAAGAATGTTCCAGCAGTGTTAGGTCATTAATGGACTTAGCGTTTTTCTTGAAGAACATTGCCAAAAAAGGTGATCTGCTAATTATTGATGAACCTGAACTGAATCTTCATCCTGAAAACCAACGTAAAATCGCTCAATTATTCGCGAAATTGGTCAACGCCGGTATTAGTGTATTCATTACAACTCACAGCGATTATATAATCAAGGAGTTAAATACACTGATAATGCTTAATACAAGTAAAGAACAATGCACTGAGATTATAGAAAAGCATAAATACTCTGAAAATATGTTATTGTCAACAGAAAAAGTAAAAGTATATTTAGCAGAAGAACGAGGACGAAATAGAATTACAACTCTAGTACCTGCTGAAATAGATACAGAGTATGGCATTGAAGTTGGATCTTTTGATGACAGTATAAATGAAATGAACAGGATTCAGGAAGCAATTCTATTTGCGGAGGAATAGCGGTGAATTTATCGAATTACATTGCAGTAATTAATAATGATTACATCAAGGAATTTCCCAACAGAAAAGTCAGAATCAAGGAAACTGATCCTTCAGCAAAACTCAGGAGTGTTGATATATGTGGATTTCAGAGTGAAAGCAATATTGTATATTCGTTCGATAAGCAGCCTCCTTTAAGTAATTATATATCCCCAGATAGTGGATACCGTAAGAAGTGTGACGCAGTTGTTCTAACAAGTTATGAAGGTATTGATTATCTGCTTTTTATTGAATTAAAATCTAAAAATTTCTCTGAAAGGGATATTCTGGATAAATTCAAGAGTTCGAGGTGTTTTATGGATTACATCGATAGTATTCTCAAACGTTTTCATAATGATAACCTGCTGAATGAATGTGAAAGACGTCTTATAGTTTTTTATCAACCTCGACTGAATAAAACTTCTACTAATGCAAAACTACAACCTTATCGAAGAATTGGTAATGCACTGAAGATTCCTTATACAGTCCCGATTCTATTAAAGCAAATCCTCAACCGACAAGTTAGTTAGAAATAACATGCGCCGCGAAATCCCCCTGAAAATAACCCTCTTCTTCGGTCTGTTTATGATCGTCCAGTACTTTGTACCGCACTGGGCGGTTAATGATCTTGCCGGAACATTCCAGCAATGGGCGGTGATCGTCCTTGCCTTTGCCTATGTCCTGGGTGTATCAAATTTAGTCCGTATAAACCTGGACGTCGTTTCAAAGAAGGGCAGGGATTGGCAGTATAAGCTGATTACGGTTACCGCATTGCTCGCCACCCTGTTCATCGGTTTGATCGGTGGCATCACACCCGGAACATTCTTCAACGACCGTCTCTACATGAGTATGTACGTCCCGATGAGTTCGACGATGTACGCAACGTTAGCCTTCTTCATCGCCTCGGCAGCCTATCGCGCCTTCCGCGTCAAAACCTGGCAGGCGGGATTGCTCGCAGTTACGGCAGTCATCGTTATGCTCGGTCGTGTCCCGGTTGGTCAACTCTTATGGAGCGATATGCCCGGGCTTGTGGATTGGGTGATGGAAGTGCCTAATATGGTTGCACAAAGAGGGATACTGATTGGAGCAGCGCTGGGGGCGGTTGCTACGGGATTGAAGATGGTGTTTGGGATTGAAAGGTCGTATTTGGGGAGGGGAAAGTGATGGATGAAGGAACGCGGGGAGAGACGAATTTATTCGTCTACCCAAAATAATGGAGGAAAGGACATTCCTGTCCGTCGCTTAACAGGCGAACCACCTATAGGAAAAAGACAATCTAATGTACCGGAGTGCGCAAGTCTTGCTTGCGCCTGCCGAAGCAAGCTTCGACACTCCGGTTCATAAAGTAGAACCAACACTCAGGTTCAAGGATTGCATAATCGGATTCACCCCTTTATCGGGTTGAAGGCTTTACAATTTAGAATCGACAGGAAATACAGGAACCATTACTAATGAATCAGCTTTACTACGGTGACAATCTGGAAATAATGCGGAAGCATCTACCGGATGAATCAGTTGATCTGATATATCTCGATCCTCCCTTCAATAGTCGCCGGGCGTACAACATCATTTTTAAAGACGAGAAAGGTAAGCGGGCTTCATCTCAGATCGAAGCTTTTGAAGACACTTGGCGCTGGACTCCGCCAACAGCACAGGCTTTCGATGAACTTATGTCCAGTCATCTTGTGTCACCACAACTGAAGACGACTATGAACGCATTCAAGTCGTTCATGAAGACCTCCGATTTGATGGCATACCTGACTATGATGGCAATCAGACTGGTGGAACTGCATCGGGTTCTTAAGAAGAGTGGTTCATTGTATCTTCATTGTGACCCTACTGCAAGTCATTACCTTAAGATATTTCTTGACCAGATATTCGGTCAGCAGAACTTCAGAAATGAAATTATTTGGAAAAGGACGAGTTCTCATGGTAATGTTAAGAAGAAATTTGGAGCGATTCACGACACTATTCTATTCTATTGTAAGGGGAGGAGAAGTACTTGGAACCAGCTTTTCACCCCTTTTGATGAAAGCTATCATCGGACATACTATGGGAGGAAGGACAAGTCCGGACGACGATACACACTTAGTGATATTACTGCGCCTATGCAACGCGCTTCCAAGGGTCAGATTTATGAGTGGAAGGGTTATAAGCCCGGTCCGAGCAGGTGTTGGATATATGCAGAAGAAAAAATGAAAGAACTGGATAGAGCGGGGAGGCTCCACTATACAAAAACAGGAGGAATTAGATATATCCGTTATCTCGACGAGATGGAAGGTGTTAAAGCACAGGATATTTGGACAGATATTCGTCCTGTTCCTGCCAAAGAATCATTAGGTTATCCCACTCAAAAACCAGTGGCGCTGCTTGAGAGAATAGTAAAAGCATCGTCGGAGGAAGGATCAGTCGTACTCGACCCGTTCTGTGGATGTGGAACTGCTATCGTCGCCGCTGAACGACTTGGGCGTTCATGGATTGGTATAGACATCACTTATTATGCAATCGGACTCGTGAAAAAGAGGTTGATTGACCAGTTTCCCGACATTTCATTTGAAGAGATGGGGATTCCAAAATCCTTTGATGACGCTGCACATCTTGCGCGAGCCAAGCCATTTCAATTTGAGAGTTGGGCTGTCTCCCTGATAGGAGCTCAACCTTTCAAGAGCAGCGGAGGGGGTGATACGGGTATTGACGGTCTTCTCTTTTTTAAAGACTATGCAGAAGGTCACCACCGCATTATCGTCGAAGTCAAAGGGGGTGGCTATCAACCCAAAGATATACGGGCGCTGAAACAGGTTATGAATCGTGATGAAGCGCCTCTCGGCATTATAATCGCACTGAGAGAACCAACCAAAGGCATGGTCTCTGAGGCAGCAGATTTGGGATACTGGAAACAGCCTGGTGGCAAGGTATCGTATCCTGTCCTGCAGATATTCACGATCCAGGATTACTTCGACGGTAAAAGACCAAAACTGCCTGATACGAGTGGGACATTGAAAGATGCAAAGAGGCTGATTCGTGAGAGAGATAAGCATCCCAAGATACCGGGACTGGATTGAGGATGTAAGGATGAAAAGACAAATAAATGATCGGTTATGCCTTTAGCTCAGCAATGTATAAACCTAATAACACCGGAGTAGCGCAGCTTGCTACGCGTCCACTTAATAATACCGGAGTAGCGCAGCTTGCTACGCGTCCACTTAATAACACCGGAGTAGCGCAGCTTGCTACGCGTCCACTTAATAATACCGGAGTAGAAAAGTTTGCTCCGTTCTTGCACGGTGGCGCATGCGTGTCTGCTTGCGAGCGCGCAGCAAGCTGCGCTACTCCGGCTGAGCTAAAGGCATAACCGAATAAATGATTATTGAGTACGATAAGGAAGTAGACGCATTATACATCCGCATTCAAGAGGTGAGAGTAATGCGCACCGAAGAACTTGAAGAGGGAGTGAATCTGGATTTTGACGCTGATGGAAAGCTTATTGGCGTGGAAATCCTTAACGCATTGGAACGATATCGACCGGAGGATCTGTTCAAGGTGTCGTCTGAAGCATTAGCGTTGACGGAACCGATGTAGTCGGATGCTGAAGATGGTGTTTGGGATTGAAAGGTCGTATTTGGGGAGAGGGAAGTGAAAGATTAAGGAAGAAGGATGAAAAGACACTGAATGACTATTGAGTACGATAAGGAAGTAGATGCATCATACATTCCATTCTGGGTGTAACGGTTATGTAACGCGATGTAACTATAAGATGTATTTCAAGACTTCATTAAATCATAAGTCTTTATTGAATAATATATTAACTTTGTACTTCTTATGTAACTGGATAACGATTTTCTACGAGTAATTCAAAGTATGAATCCTAATTGAAATCCGGTGGAGCGATATGCCCGGGCTCGTGGATTGGGTGATGGAAGTACCTAATATGGTGGCACAAAGAGGGATACTGATAGGCGCGGCGCTGGGGGCGGTTGCTACGGGGCTGAAGATGGTGTTTGGGATTGAAAGATCGTATTTGGGGAGGGGGAAATAATCGGGTAAGACGGACATTCCTGTCTGTCAATTTACTTACGTACCGCAGGATGTCCTCACCCTGCAGTGAAAACAAACAAGCAATGCAATATCTTATAGGAGCATTATTAATGGCTATTCGTTTCGAAGATGACCCATTGGGCTGTGTATTAGAGTACCTATATCTATTTAAGAGAGGCGAAAAACTTGACCAAAGAGAATGGGGTGAAGTAAATGGGATTACGATGGAAGCAACTTACCATTCAGACAGAGACCCATTTATTGGTGTTGCCGTAACAGCATCTAGCCTAGATGAGATACTTTGTAATAGAATGGAAAATGGAGATATTAAGCTATCAAGACGGAAGCAAATAAGCAGAATCTTCAGAAAGCTTGAAAATGAACAATTAATTGATCCATCAACCAATACTGACGATCCCGAGACACTTTACAGAGAACTGAATGATCTTGGGGAGGAAATTTTCCGTGATGGCTCATATTTAGAATATTTTGGTGGACCAAAAGTGATATATAAAGAATGGAAGAATTCTGTTTGTTGTATCTGGGCTCAAGATATTGGATGTGGTACTGGCTTCTTAGTTGATAATGATAAAATTATAACTTGTAAACATGTTATAAAACCGATGATTGGCAATGAGAAATTAGAAATTGTTTTTACTGAAACACAAAAGAAGGTAAAACCATTGCGTGTTGAAGTTTCGAAGGATAATAAAATCGATTTAGCTTTGATCACCATTTCAGGAGATGAAGTAAACGCGAGATCATTTAATATATGCAATGACGTTGAACCTTTGGAAGAAATTATTACGTTTGGTTATCCTCCAATTTCAGGAACAGACGATGCCTATTTGATTGTTCATAAAGGTGAAGTAGTATCTATTTTAAATATGAGAGATGGTGTAAAATCATCTATCGTTTCATGTATTCTTCGAGGAGGTAATAGTGGAGGACCTATTGTCAATAGGAGAGGAAAAGTTGTTGGAGTAATCACTGAGAATTTAGTAAATTCAATAGATGAAAATGAGGTTGATATAATACAAAATCTTGGATATTCATCTGCGATACATCCTGCGATTATCAGTAATTTCATTGAAGGAAAGTTGGAAAAATAAACCATAGCTTTTGTGTAATATTTCAGTTTTCTACGATGTAAACGAGTTGAAGGTTATACTATTTATTCAGTTTACAACAAACCGACTTAAAGTAAGTAGTGATCTTAGATTAGAACAAAAAGAGGATAAATTTAAATGAATCATTCATCAATTCTATTTGTCGTAATTATAGTCATACTCTCAGCAGGCAACACATTCGGCATCGATGAATTCAAAATCACTGCCGACGATGCCGAGGCAGGTGATGGTTTCGGCACTTCAGTTTCTATCAATGGTTATTACGCCATTGTTGGAGCCTCTGGTGACGATGATGATGGAAATGTTTCCGGTTCAGCCTACATCTTTGTACGAGAAGGTGAGGAATGGACTCAGCAACAAAAACTTACAGCAGACGATGCTGCCAGTCGTGATAATTTTGGAAATTCAGTATCTATCAGCGGTAATTATGCGGTAATTGGAGCCTCTGGCAACGATGACGATGGACAGGGTTCTGGTTCAGCCTACATCTTTGTGCGAGATGGCGAGGAATGGGTTCAACAACAAAAACTGGCTGCCGACGACGCTGCAGCAAGTGACAATTTCGGTTCTTCTGTTTCCATTGACGGTGATTATGCTATAGTTGGAGCTTGCTTGAACGACGATGATGGAGATCGTTCAGGTTCAGCTTATATCTTTGTGCGTGATGGCGAGGAATGGACACAACATGCCAAATTGACCGCCTCCGATGCCTCAGTGCTTGACTTATTTGGCTATTCAGTTTCTATCAGCGGCGATTATGCAATTGCAGGAGCCGCTGGAAATGATGATGATGGTGAATATTCAGGATCAGCCTACATATTCAGGCGGGATGGTGATGAGTGGACGGAACAAGCAAAATTAACTGCCGACGATGCAGCCGAAGGTGATCTGTTCGGCAACTCCGTTTCTATTAGTGGCAACTACGCCACTGTAGGAGCTCATTGTAACGATGATGATGGCGAGTATTCAGGTTCAGCCTACATATTTAGACGGGATGGCGATGAATGGACTGAACAGCAGAAACTTACCGCCAACGATGCCGCTGAAGGTGATAATTTTGGCTATTCGCTTTCAATAAGCGGTGATTACATCATCGTTGGAGCTCATGGTAACAATGACGACGGAGAAGATTCAGGTTCAGCTTATACTTTTGTAAACGAAGGCGAAGAATGGAATCAAATAACAAAACTGACTGCTAATGATGCAGCAGCAGATGATCAGTTCGGCATATCCGTTTCTATAAGTGGCAACTACGCCATTGTAGGAGCTAATGGTAATGATGATGATGGCGATTATTCAGGTTCAGCTTATATTTGCGCATTTAATGAAGTCGAATTCTCCCGCTTCGAATTCTACGAAAACGTAGAACCAACAGATTCAAATCCTGACAACTTGATTGAGCCAGGACGGAATATCCGTTTCAAGATAATGATCGTAAACGAATTAGACCGGAATATTCTAATGGGGCATGGTTTGATTGAATCACTGACCGAAAGTGCAGAGATTGTTGAGGAAGAGGCTACTTTTAACAATATCCGATCCGGTCAAACGGAGTGGTCAGTTCGGGAATTTGAAGTTTCCATCTCTGATGATTTTGAACCAGGTGAGTATGCTTACTTCAGATTAACAGTATTGAATGAAGTCGAACCGGAAGGACCGTGGATTAGCTATTTCAATTTTCCTATTTCGCCACTTATTATTGGTCGGATTTTAGTGGACGACGACGACAATCCAGACAGCAATGGTGATGATGATAATATTGCTGAGCCAGGTGAAATCATCGAGGTTATACCTTTAATTAACAGCGCATCACCGGACACCTGGCATCAGGTGAGCGGTCAACTCAGGTTTGCAGGTCTTGGTGAATTTATTACAGTCTGGGATGATGTTGAAGGCGTATCAGGTGTCGTACTCGACACATGGGGATACAATTTTATCCATGACCAGCAGCAACCAATTCAACCGGATGACGAGAACATTCAACCGGAAGAGGATTTCATATTCGAGTACAGCGCTGAAGAACAAGAAGCATACGAATTGCTGTTCGATCTTATTATCAGCGGATACCATAATGAAGCCGCAGGTGACGAGTGGGACGAGGGCGGTGTGTTGATGAAGTGGAGTTCGCGCTTTGTGATTAATGAAGGTCGATCAGCGCCTAATGCAGAAGAATGGTCGCCAACAGAGTTCAGTCTCAGGCAACCATACCCCAATCCGTTTAATTCGATGACACAATTGTCGTTCGATCTGCCAAAAGCATCGGACGTTTCACTGCAAGTATTCGACCTGACCGGTAAGTTAATCACCACACTAATAGATCACAAACAGGCAACAGGTCGTTATATAGTGGCATGGAATGGACTGGATGCTCCGGCAGGTATCTATCTCGTGCGAATGGAGGCGGATGCGTTTAGCGCCGTGCGGAAAGTTGTATTGGTGAAGTGAGTAGTAGTTAGTGTCTGACCGAAAAGCACTCCATTCCTCATTCCCAACTTGATTGGGAATCCAGTAAGTCCTTGAATTCTCTGGATTCCCAATCAAGTTGGGAATGAGGAAATTACGAATAGGACTGTTTAATTGAAATCGAAAACACAAAATATTCTTAAATCCCTCGAACACCTCGACAAACGCTGGATATTCCTCCTGGTCGCTATAGCAGTCCTGATCCCGCTCGTCATCCCGCTTGAGGTGCCGTTAAAGATATCGACGCCGACTCAGAATTTCTACGATCATATCGAGAGGCTGCCGGAGGGTTCAATGGTGCTGCTGTCGTCTGACTATGATCCCGGCTCCAAGGCTGAACTCTACCCTATGACCGAAGCCACCTTGCGTCATTTATTTCGTCGAAATCTGAAAGTTGTTGCTCTCTCGCTCTGGCCCGCTGGTCCGCCGATGGTTGAACTGGCGCTGGAGAATATCCTTAAAGAACGCGGTAACGACAAGAAATATGGTACAGATTATGTCAACCTCGGCTTCAAAGAGGGGCGTGAAGCGGTGATGGTCGATATGGGGCGTTCTATCCGCGTTGCCTTCCCGGTGGATTATCACGGCACAAGCATCGCTGAATTGCCGTTAATGGATAGAGTGCAAAATTATTCCAGTTTCCCGCTTTTCGTAAACCTGTCGGTAGGCTATCCCGGCACCAAGGAATACGTCCAATATGCGCAATCCCGCTTCAAACTGACGATGATCACCGGAGCGGGCGCTGTTTCAGTTCCCGAATACTCCGCCTATCTCCAGTCCGGTCAAATTTCCGGAATGTTGATGGGGATATCAGGATGCGCCGAATACGAGCAACTCCTCGAAGAACCCGGTCTGGCGTTGACGTTTATGAATGCTCAATCTGCAGGGCATGTCCTGATTATTCTCCTTATCATTGCCGGTAATGTAGTATATTTTATGGTCAAACGGGGGGAAAAGAAATAGTGGACGTCTTCTGGACATGGGTTGCCGCACTGCTTACGCTGATGATCCTCAGCTTTCTTTATAAGGATAATCCCTTTTTCAAGGTAGCCGAGCACCTGTTTGTAGGGCTTGCAGCGGGATACGTTATAGCTATTGAGTTCTTCAACGTATTCAAGCCCAACTTGTGGGATCCTTTGGTAGCAGGGAAGAATTGGTGGTTGATAATCCCGTTCGTGCTTGGGCTTATGATGTTCACCCGCTTTTCCAAGAAGTATTCCTGGATTTCGCGGTGGCCCCTTGCATATATGGTGGGAATTTACAGCGGGATGGCAGTGATTGGCTTCACAGAGGGCGACCTTATGCGTCAAGTGCAGGCTTCGATTGTGCCGCCAGTTTCGTCCGAAGCGATTGCCGGTTTTGCCGCACATCCGGGACTTCTTACCGCACTGAATATATTCTCAAATCCAGTAATAGTCTTCGGATTGATCTGTATCCTGATTTACTTCTTCTTTTCACTCGAACACCGCGGCACAGCAGGATTCTTCGCGCGAGTCGGTACCGGTTTGCTTATGGTAGGCTTCGGCGCCGGATATGGGTATACGGTTATGACGCGGATTGCGCTGCTGATTGACCGGTTTTATTTTTTGATCTCGGATTGGTTGAAATTAGTTTAAGAAGTTATCAAGTTATCAAGTTTCAAGTTGTCAAGTTATTAGGAATTGGTATACGATGTGAATGCGAAACTTAATTCACAGCAGATTTAACGGATTAAACAGACAAAAAAATCTGTTAAATCTGCGTAATCTGCGGTTAATAAAACCCACGCGACAAGAGTGTCGCATCTACTGACATCAATGCAAACATCATTTTCAAAATTATTTCAAGCCTACAAAGCCAACGTCATCCTCGGTTGGAAGATGGATGGGAACTGGGCGCCACCATGGGTTTACTTATTCATAGCGTTGTTGGGACCTGCTGCGAGCGTTCTGATTCTGGTTTTTATGTACCTGGTAATACTCGGTGATTCGAGCGAAACCAATTTTATCGCCTTTATGATGGCGGGATCAGGTGTATTCGTCTTTGTCCGATTTGTGCTGCAGGGCTGCGGGTGGGCGGTTGTGGAAGACAGAGAGCATTACAAGATATTACGATATATCTATATAGCGCCCACACCATTCATCGTCCAGATACTCGGCAGATCAACAGGTAAAACCTTCATCGCCACCGTCGGCGCCGGGTTGACGATCCTGGCTGGTTATCTATTTCTGGATATTCCTTTCCGTCCGGAAGGCATTGACTGGCTTATGTTTCTGGGCAGCGCAATAGTTGGACTTATCGGCTGTTTTGCTCTGGGTTGGATTCTGACGGGAGTGATGTTACTGGTTGATCGAATGGGTTGGGTGATGGTTGAAGGTGTTGCTGGATTACTGTTCCTGCTATCCGGAGCGGTTATTCCACTGGGTACACTTCCCGTGTTCCTGGCTAATATCGGAAAGATACTTCCGATCACATACTGGGCTGAGCTATGGCGTTATGCGCTTTACGGACCAGGCGCTGCGCTTTCTTTACCGGGAATGAAAATACCCGAAATCTGGCAAGGGTTGATTATAACCTCGGTTGTCACACTAATATTATCATTTGTATGGCATTCTTTTGCAGATAAGATCGCACGTAAATGGGGAAGAATTGAGGCTGAAACGTTTTACTGAGATGTACTTAACCACAGATTACACAGATTTAACAATTTTTTTCCATATTCATATTTATAGTATCATCAAAACAGGAATAACACACCTATCACAACTTCCTCTAATAATGACATAGGGTACAGTTTGCGCCAACGAATTGGATTGGTTTTAGGTCCGGCGCTGTTTTTACTCTTCATCTGGGTTATTGACCTGTCTCCTGATAATCCTGCCGTATCCCGCACCGCAGCAGCGGCAATCCTGATCGCTACCTGGTGGATAACTGAAGCGTTGCCGATTCCAGCTACCTCATTGCTGCCTCTGGTTCTGTTCCCCGTTCTCGGCGTAATGAAAGGAAAAGACGTTGCCTCTACCTATATGAACTCCAGCATCTTCCTGTTTATGGGCGGCTTCCTGATTGCGCTTGCTCTGGAGAAATGGCAGTTACACCGCCGGATTGCGCTTAATATTCTGATGTTATTAGGGGATCGTCCTCGAAAGCTGATATTGGGGTTTATGATCGCCACCGCTGCGCTTTCGATGTGGATTTCCAATACAGCAACAGCGATGATGATGCTGCCAATTGGTATTGCTGTTATTACCCGCGCCGAAGCGGGTATAACAGACCCACGATTTCGTGCTAACTTCTCGCTCGCCCTGATGCTCTCCATAGCCTACTCAGCCAGCATCGGAGGTATTGGCACATTGATCGGAACGCCGCCCAATCTTGCATTTTCCAGGATATTTGCAATCTCATTCCCGGATGCACCCGCGATAACCTTTGCTGAATGGTTGATAATGGCACTCCCTTTAGTAGTAGTTTTTCTGGCAATTTCGTGGTTCCTATTGGTTAGGGTATTAGCGCCTGTAAGCAATGAACGCTTTGCCGGAGGCAGGGATATAGTTATGCAGGAACTGAAGAGTTTAGGCGCTTTCACAACAGCAGAAAAACGGGTAGGTGTGATCTTTGCCATAACCGCCATTCTCTGGATAACACGGTCAAATATTGATCTGGGTTTTCTGAATATTCCCGGCTGGTCAAACTTGTTGGGATTAAAAGGATTCGTAGATGACGGAACCGTAGCTATTGCGATGGGTGTTCTGTTATTCATCATCCCCTCCGGAAAAGGTTCCGGTCAGTTTTTAATGAACTGGGATACTGCAAAACGGCTGCCGTGGGGAATTTTACTCTTATTCGGCGGTGGATTTGCTCTGGCGAACGGTTTTAAAGTATCCGGTCTATCCGAATGGCTGGGATTGCGTCTGACTGTATTAGCCGATGTTCCACCGGTAATTATGGTCGCCGGAACGTCAACGCTGCTGACATTTCTCACCGAGTTGACCAGCAATACAGGCACTACTGAGATGATCCTGCCGGTTCTGGCTTCTCTGGCGGTTGCAGTTAAGATACATCCGTTACTGCTGATGCTGCCGGCAACTATCTCAGCGTCCTGCGCCTTTATGCTGCCGGTGGCAACTCCTCCCAATGCTATCATTTTCGGTTCCGGACGCGTCCCGATTGCCAAGATGGCAACCGTCGGGATAGTCTTAAATTTAATCGGGATTGTGTTGGTGACGACTCTGGTTATGTTGGTAATAGCGCCGATGTTTGGACTGTTAGGTGTGGAATTACCGGATTGGGCACATTGATATTTCAGCTTTACCGTTCCCTAACCCGAATCGGTCCCGTTTGTGGCGCTAAAATGAACTTATCAATCATACCGGGAAATCGTTTACTCAATTCCGCCCAAAGCAACTGTGGATTGTTTGTTCTCGGACTTAGGTGAGCCGGAATTATCATATCAAAGGTTTCAACTCCGATCTCTTCCAACTTGTCAAGCGCCTGTTGGTTGCTAAGATGGAATTCTGCAATTCTTGTCTTCAGATAATTGGGATAACCAGGATATTTCCGGAGCATCTCTTCGTCATAATTACACTCAATAAGCAGCACATCAGCTTCTGCCATCTGTGATTTGTTCTGCTTGGTTATGTTTCCAGTGTCCGTTATGAAACAGAAAACTTTTCCCTTTTCTTCAGTGATATTAAACCCAAATGTGTTCACAGTATCATGTTGGACTTCAAATGGAGTAATCGTTAAATCCTTAATCTGAATTTCACATTCGGCTTCAAGTGAACGATTGTCAATATTGCTGAATTGATGCGCTCTTGCGATGTAGGATTGTTTATTGATATAAACGGGAGTATTGAACCTCTTCCCAAGCATATTCAATCCCTTTATATGGTCGGAATGCTCATGGGTTACGAAAACAGCATCCAGTAATTTGAGTTGCTCCTTACTAAGCAAATTTTTTAACTGTTTATAAATAATACCGCAATCTATCAGAATTGAGGTGGTTGAAGTTTTGACGAGAGTACAATTACCGTCTGATGATGAGGCTATAGGGAATATCTGCAATACGGGGCTCTGTTTTTTATATGAATTGAAACATGTTCATAATATAACTATTATTGTCTTAACATCTCAAGCTTATGAAAACTAATAAAGTCAAATCACCAAAAGTCAGCGACATTGGAGAAAGCGGATTAATTCGCTTAACCGGTCATTTCAATCTGAACCGTCCTGAGCGTATTATCACCGGCATAGGAGACGACTGTGCTGTAATCCGCAATAATGAAGGAAAGTTGCAGTTGCTAACCACTGATGTTATGATTGATGGGGTGCATTTCCTGCGTGACCGGCATAAACCGCAGGCATTGGGTGAGAAACTGCTGGCGATTAGCCTGTCCGATATTGCAGCTATGGGGGGTGAACCGCGGGAAGCGATTATATGTGCTATGCTGACTGCTGACCTTGAAGTTAATTGGCTTGAAGACTTCTATACCGGTCTCAATGATATTGCCAAACGATATAACGTAAACATCGTCGGTGGTGATACATCTCAGCATCCGGATAGACTGACGTTTGCCCTGACGCTTACCGGAATAGTCGAAGAAAAAAATGTTATCCATCGCTCCGGAGGAAAACCAGGGGATCTGATATTTGTATCGGGTACAATCGGGAACTCTGATGCCGGTCTTCAGATCATTAAAAACAAAACAGCAGACATTTCAGAAGAACATCTTGAGTTCCTCATTAACAGCTGCATTCGCACTGAACCGCGTGTTGAATTGGGGCAGGTTCTATCAAAGAGTGGCGTGGTCACTGCTATGACCGATATTTCAGATGGACTGGCAGTAGACTTGCCCAATATCTGTCGAGCCGGCGGTACCGGATCTGAACTTATTGTTGAATATATTCCCATTTCATCAGCGTTGAAAGATTTCTGTAAATCACAAAACGAGAGCCCGATTGAATTTGCCCTTAAATCCGGCGGAGATTACGAATTGCTTTGGACGATAAACCCGAATGGTATTGAAATAATTGAAGAGCTTGCAAAACGCTCAGACCTTCCGCCTATAACACATATCGGAAGATTGGTTGATGATAATCAATCAAAGGTTACAATAATCCAACCGGGCGGACAAAAGGAGATTTTACAAAGCGGAGGATGGCAGCACTTCAGTATTTAAGCGGTGAGGGAAAATAAGGGGACAGTATACCTATTTTTTATCTTTACTTCTCGCCCGGGTAGGATAGACATTCTAAATCGTTCCCACGCTCCAGCGTGGGAACGTATAGGGTTATTTGGGTTGTAACTAATGGTAAGGTATGCGTTCCCACGCTGGAGCGTGGGAACGAGTTAACAAGACTAAAGACCAAACGCTCCGTGCTTTCCGTGTTCTTAGTGGTGAATTTAATATTCTCATCCTATTCTATTGATTAACTCCCAAAACTGTGATATATTGTATAGCACGATATTCGATAAGGCTGTTGAAAAAAAATAAATTATGAACCGATTAAGTAATCTAATGAGGAGAAAAAAATGTACAAGTTTAATTCCAAACCTCTGTTCTTCCTGTTTTTAGTATTATTTGTGCTGTTTCTAACCAGCGAGAGCCAGGCTGTATGGCGCATAATACTGAATGAACACTTCGACCTTGATCCACAAGAGAACACCTGGCCCTGGCGCACTCCGGCAGAGGGTGGTGAATTCATCTGGTGGCATCACAATCCTGATTCCTGGCCGCGAGGCGAACTAACACTAACTGGCTATAGTTGGGGACGGCAAGATCTCATTTATAACAACCGGGTAATGTTTGATGAGGAACTTCACTACTCTATCTGGTGTGCGTATTGCGGTCCAGGCGGTCCAAATAATCCACAATGGCCCGATGATGACGATTATCAAAACAATCAAAATGCCTGGGCATGGTGGGGTCCGTTTGACCTGACCGAGGCTGAAGCGGCATACTTGTCATTCTGGGTAATTATTGACAACGAGGAATTCTCTTTTGATTCCCTCAGCGTAGTCTCGGTTATCGATGAAGACATAATAACATCAAACGACGATGATTTCCGTGAGCAGGTCGGCATCGGCAAGACCTATGTAGGACATATGGAGGATTGGCAATTTCACCAGCTTTACCTCGATTCCCTGTATGTTGATGGTGAATTGACTAGCTATCTCGGTGAGGATTCGGTCTGGGTAGCATTTGTCTGGCATAGCAATGAACGCTTTATTGGCGGCGACGGCGCTTTCATTGACGACGTTATCGTTGCCTGGGATGACGGTCTGTTCGATATCTTCCCGTCCGAAATAGACTTTGGCTACCCAGCAGGTGAGGATTCAGTATACTGGACGGATCATATCCAGCGCCCTGACGATGAAGTTTTTCTGCGTCTTCAATACAGGGTTATTGGCAGCGCCGGATATACCCCATCCTTTACTATAGAATGCTATATTGACGATGAACTTTTCTATACGGAAGAGATCGATTCACTCCTGGGCAGTGATTCGTTGCGGTACGTCAGTATAACCGATACGCTATGGCGGGCGCCGATCAATGAGCATACCATTCGTTGGGAACTGGATACTCCGGTGGACGACGGAGGGGAGGTCGAGGAATCACGCGAGGATAACAACGTAATCGAGGTGTTGGTTGATCCTGGATCTAATTTCCCCCCAAATTTCGAAATCCTGACGCCTGACAGAGATTCGGTAATGGTCAGCATAAATGAAGCTTACCCAATCAGGTGGACTGTTTCCGATCCTAACGAAGACGATCTGACTTTCTGCGTATATATGTTCTGGACATTAGATTCCAGCGGCTGGAGCGCTAATCCGGAAGTAGTATTCGATTGGCAGATGGTGGAAGATAATGCTGTCTTCGAGGCAGGTGAAAACATCATCCATATCACTCGTCCCGATACCATTGGAGATGTACTTTTCATTGCCGGTGTCGCATCCGATGACGAGGACGCAACCATTATCCTTGCGCCCGGATCTATTCTGCTCGTATCTGAGGAAGATGTAGCTTCACCACAACCGGGCACGGTTCTGGATTATCGTTTAAATAATGCTTATCCCAATCCGTTTAACCGAAGTACCACCATTAATTATAACATCCCGAAAGCAGGACAAGTTCAACTGATTGCTTATGACCTTGCCGGTCGTCCTGTCGCTGTACTTGTTGACAAAACGCTGTCAGCCGGAAAGCATACTTGCACGTGGGAACCGGATGGGCTTCCGGGAGGGTTGTATCTATTACGATTGGAAGCGGGAGGTAGTTCGTTTATTCGGAAAGTTATCTATATGCCTTGAACTATTGGATTGCCTCTTTATATCATCATAAGAAAATTATGAATGTAAAATCATTGAATATAGTCTTTTTTATCGTTTTTTTCGCAACTGCTATTGGGTTCGCCCAACCGGGGATAGAATGGGAACGAACATTCGAGCATCCTGATAGTGGGAGGCTTCATATTCGACATGCAATAAAAACGGTTGATGATGGTGTCCTTGCCGTTGGATCTGTCAACTATTCATTAAGCGAACAAGTAGACATGTTTGCTTTGAAGTTGACCCGGGATTTTGAAGTTGAATGGTTCGGTCAATACGGGGATTATGTTGACGAGGAAAACGCATGGTACATTCATGAAAACATTAAAGATGCCATTCAGACCTCAGATGGCGGTTATCTCCTGGCAGGACAACTCATTGTTTACGAAAGTGAAGATTATTGCTACTTTGTGCCATATTTAGTCAAAATCGATGCCGAAGGTGAACTTGAATGGCATCGTTACTATTTAAGAGAATGTGACGAAGAGTATTGGGGCATTGATGCTTTTTATAACGTTGAAGAACTTGAGAATGGTGATTATTTTGTATTAGCCGGTATACGTAACATGTTACGTATCAGCAGCGAAGGTGATTCGCTCACCATTATATCTTTAGCCGAGGATGACCTCCGAATCGTTATCCACGACTCAAGTCCTTCCGGAGATGGAGGATTTTTGTTTGCAGGAGGAATAGTGTACGAGTGTGGTACTAACTACTGGTTTTCAAAATTCGATGAGGATGGACAAGAGGTCTGGTTTAATCAATTTGGTTCATTGTGGGGGGACGAATGCGCCTGGCATATTATCCCATCAATACACGGCGGATCCGTTTCTCTATGTCAACCAG
This sequence comes from Candidatus Hatepunaea meridiana, assembly GCA_030765125.1. Classification (GTDB taxonomy): domain Bacteria; phylum Electryoneota; class AABM5-125-24; order Hatepunaeales; family Hatepunaeaceae; genus Hatepunaea; species Hatepunaea meridiana. The sequence continues at coordinate 40,957 of JAVCDD010000034.1, forward strand.
TTTACGATGAAGATTTTGCTCTGATAGCTCTTGATGAAAATGGTGACCTGCTGTGGGAGAGATATTATGATCCACACTGGCTCAATTTTGCAGTAGATCTGAAGCCTACTAATGATGGAGGTTTTATTTTTTCTACAGCTATTACCGAAAACAATCTTAGTTATTACTACATAATTCGAACCGACGAGGAAGGAAGGGAGATTTGGACATTAATATCTGATGAAGGATATCGGGTTCGACCCTTTCCGTTCCTTATTCCTCTTTCCGACAGAAGTTATCTAATATTGATAAAAACAGAAGATGTAATTCATTACATAAAGACCGAGCCTGATCCGGTTTATGTTGATGAGCTTGATGGAGAATCCCAACCATACGAATTTACCTTATATTCTGCCTTTCCTAACCCGTTCAATCGTAGTACAACCATTAGTTTTAACATCCCGAAAGCCGATCAGGTTCAACTGACCGCTTACGACCTTACCGGTCGCCCTGTGGCTGCACTTGTAAACAATACACTGCAAGCCGGGAAGCACACTTACACATGGGAACCCGATGAGATCTCAGGAGGTTTGTATCTATTGCGATTGGAAGCGGGAGGAAGTTCATTTATTCGGAAAATCGTGTATCTGCCTTAATAACCGGAGAGGGCGAACAGTGATGTCCACCATCCCCAACGTATAGGGTGGGTTATTTATCCACCCTATTTTAATATCAATCATTACCAATCTGTTAGGCAACCTTCTTGCTAATTTGACAATGAAATGTTATTTTCAAGCATACGAGAAATAAACGTTCTGAGTGCGCGCTTTAGCGCGTGGTGTTTTTAGAATAAACGGATTAGTCAAAACGCGCTAAAGCGCGCACTCAGAACCCTTATTTTTCAATGAAATGATAATAATAAACAATGCAACTCGGAGTAGTTAATATGACGTCTGATTCTGAAATCATTACTAAAACAAACCTGAAAAGTGGTGGATTGCCCCTTTACATTATCCTACTGGGTGCATTCATAATCCGCATTATTCACCTTTTAATCGTTAAGAACACAGACCTCGTTCAAATACCTGTAATAGACGCTGCATTTTACCATCAATGGGCGGTTGCGATCAGCCAGGGCAATGTTATTGGCGATCATACTTTCTTTATGAGTCCGCTGTTCTCATACTTCACAGGATTAGTGTATGCTGTTCTGGGCGCCTCACCGGTTCGTTTGATGATAGTACAGGGATTGATCGGCGTCGTTACGGTATTGCTGGTCTATCGCTGGGGTGCAATACTTGCCGGTAGAATGGTTGGATTGGTTGCCGCTGGTCTAACTGCCGTTTATGCGCCGTTTATATTCTTTGAAACCACGCTGTTGACCTCGACGCTTATATTGTTACTCTCTGTAATAATTCTAAACCTCACGGAAACGGTATTAAAAAAGGATAACATCCTATTTCTGATTTTATTAGGTTGTGTAATCGGGCTTTCAGCTCTGACGCGACCAATGGTTCTCATCTTTGTGCCTCTGTTAGCTTTGATATTTGTCCTTGACAATAACGTAACCTGGTTGAAACGATCCGCTCTGGTGGCAGCGGGGATATGTATATTCTTAATTCCGGTCGGTGTGAGAAACCTTGTCGTAGGCGGTGAATTTACGCTGACAACCTCGTCTGCCGGGATGAACTTCTACGTCGGCAATAATCCCGACGCCACCGGACTATACTGGGAAGCACCGTTCCTCTCATCCTTTGAACCACAATTCGAAGATGAAGATTTCCGCCGGGTTGCTTCTGAAGCTCTGGGGAAAGAACTCACTACGCGCGAAGCCGGCAGTTACTGGTTCAATCATTCGTTGGATTGGATACTGCACGAACCCTTTGGCTATCTGAAATTGTTGGGGAAAAAGATGTTTTATTTCTGGAACCGCGCTGAATTCGCCAATAATGTGAGTATCCATCTCGGCAAAGAACTTTCGCCTGTCTTGCGTTTTAATCCATTTGGATTCTGGCTGATTGCGCCGTTAGGGCTGGCGGGATTAATCCTGTTCTGGCGCAGACTCGGCTGGAAAAAGGCACGTGTGCCTGTCCTGTGGACGTTTGCCTATTTTGCCGGGGGTTGTTTGTTCTTCATTGCTTCTGAATATCGATTACCGGTTGTGCTGCCTTTGTTAATTGGCGCTGCGTATCTAATAGTGGAGATAGTTCGTTACTTTAAAGCCAATCAAGCGGAACCTGCGCTGCATTTGATTGCTTTAGGACTTGTATTAATGCCGGTGAGCAACTTCCGCACTTCTTTCATCCGCAGTGGAGAGAACGCTCGGATGGACTGGTTCAATATAGGGAATACATTACTCAAACATGATCATAATCTCGAAGCAATTGAACGTTTCAAACAGGCTCTTGAAATAGACCCTTACTTCTCTGAAGGGATGATGAGGCTGGCAGAAGCTTATTATCGCGCGGGAATGCGAGATGAAGCAATCGAGATTGGCAAGCGCACCGGGTTGAAGGATCCGGAATCAATCATTAATATAATTCAAGGACTTGCGTTGCATGAAGCTCACGCATTGTTAGGCGAGGGCAGCTTTAATAAGGCAATGGATGAATTCCGCTTCGCAGGGATTGACAGGGAAAAAGCAGTTGCAGAAACGACCCGAATCAGTCGTTTTAACGAAGCAAAGGCGGCGATTAAAGATAATCAACCAAATCAGGCGCTGAAAATCCTTAAGGACTTACGCAGCAAAAGCGATTTTCCCGATCTTACGGTATTGCACAACATCGCTACGATCTACTGGCGGATGGGAGCAATTGATTCCGCCGAACACTATGCCTTAGAAGCCCTTGAAACGGACTCGACGAGCGCGCCTACGGCATTTCTGTTAGCGAGAATACTTAACGCTTCAGGCAGGTGGGAAGAAGCCCAACGTTTGACAATGCGATACAATCCGGAAGCATCGAGCCTGCAAAAAAAGCTCAATAACGTACGAGCCAAAATGGATTCTCTAACTGCGCTCGGTAAATGGGAACAAGCGTTGCAAGCTTATGATTCCTACGGAATGCAGAGCTTCAATATGCACCCGGATGATAAATTGCGAATCGGACGCCTTCAGCTTGAAGTAGGCAATCTGGAACTGGCGCTTAAACTGCTTAACGAATCCGAGGATGGCGGTGTTGTCGAACCGGAGTTGTATTACTATCAAGGAAGAATCTTAGCTGCTCTTAACCAGGACAAGGAAGCCATTTCCACTGTTCAAAAGGGTCTTGCCATAGCGCCTGAGTATGTACCAGCGAGAATATTCCTTGCCAGATTGTACATCGGTCAGAAGAAGATTAAAGAAGCCTGGAATGAACTGGAAGCGATAGCGCATCTGGAGATTGTTGATGTTGGGTTGGCGGAGGAGTATGATAGTTTGGTGGACAGTTTGAAGGGATTTTAAGGGAGAACAATGAAAGAATATACACAAGAAGAACTAAATGAGCTTATTGAATGCCCAAAGATTATTATCGAAGCGCCTTCAAAAGAAATGAAGTTAATACAAGGGAATAGGCGTAATTCAATGAAATTAGAATCAAAAGATGGAGAACATCATTTTCTTGTATTTATGCGAAAGCACGAGAAATTTGCAGAAAACTTCTCTATCGGATTAAGCTATCAGCATAAGGATCATCGGGGAAAATCTACAATTATCAGGTGCAATGGTCCTACTGCTCATTCCAATAATCCACTTGACTGCGATGTTCATTTCAATTATCATATACATAGAATGCCTATTGAGGATCTCAATGATGGTTGTGAGCATCCTTACGACAAGGTGCGTACCAAAGATTATGCCTCGTATGAGGAAGCACTCAGTTACTTCATCAATCTGGTAAATGTTCAAGGCGCAGAACCATATTTCGCATTGACTAATCAAAATAACCTTTTCGATACTTAAGGAGTAATTATGAACGATTTTCTAACACTCTTACGAACACAGTTCAATAACCATGTCGCACTGAAAGAGAAGAGACCGGGTATTTTTCAATTATTAGCGCCACTATTTCATGAAGATGGTGATATGGTTGATATTTTTCTTGAATGGACATCTGAGGAACAAAATACTATTCGTGTTTGTGATTATGGATTATCCATAATGAGGCTTTCATATACTTATGAAATCGATACTCAGAACAAAGAACGTATCTTTCACAGGATTTTAAAAGATAACAGAATCAAAGAAGATAATGGGAATCTATATATAATTGCAAAACCTGGAAACCTTTACCCCGCAATAATGCAATTAGCACATGTTATCTCTAAAGTCACAAATATGAGTTATTTCAAACGAGAAGTTATAAAGAGTCTTTTCTATGAAATGCTTACTGAATTTATAAATGAATCATTGCTTAAGTACAATCCAACACATAGATTCTTTCCGATACATCAGCGAGACGATCTTGAAGTAGATTATAAGTTTGATGTTAATTCGCGTCCTATTTACCTATTTGGTGTCAAAGATGATGCAAAAGCTCGTTTAACAACAATTTCATGCCTTGAGTTTGAGCGAGCTAAGATTCCATTTAAAAGCGTTGTTGTTCATGAGGATTTTAATAGCCTAAGCAAAAAGGATCGTAGTAGGATCACTAATACTGTTGATAAACAATATACATCACTCGAAACATTTACAGAAAGTGCAATACCTTACTTTGCAAGACAAAATTAGTACACAAATTTACCAGGAGTTCAAATGCCTCCAATCGTAGAATGCGTCCCCAACATCAGCGAGGGTCGCGATAAAGCTATTATAGATACAGTAATTAACGAAATCGAAACCGTCCCCGGAGTCACGCTGCTTGACGTAGACCCGGGTGAAGACACCAACCGCACAGTTATAACCTTTGTCGGCGATCCCGATTCGGTTGTCGAATCCGCTCTCAAAGTCATCGCCAAGGCTGCTGAACTGATTGACCTGAACAAGCAACAGGGCGCACACGCTCGGATGGGCGCTACCGATGTTTGTCCATTCGTGCCGGTATCGGGCGTTACAATGGACGATTGCGTCGAGTTGGCAAGGAGACTCGGCAAGCGCGTCGGAGAGGAACTTGGCATTCCTGTATATCTTTATGAATACGCCGCCAGCCGCCCGGAACGCATCAATCTGGCTGATTGCAGAGCCGGTGAGTTCGAGGGACTCAAGGCAAGGGAAGGCAACGAATACTGGAAACCGGATTATGGTCCTTTCAAATTCGGCACAGCCGGAGCTACCGCCGTCAGTGCTCGTGACTTCCTGATCGCCTGGAACGTCAATCTCAATACCAAAGATACAAAGATTGCCTCGCGAATCGCAAACCGTCTGCGTGAAAAGGGTTACGCCAAGATGGATCCGAAAAACCCGAAGAAATACCTCCGAGATGAAGAGGGCAACGTCATCTTTCAACCGGGAAAATTCAAGGATGTCAAGGCGGTCGGCTGGTATATCGACAAGTATAAACAGGCTCAGATATCGGTCAATCTGATCAATTATCACGTTTCACCACCGCATCTGGTTTTTGACGAGGCTTGCAAACTGGCGGATCAATTAGGAGTGCGAGTAACCGGCAGCGAACTGGTCGGAGTAATCCCCCTGGAAGCAATGCGTCAGGCAGGGACACATTTCCTTAAAAAACAGGGCGTGATAACCGGCGTCAATGAAGAAGACATAATCCGTTGCGCTATCCAGTCTATGGGACTCGATCAGATTTCACCTTTCGACCCGGACAAGAACATCATCGAATATATGATCCGCAAGCCTGGACTATTGACCTCGATGAAAATCACCAAATTCATTGATGAACTGGCTTCGGACAGCCCCGCTCCCGGAGGTGGAAGCGTCGCTGCGATGTGCGGCGGATTGTCAGCGGCATTGGCTTCAATGGTTGCCAACTTGACCTACGGCAAAAAGGGCTACACCAAATACAACGATTTAATGGACGAAATGGCGGTGAAGGCGCAGGAATTAAAGGCTAAACTAATCGACTACATAGACAAGGACACCGAAGCGTTTAACAAGGTTATGGATGCTATGCGAATGCCGAAAAAAACGCCGGAACAGCAGGAAGCGCGCAACAAAGCCATAGACGAAGCCAACCGCGGCGCAACGCTCATTCCCTTCGAGGTATTATCAACGATCCCCGACATCATAAAATTAGCAAAGATCGCCGCTCAATACGGCAACAAAAACCTCACCCCCGACGCCGGAGTAGCCGGATTGACATCAGCCCTCGCCGCCCGCGGCGCCGCCTACAATGTCCGCGTCAACCTCCAAAACCTTCCCGACAACGAATTCTCACGAAAGCTGAAAGAAGATACCGACCGGATTCTTAAGGAAGTCGATGATATAGCTGCTGAGATTCGGGAAGTTATTGAAGGGAGGTTGTGGGGGTAAAAAAAGTGCGAAAGTGTGAAAGTATGAAAGTGCGAAAGAATAAAACTAATCGGTTATGCCTTTAGCTCAGCCGGAGTAGCGCAGCTTGCTGCGCGCTCGCAAGCAGACACGCATGCGCCACCGTGCAAGAACGCAGCAAGCTTCGCTACTCCAGTGTTATTAAGTTTATACATT
>JAVCDD010000331.1 GCA_030765125.1 Candidatus Hatepunaea meridiana
GATAGCCCGAGGCGGGTTTGCGTATACGCAACCATTCTTCGACGAAAGCGCGATCAACCTGTTCCCAAGCTGACACGTTATTCTCCCGCAGAAAGCGTTCAAACGAGGCCAGATAATAGCGACGGCTGATGTACTGTTTTCCCAACGCTGTATGGAAGTCGAAGTATGTCAAAAAGGCTGATCCCAGCAGCCCGGAGAAGGGATGGTCAGCCATGGCGAGAACGGTGGCAACCGAGTCTGTTTGCCGCAGTGACTGCAGAATGCCACGGTAGCCCCGGAAACGGTATCCATCGCGGAGATCACTTAAGGGATTGGCGCTAAGAAATCCCCGCTCCATGAGGAATGACATGAATTGATTGAGAGCAACGACTTCCATTGCCATGCTCTTCACTTTAACACGATGTATTTTGTGATGCATCCAGACCAGGAGAGTCTCATGAGTGATGCACGGTTCTCCTTGACGTAGCCACCAGCGGCGGAAGCAACGGATGGAGATACGGGAACCTTCCTGAGATTTTGGCGCTCGAAGCTGAGATTGCCAGGCGATGTATCCTTGTAGTAAAGCTTCAAAATGCGCTTTATCCCGCAGAAAGGAGTAGTCAGACGTACTCATGCTAACTCCTCCCCAGCGTTGATGGTTACTTCCCGCAGTGGATGAACCGTGAAGGAAAGGTAACCTAAAGTGGTGCGTAGATCGCGGTGTCCAAGAGCTGATGCGATGTCTGAAAGAGGATGCTGAGCTGCGAAGAGAGCTTGTGCACGTGAGTACCGAAAGGTATGGCTTCCAGGATGCGCCACATTGAAGCCACTTCTCAGAATAGCCTTACGTGCGACTTCAGACAGTGAATGTGCTTTTATCGCCAGATGAGGGGAAAAGTGACTCAAGAAAACTGATCGGCTATCGCTTTGCGAACGTACACGAAGATAGGCAACCAGTGCTCCAGCTGCTTCATTAGTCAAGGGGAGTTCCATCGGATTGCCACACTTTCGTGAACGGATAAGGAGTTTGCCAACTACCCATTGGATATCATCCAAGTGTAGTCCAGTAATCTCGTTCGCCCGAAGTCCGTACACGGCTAAGAGCAAGAGCATGGCGTAGTCACGCTTTCCCGTAGAAGTGCTTCTGTCAACGGAATCAAGAATCTGACGAACCTGCCAGTCTTGGAGATACCGTGGTTCACGCTCACCCTGGAACATATAGGGACGCTTTACAGCTCCCGATAGATCCTTTGGCAACAGCCTGTTGAAGGCTAAGTACCGCAGGAAACTCCGAAGGTAGCTGGCGATTGAAGCCATAGTTTTTCGTTGATAATGAAATCCCTGTTCGGTTATGAAGGTATGAATGTGCGCTGTGGACACGTCTTCCAACGGACATTCGCTTGCCTCTAACAGGGAAAGAAAGCAAGTAGCCACTCGGACATTGAGTTTCGGATCGGGTACTCCCCGCATCTGAACCAAATGGCTCCGGTAATTCTCCAGCAGTTTTGCATGAGTTAATATGTCCCGCTGTGGCTGACAATAACAGGGATAGGACAATGTGGATTGATTCATCTTTGGTCTCCCAGAGTAAAGGTTTGAAAGAAACCCCGGTGATCGGGGTTGTGAACATCCCTTATTATGGAGACATCGATTCCATAATGCAACGTTATGTGCCGTCATTCTCGTGCGCCTCCCATGCTGGCAGTCTCTCCCGTCTCCCACAGCACATAACAATTGCCGTCACACAACATCTGTTATGTGACATGTCACATAATCGGTGCTCGTTCTATGCAGCGCGGGCCAAGGTCTGCCGGGCGGGAGTTCCGGTGCATTGACGATGAAAAATGCAATAAAACATCTGCATACATGGGCATTGACAATTCAGGCAACTTCAAGGCAATCGGATTACGACTGCATCCTCGTGCCGTCCGAAATCGCTGATATGGCAGCCAAGAAGCATGGCGAGGCTATCAAGGCCGGGACGGCTGTTTCTCAAGGCGCGTTTGATAAACTGACTATGAAACAGTTGCAGAAGCTCGCCCAATCAAACAGTATCTCTATCGCCCGCACCAAGAAGGACTTCATCAAGCTGCTGAAGCCTTTAGAACCGGACGTCGATCTGGAATCGCTGAAAGGAGCTCAGCTCAAGGTACTGATTAAAAAGCACAAGATTGGTGCACTGCATTCGAAGGAGGAGCTGATCGCATTGCTGAAGAACAAGCTTGCTATCAAAGCCAAACAGGAGGTAGGTAAAGAACTGGCAGCAAAGCAGGTCAAGGTTCTGAAGCGGAAATTTGCTAACATACTCAAACAAATACAGGGCTTACATGCGAGTATCAGGAAGCGATTTGAATGATCAATTGTATAATGGAGAATGATCTAAACGCATAGACGAATAGCCATAAATAAAACCATGAAGACGATTAGGATGGCAAGGATGACATTGATGTACATTAACTTAGCGATTCACGTTGAAGGTCAAAAAAGAGAGAGATTGTTAAATTGACTGATCATATTGTGATTTCGTTAAACATAACCGGCTTCTCGTAAAGATCACAATACAGTAACATAACAGTAAATAACTCATAGCAATCGTAAGCTCGAAGAGAGCGCGAGCTATGGGTTACTGAAGTAAACGAGCGGTAAGCTTGAAGAAGGCGCCGATCGTCAGGGATTAAACCCCTTGAGGATCGGCGCTTTTGTTTTTGTGGAATCCGGAAAGGAAACGGAACCCGCAAAGACTTTGGATAAAAATGATTGTGAATATTTATAAAAGGAGAGAATAAATGACTTCACCGAAGGTCCATAACGATCTGATCACCCGTACCCAGATGGTTCACATAGCAAGGGAACACAATATCTTCGTGTCACGTGGCACTATACATAGGTGGGCGAATGAATCTGGTTTTCCCTATCCTGTTGGGAAGGATGGGAGGTCCCTTCTTTACTCGCGTCGTGAATACGAGACTTTTCTCACTGGTAGACTGGAAAAGATTCAGTTGGAGCATTGACGCCAATGGTTAGTATAACCGGCAAGAAAAGGAGACCTTAAACCGGTAAGGCATCAGGCATCTGGAATTACATCTTAAATAGAAATGTTTCTTCTGAAGCCTAAAGCCAGATGCTTAAGGACTGCTATCAAGCTTCTTTGAAATAACCGATTCTCAGGAGCTCCTGGATGAAGCTCTCAGCTTTCTCTTCAAGGGTTTTGCCGGATAGAGTGATGGTCTCATGGGCAAACATCCTGATGAAATTGATCAGTTGATCGAGGTAGAACTCCATCGGTGTTCCACGCTCAAAGTAGGCTTGTTCCCGCATTTGCAGGACGATTTCAACGGCGTTTCCGACGAACACCGTGTCATCGTTAATTATTTCGTGTTTCTGCATTTTACAGTTCTCCGAATGTTGGATCGTTGGCTTTTACGATAATGTAATTTAGATGCTCTTTGGGTAGCTGCCACTGCCGGCAACCGGATAATATGACGTTAAGATAACCTCTATACGGCGCTGCGAATGTCTTCCTGGCGACCATGATATAGACTATGGCTTTGACCTCTTCACCTTGTTCGGTGGTAACGGGAAGCAATTTCCGTTTGTAAAGATGAGGATAACCTTCAAAGCGGTCGAGAACGCGCAGGTGCTCGTGTGTCAGTTCATATAATGCGCCATCGACTTTGTAATGCAAGTCTGACGTTATATCGGCGACACCACGGAACACAAGGCGATAATTATGCAGGACGGCGCGTCCGATCGGTATATATCCCGGACAGCGACGGTTCATGCCGTGCATATCCAGGTTAGCGCCATAAGCGAAGTAAAGGATTTTGTCTGATTTCAATGTATTGTTTCTCTGTGATTTAATTAGTCGGTCGTCCATACCGCCAAGCGCTGTTGCCGGGCAGGTAACGGGTCAGATGGTAGCGTGCAGTCTTGAACTCATTTCCTTTCATGCCAAGTGTCGATACCAGCCATACCCGGAAGTTGAACTTGGGATTGTCCGTTGGGATCTTCCGGTGACTGGCAGCGCGAGCGTTCAGTGCTTTAGCGGATAGGGCGAGGAAGAGCTGGATGTACGCTTTGATCTTACCGGAGTGAAGCGTCGAGTTGGGATATCTCCACTCTATAGTATTGAGATAACGCCACTTACAGCTCAGGTTGAATCCATGATAGCGTTGACTGTTGTAATGCTCAGGATGGGGATTATATCGACCAAACCAGTATTCATTCAGTCGTCTATCACTCCGTGGTCGGCGCTTTACGACTTTGTCGATGAACTCTTCATCCATCGGTTGTGTATAACGGCGGCGGCGTTCCGGATGCACCTGCAGCGCATCGAAGATCATGTCCTCGTTCTTATAGACCATTTTAGCGAGGATCGAAAGAGATTTTACAGTGTGCTGTCGTCCGTCAACGTGGATATGAATAGCAGTGCAGCTTCTATTCGCAATTGCGCCGGTTGCTCTGACTTTGCGGACAACCTGTTGAAGCATCTCGATATCGGTATACTCCAGTATTGGCGTAACGATTTCGGAGCCTCTGTGCCCGTTGGCATACGGAATAGAACCGTCGTTCATGATCTTCCATTCCCGTTCCTGCTGGTCGGTGACGATAGTAGTGTCGTATCCTGTACAGTGTGTTGCGGTGATCCGTCCGCCAGTGCCTTCGGCTACGGCTTCGGCGATGAGGTGGCGGGCAACGCCAGCAACCTCGATTTCAACGCCGAATTTCTGTTCTTGGATGGTTATCATCGAACCTGTCTTCCTCCTATGTTATTGATATTAAATCATTTAATGTTTGCAACCAAGTTGCAGTCGGGGTTCTGAGAAGTCAAGACAAGTTCGCAGATAATTCATTATTATTTAATGTTTTATGAATACATAAAGCTTAAGAAACTGGAGACTTAGCATACCTGTGCCGACTCATTCTTCATGCTTCAACCCGGTGATTGATGTGACCCTTACGATGATGCCGATCGCTCCTCTCGTTTCGCGTCTCGGCGTGATTTCAGACCTGCTGGGCAAAGTGGACACCTGCGTGGTAATGGTCGCAGATTACTGTCGTTACCTCGCCTGTTCGGCCAAATAAGGCGATCCGCTGATTATCAAATGGGGATATACGGGAGAGGAGTTTGTCGAGATATTCCGAGGCGGGGTGAGGTTTGTGAGTGTTACAGATTCAGTCTGAGAACAACACGATTACTTGGACGAGGAACTTCTTCGGAAGCTACTCACCTTTTTTAAGGATTCTTCACCTTTTCTCGAAAATGGCTTGATATTTTCACCTTGTCGATTATATTGGTGCTGCCTTTAAGTAAAGGCATATCAATTACATAACAACAGGAGTACAAGATGAGCACAACGAAAAAACAGATTGGAGATCGGATCCGCATTACCAGTGGTCAGCGCAAGGATTGTCTTGGTACCTTGGTCGCCAAAGAGCGCCGAGGCTGGATGGTCGAGCTGGAAGACGGTCAACAGGTTGCGGTATCCTTCCCGATGGTGATCTTAGTGGAAGCCGCAGTAGATAAAGAGGCGGAAGCCACGGTCGTGCAGGAAGAGCCTCAACAGCAGTCTTCAGAGGTGGTAGATGCAAGCGAATCAGAGCCTGCTGACGAAACCCCTGCCTTGCCTGAACAGCCCAAGTGAGGGTAACGATCTGGACATCGCCAAGATGACTGTGAAGCAGCTTCAGGCACTTGTTAAGCAGCGTGGCATCGGCATAGCCCGAACCAAGGACGATTTCATCAGGATCATCAAGGAGAAGAATCCGGATGAGGACTTGGAAAGTTTGAAAGGGAAAGTTCTGTTCAACCGGATTAGCGAACTTCATATCTCCCGGCTGAGAACAAAGGAGGATCTTGTGCGACTTCTTCAGACGTAGTCCTTGTAAGTACACTAAACACATAAGGCGGCTGGGATACCAGCCGCCTTATTGCAGAATTTTAAGTGGATCTGAGGTGGTATGCTTGTACTGTTTCAGATTCTACACAAAATGAAGAAAGGAAGCCACAATTCAAATTCCAACTGAATCAGTACATCAATTATCATACAGGATTACACAATGTCTGGTTTGCATCTTATTGATGGTTGTTATCCCGCTTAAACGGCTTCGTCCATAGGATCAGAACCGGCGTCACCAGGAAATCCGCAAGCAGAGCGGCGAAGGATCGCCACGGTTGTATATACACCGATATTGGAATACATCTTATCCAAGGATGTCAAGTAAGCGATAAACCCCAGCACAAGGATAAACGAAGTCATGAAGAGCACCTTGCCGACCGTCCGGAAAGTCTCCCGTATCGCCTTCTTATAATCCCCTGTTCGGAAGAACTCCAGCTTGCAGTGATTTATGAAATGGATCGAGTCATCGACAGCCAGTCCTAATACTATATGACCTATTATCATCGTCATCATATCAATGGGCGTTCCAAGGTAGCCCATCAGACCTCCTATTTTCCACGCAATTCAAGAGAAACAGTGCGTTAGTTTCTTTTAAATGGCTTCGTCAACATTATCAATACCGGCGTGACAAAGTAATCTGCGGCAAGAGCCGTAAAAACCGCAATTCCCATATAGAATCCTAAATGCCTGTACGCATTTGCATCGGAAGTCAAAAAAACCGAAAATCCAAGAACGATCACCATCGAAGTCATAGAGATCGCCTTCCCAACTGAGCGGAACGTTTCCATGTTCGCTTCCTCATAGCTTCCCGTTCGCTAGAATGCCAGTTTGAAATGGTTGATATAGTGAATTGTATCATCCAC
>JAVCDD010000207.1 GCA_030765125.1 Candidatus Hatepunaea meridiana
AGGTGAGTTGCCAGCTTTCGTGGGTTGGTACATCAGGTTCATCTGGTTCATCACGCTGCTCTTCCTCGACAAGCATGACAGGATACATCAACATCTGCACATCTTCACCAAGCACACTGAACCAGTAACCAAGCCAGGGATCAAGCGCAGCTTCTTCGGTGTAGTTTTCGCCACCGGACAGATAGCCATACAGGATGGGTTGAACCAGTTCCGCATCAACTGCTTCATCAAGCGTGAATATCTCTTCATCAGCTATAAACCGCACACAATCAAGAGGAGTTGTCCACAGTATAGAACCACCTACGAGGTTCCAGCCCTGGTCAAGGTCGAATATAACGGTGTCGATGTATGCTTCACCTTCGACATCAAGGCTCACATCTTCTGTTGTTGCCAGCCAGTATCCCGGTCCACAGGAAACACTATTTGTGCGCGCCAGTCCTCGCGACTGCATATAGTCGTAAACCCAGAACCCGCCTTCAATGTCATCACCGAACACAGCATCCGTGCTGCCGTCTTCGGGTATCATCGGAATGCTGACGAGGTTCCAGCCTGCTGTGAAATCGTTGATCGCTGTGGTGGGAGTTATTGCAAATATTGCATCGGATTGGTCTTCAGCTTCGTTCCCAACGTTGTCAGCGCAGAGAACTTTGACTAAGCAGAAGGGTGAATACAGGTCGGGAATTACCCAGTCAAGCACAAGCGTGTCACCGTAGGTTGTGTCGATGACGGTGAAGGTCTCACCGCCGTCTATCGAAAAGGATACTTCTGAAGAAGCGATGCCTGTCAGGTCTTCGGCTGTCCAGGTGATCTGAACTTCATCACCGCTGTTAAGGATTTCGCCGCCGTTGGGATCGGTAACAGCAACTTCAGGCGGGTCCTGGTCACCGAATATCAGCATAAATTCATGAATTCCACTATCACCGGAATTGTATTCGTAGGTATCGTTTTCCCACAAATCCTGTGTCGCTTCGGTTTCAACATCGAGCAGGATAAGGCTGTATTCATCGGGCGTGTAGTCATCGGGAGTAAACGTAAGTGTGACGGTTTGATCAGCCTGGTCGGTGTTGACTTCGAACTCCCAGATGATAACGGTATCAGCAAACACTTCATCCGGCACAATATCGACGGTAAAGTTATCACCGAGCATGTGTTCCCATTCGGGATGGGGAAAGTATAGCTGAATGAAACCTTCGGGAGCGTGGTTGGGTTCGGGAGCATCGTAATCTTCATCGAAATCCCAGGATGCGTCTGCTGCTGCGCCAGCGGTGTTGTCATAATCCCAGTAATCCCCAACCGATGCGGAAATGTCGATTTGCCAGTTGATGTTGTCGCGTCTTAGAAAATCGGATATGTCAAGGATAACTAGACCATTTTCACCATCCGCAACATAAGCCATCTCACCTTGTACGAAGACGCCAAATGCCGTTCCATCAGTGTTGTAGGAATCTGCCTCATCAGGATTCTCCAGATCACTAATGTTAATGATATGCAAACCGCATTGATAGTCCACTAAGTAAACATAGCCGCTGGAAACCATAATGTCACAGGCTTCTCCCAATTCATCATTGTATCCCACTTCTTCCATATTTTCAAGATCGACAATTGAAATAACACGTAAACCGTTTCCCGCCGCCACTACGTAAGCATAGTCGCCGGAAACTGTAACGCCCCAGGCACTCCCCTGTGTATCATAGTATCCCACTTCTTCCGGATGTTCAGGATCGGCAACTGAAATAACACGCAAACCTCTATTACCTACTACGTAAGCATAGTCGCCTGAAACCGTGAGGTCAATAGCATCCCCCGGTATATTATGGTATCCCACTTCTTCCGGATGTTCAGGATCGGCAACTGAGATAACACGCAAACCGCTTTGCCTGTCCGCTACGTAAGCAAAGTCACCGGAAACAACGACGTTATAGGAATAATCCGGTGTATCACAGTATCCCACTTCTTCTGGATGTTCAGGATCGGCAACCGAGATCACACGCAAACCGCTTTGCCTGTCCGCTACGTAAGCATAGTTGTCGGAAACTGTGACGCCTAAGGCATACCCAGGTGTATCACAGTATCCAATTTCTTCCGGATTTTCAGGATTGGCAACTGAAATAATACGCAAACCTCTCGTATAGTCCGCTACGTAAGCATAGCCGCCCGAAGCAGCGACATCCTTGGCATTCTCTAGTGAGTCATAGTGCCCAAGTAAACGGATTTCTGGTTCAACCCCAGATCCGGTAACGGAAACTTCCAATTCACCTTCATCAGGATCATTAGAAGCAATAGTCAACATCCCATCAAACTCACCCTCTTCATCCGGTGCAAACGTCACAGTCAGTTCATGGTTGCCGTCAGGTTCTATGGTGAATTCGTCCTCGAAACCAGTACTAAAATAGGTACCTTGGACAGAGACATCGGATACAGTCAGATTCGCGTCGCCCCCATTGACGATCGTCAACGTCAGCTCGGCGCTTCCATAGACCGGAACATCGCTGAAGTCCAGAGTATCGGGTGATACGGTGATGCGCGGAGGTACTCCATCAGACCAGAAGCGGAAGATCCTGACTTTGTTAAGGTTCGGTACAAATGCCAAATCCCCACTGACTGTGACATTTCTGGCATTTCCCGTCATTTCATAGTATCCAACTTCATTTGGTTGCCGGGGATTAGATACATCGATCACCCGAACACCGTCATAGATGGTCGCTACATAAACCAAGTCTTCACTGTTGGCGACAGCAAGTGTGGCTCTGATAGCACGACGTCCAATCTCGTTAGGATCTTCAGGATCTGAAACGTCAATCACTCTAAGAAAACCTCCGTAGTCAGCTACATATGCATAGCCGCCATTGACTGCAACGTCAAAGGCGCGTTCCATCTCGTAGCGTCCAACCTCATCGGGATTTTCTGGATCGGAAATATCAACCACATGAAGACCAACATCACGGCTCGATATATATGCATAATTACCATTGACCACTAAATTATAATATCTACCTCCCTGGTTGAATAAAGCTCCTACCAGATCGGGGTGTCTTGGATCCGAAATATCGAACACTCGGAGATTTTCATCAACCATGTAGATATAGTTACCTCTTAACACTACGTTTTCGGAGTAACGGTCTTCATAAAATCCAACTTCGCTGGGATTCTCGGGATCCGAAATATTAATCACATGAAGACCACTTTCCCGAACAGCCAAATAGACAAAGTCTCCGTTAACAGCGATGCCTCTAACGGTTTCTCCCGTTTCTGCCGTATGGTCGAATCCGAGTTGGACCGGATTCTCTGGATCAGACACATCAGCAACGAGAAGACCGTCTTGAGTCGCCAAATATGCATAGTCACCGTTGACTGCAACGTTATTTGCCGAACCGGGTGACGTACAAATTCCAATTTCATTCATGTCTCCCGGATCAGAAATGTTAATAACACGAAGACCATGTGAATAATACGTAACATAGGCAAAGTCATCCCTGACAATAACGTCTGATGCAGTTTCTGATGCATTATAATGCCCAACCTGATTTAGATTTACTGGATTAGATACGTTGTCATATACATAAAGATCATCAAAATAGTCAGTTACATAGGCAAATTCACCGCTTAGTGTAACGCTATTTGCTCTGTCAGGACTGGCAATGAATCTGACTTGTTCTAATTGGTCAGGATCAGATACATCGATTACACGAAGACCTTGATAATAATCTGCTACAAAGGCAAAATCACCTCTGACCGCAACGCTCTTTGCTTTCCCTGGAGTATTGTAGAATCCGACCTCTTCCGGATTTTCAGGATCAGAAACATCGATCACACGAAGTCCACTTGCTCCATAACCACCTCTGTTATAAGCTGGGTGTTCGGCTCCGTCCGCCAAATAAACAAAATCACCACTGAGTGCAACACCTTGGGCATCACCGGGTGTGTCGCAGAATCCAATTTCATCTGGATTTTCAGGATCGGAGATGTCGATCACACGAAGACCGCTAAGCCTATCAGCCACATAAGCAAAATGACCACTTACAACTACATCTACTGCAAAGCTCGGTGTATCGTAGGATCCAATTTCATTCGGATTTGCTGGATCGGAAACATCAATCACATAAAGACCACTTTGTGATACAGCCAAGTAGACAAAGTTACCACTCACAGAGACACCCTCAACCATATCTGGATTATCATCCCAATAACCAGCAACCTCAGGATGTTCGGGATCGGATATATCGATAATCTGGAGACCAGATGCATATGCGGCCACATATGCATAATCTCCCTGGACAACAACATCACGAGCACTTTCCCATAGATTGTCTATAAGCCCGACTTGTTCGACGTTTTCATGTTCCTGTGCGAACAGTGTAGCACCTGCTGTAAGCATAAAGCTGGTGACTGTGATTAAAATGACTTTAAAGCGCATGATTTATTCTCCTTGATAAGAATTTGGTATTGTTGCCTACTTAACCAGCGTAATCTTCTGTGATGACATTACATCCCCAGCGCTTAACCGCACCACATACACATCTATTGAATTTTCCCATTTAACTTGATGCTAATCTTGCGAGCAAGTTTCTGTATTATCATTGTTATTAGTCCTGTAATTCGTTGATTTCCTGTTCGAGGATTCTTATAGACGCCATAATCTCTTCGAAAGTCGGCGCTTTCCCAAATATCATGATCTGCATATCGTTATAATCCTTCCTCAAGGATTGCTGAACATATTCCGGTGGAACTAATTTCATGGTACCAGGTTTACAGAGATCATCCTTTGCCCATTTGCGAGGGAAGAATTTATCACTCAAACAAACAACATCCCTCAGCAAATCAAGATCTTTAAACGCGCTTTCCTTGTATTGCGATTGAGCAATCTGCATTACATCATAATAATGCCTCGATATTCGCAGAGGTTGATTAGCTCCAACTACACGATGAGCTTCATGGTGAAGAATCGTTATTTTCTCCCAGAATGTACGTTCCGCAGTTATGGCTTTTACCTGACACTTTGGAACATCAAAAACACCAGGGAATTCCTCTGCTGTATAAGGAGTAATTTCGTATTCTTTGTTAGGTTCCCAGGAAGATCTTGGTCCTATCTCCAGTGTTACCTCAGGACGCAGGTAATTCACGCTGAAAGAAGCCGGATATCCTACGTCGATTATCATTGGATTATTTGTGTTAATACGGGCGCTGCAGACGCCTTGGCACAGAGCTTCAACCTCAGGTAAGAAATCATCTTTTAAGTACTGTTTGGTTTGTTCACTTGCTTGTTTTAATAACTTTCGCTGTTTACTCTTTAACCTATCAGCAAATATGTCCTCAACGTCAAGTTCATCCTGGTGTAGAATGAGGTCAATATCTTCAGAGAATCTTTCGATTAGATTGAAAACCTTTGAAAGCGAAGTACCTCCCTTGAACATAATCTTATCTTTAATGATTTTTGCAGCAAACAACTTCCCAAGGATCCAGCAAACCCAGAAATCCTTCTCTATAACTGCAACGTTCATACCTTTTCGGTTTGCCGCTTCCTGAAAAAGTTCTGCACGATCTTTTTCGGACCATCTAACTATCTTATCCATCCGAATTCTCCCGGCAGATTTTTCGAATTGCTTCATAGACCCAGCCTGTAACCGTCCTTGTATCATTTAATACTTTTAGACGCAAATTCGGATTAAGCCATTTTCGAACCGTTTTAATAGTCAGTGGAGTGATATTATTCTCTTTGAACGATTTTAAAGCCTGAACAATAATGGCGCTTTCATGTATTTTGAATTCTGCTTCCTTAGTAGGAGTGTTAATAAATGAAAGATCCGTTTTCCCAATAGTATAGTTTCTATCAGGACCATTCGAATTATAGGAGTATTTACCCGGAACCTGAGTAGATAATCCTAAAATATTTTGCGCAGCAGGACCACTTGGTTGTATATGCCAGTTGAATTTACGAGCAATAGCTTGGGCTACCTTGTCGATATTAGGACTTAAATCCTGATTTAGCTTCTCACTGTACTTGGGATAGTCGTAAATTCCACGCATTACACGCCGGATCTTCCTTTTTTTAACAAGCTGATGCATCGACCAATCAATGGCTGATCGACTTCCTAAGTTTGCAAAATCGTTTTGTGAAAATGCCCAGCCCCTACCTCGTCCATAAATCCTGCTTAGTATTTTACTTTCTATGCTTTGCAATAGTTCTCCCTATATATTTTCTAAGAAAAAATATGGTATTTTTCTTAGAATTGCAAGATGACTTATGAGAATTTCTATAGGATCGCAACTTTAGTTTGAAGTTTGTCTTCAAATTCCTTTATTTGGTGTATTGTTTACCCTGTATGGACATTGCTTTTAACTCTTGGGAATACAGTTTCATTGGCTCATTTCACCATCACAACCTTCCTAACTCCGACAAATCCTTCCGCCTCCAACCTAACCACGTACACTCCCGCAGCCTGTCCTTCACCGTTAAATACTGCCGTATGATAGCCTGTAGATTGATAGCCATTGATTAGTGTGACAACCTTACGACCCGATAAGTCATACACTGTCAGGGATACGTCAGTTGCTGAAGGCAAGCCATAGGTAATCGTGGTTGTGGCATTGAAAGGATTCGGGTGGGTTGATACTATGGCAAAGTCTGTCGGAATGCCCCGGTACGGATCAGGTTTGACCGCATTATACGAAGTGACTCTTATCTGGAAACGGCGTTCACCTGTTGACATATAGCTGTAGCTTTCTTCTTCAAGCAGGTTAATCGTTACTTCCGCTTCGCTGTCAATAAGTATTATCTCGTATTCAGCGGGGATTGTCTCAGCAATCTCATTCCAGCTTACCGTTACATCTTCTTCATCACTGCTTTGAATGGTCAACTCCCATTCCGTCTGCTCTTCATAGTCCAGGTCAGAACGAATATCACGGTTAAAGTTGCGACCCAGGAGGGGATTCCAATCATTATGATGAAAATATGCTGTCACATACTTGCCACCTGGAGGTATTGGAGGTTCAGGAAAGTCATAGCGTACATCAAAACCATCAGTCGCATTCTCTTCCACACCAAGAGTGGTTGTCAGGTCTGAAGCATCTTCAACTGCTGCTGAAATGGTCAAGTTCCACTGAAGAGGTTCACCCTCATTAATTTCATCTCGTTCTTCCTCTTCTGTCGGTACAACCGGATAAACCAGCATCTGGATGTCTTCAGCAAGCACTGCGAACCAGTAACCCAACCATGGATTGAAAGCATCCTCCTCAGTATAGCTGTTCTCGGTTGCCAGCCAGTTATACAGGATAGGCAACACCAGTTCTTCATCCACAGCTTCTTCCAGGCTGTAGGTCGTCTCCCAGACACGGAACAAGACGCTGTCCAAAGGTGTGAGCCAGAGCAGTGGATTACCAAGCAGATTCCAGCCCTGGTTAAGTTCGAACCCGACCGTATCAATGAAAGCAGCACCGTCAAGATCAAGCGAAGCATCATCATATAATCCCAGCCAGTAGCCAGGACCGCAGTCGATTGCATCAACCCTTGTGAATCCGCTTGCCTGGTCGTAATCATAAACGTGATATGGATTTTCGATATCGTCGTCGAAGAGGGCTTCAAGACTGTTATCTTCAGGATCGAGGGGGATGCTGATCAGGTTCCAGCCCGCTACAAAGTCGAATGCCGATGTCTGAGGCGTGATGGCAAAGAATGCATCCGAACGGTCTACGCCGGTGTTATCCACCACATCGGTACATTCAACCTTAATCAGGCAGTAGGGAGAATATAAGTCAGGAATTTCCCAGTCGAATTCGTAGTCATCGTTTTCGGTGCTGCCGATCTCCGTCCAGGTTTCACCTCTGTCGATGGAATAGGATACCACTGATGCGACAACACCGGTCAGGTCTTCGGCTTCCCAAGTGATATTGACCTGCTCGCCGGGATGCAGGTTTTCTTCTCCGTTTGGATAGGTGACGGTTACTATGGGCACTACCAAGTCACCATAAACAAGCTGGAATTCGTGGACACCACCTTCGCCGGAGTTGTATTCGTAGCTGTCATTTTCCCACAGATCGACCGCTTCTTCACCATCAATAAGTACAAGGTTGAAGTCCTGATCAATGTCTTCGTTATAATCAAAACCGAGAGTAATCGCCTGATCTTCAGCATCGGTGTTGACTTCAAAATCCCAGACGATGATGTTAGTCCACTGAGCATCGTCAGCCACAATGTCACTGCTGAAGTTATCACCGAGATCGTCCTCCCAGTCCTCATGGGGGAAGTATAGCTGGATGTAGTTGTGGGGAGCGTGTGGAGGTTCAGGGAAGTCGAAATCGACGTCAAAGTCGAAGCTCGCTTCTTCAGCGCCGCCTGCGTAGTTGTCGTTGTCGTGGGTGTTATCGACTGTGGCTGACAGGTGTATCCACCAGGTGAGGTTTTCTGGTTGATCCGGTTCGTCTCTCTGAAAGATGTAGGCTGAACCGGAATCCTCGCCGTCGTCATCGTTACGATCAGCCCCGACTACGGTATAGTCACCGCTGATGGAAACAGATCTGCCGAAAAAGTCCCAATCAGCCGCATCATTCGCGGTCAGTTTCGCTTGCTGGGTCCAATCGTCACCGTCGCGTACAAAGATGTAGGCGGAACCGGAAACAACGTTGTCGTCATCGTTATCGTTACGATCAGCCCCGACTACGGCATAGTCACCGTCGATGGAAACTGAATGGCCGAAATAGTCATCCGCAGCCGCGTCATTCGCGGTCAGTTTCGCCTGCTCTGTCCAGTTATCACCGTCGTGGACAAAGATGTAGGCTGAACCGGAATCCTCGCCGTCGTCATTGTTACCATAAGCCCCGACTACGGAATAATCACCACTGATGGAAACTGAAAAACCGAAATAGTCACGCGCAGCCGCATCATCCGCGGTCAGTTTCGCCTGCTCTCTCCAATCATCACCGTCGCGGACAAAAATGTAGGCTGAACCGGAGTCCTCGCCGTCGTCATCATTACCCCGAGCCCCGATGACGGCATAGTCATCGTCGATGGAAACTGAATAGCCGAAATAGTCATATTCTGCCGCATCATTCGCGGTCAGTTTAACCTGCTGTGTCCAGTCTTCAGCATCGCGGACAAAGATGTAAGCTGAACCGGAACTCCAGCCGTCGTCATCGTTATTATAAGCCCCGACGACGGCATAGTCACCGTCGATGGAAACAAAATCGCCGAAATAGTCATCCGCAGCGGCATCATCCGCGGTCAGTTTTGCCTGCTCTGTCCAGTCATCACCGTCGCGGACAAAGATGTAGGCTGAACCGGAACCATTGCCGTCGTCATCGTTACGACCAGCCCCGACGACGGCATAGTCACCGCTGATGGATACGGAATAGCCGAACAAGTCCTCCACAGCCGCATCATTTGCGGTCAGTTTCGCCTGCTGGGTCCAGTCATCGCCGTCGCGGACAAAGATGTAGGCTGAACCGGATTCCTCGCCGTCGTCATCGTTTCCCCAAGCCCCTACGACGGCATAATCTCCGCTGATGCAAACTGACTTGCCGAAATAGTCTTCCTCAGCCGCATCATTCGCGGTTATTTTGAATTCTTCGATCCCAAACGCGCTTCCAACCGCAAAGGTGAGCGCAAGGAAAGTAATAAGAACGATTGAACGGTACATTTTAAACTCCCTAATTGATGTGAAAAACCTGAAAAATGTGAATTTATTAGATGCAGCACAAAGAAGAATATCTGGCAACAATAAATCAAGTTAAATCAATATTTACAGTTTGTCAACCTGCTTTACTCAGTTTCAATCGATAGCTATGTGAAAGTTCAGGTTATTTAACCCATAGTCTCTTCTTTTTGGTTACAATTTCCACAAATCATCGGCTGTTATGTCCGGAGCTGTAAAGTCCCAATGAAACCGTTTGCCGTCGAAGTGAATCTTCAGACTGCATTTGCGACGGCGTATCAGGATAGCTTTCAGAAGCCTTCGCAGGTCTTCCATGCGACAGTCGGAATCTTGTTTCGCTTCAGTAAGATAGGCTCCTTCAACTCTTCTGTTAATATTTTTCGTCATGGATTACAGCCCGATCACGCTTTTTCATCTTCGGTAACCAAGCCTGCTTCAGCCTTCATGAATTGCCGGCAGGCAGCCTGGTCGAAACGCCGTTCTTCATCTATTACAGTGCATTGGTTATTCTCCGCGTCAAAGAATCCACATTCATCACAAATATGATTATCACTTGCAGATGCATACATTCCTTCGGACTCTGATTTCTCCTGTTTCAAGACACGGGAATCCTCTTTCACCTTATCCATGCCCAGCATCTCACGAGCTGTTTG
>JAVCDD010000186.1 GCA_030765125.1 Candidatus Hatepunaea meridiana
ACCGACTCATACTCGAGCGGTAGTTCACTTCACGAAAACCGAAACACCGGTAACTTGACATGAAGAAGCTAAAATATTTCTCCGGTATAAAACCGACCTTGGAAGACCTCGAGTTCGATCAGGAAGGAAAAGAGAACGCCATCCTCGATCGGCAGCGGGAGATGTTTACCGGTGGCGTTGTGACCGGATTGCAGTTAATTGAACAAAACGGAGTGTTCACTCTTCAACTGGGTATGGGATATGTCAATGGTGAACGAGTTGAGGTAACCGAAGCTCAGGAAGTGGAAATCACACCAGATGCGGAGCCTCAATATCTATTCCTAAAACACCAGCATGAGTTATCACACCCTGTTGAACATTTCGTGACCGGAGAGACTCGCAACATTTATCAGTCTGACAGTTTCAGTATTGAAGTGCGAGATACTGATGAGGCTGCTTCAGACGAATTGCTGATCGCCGAAGTGTCAACTTCCGGAATTCGTGACAGAAGGAATTTCATTCGGGTCGCCATCGATGACCGTATCCATGCGCCTAATGCGGACTCAGGTACGACTGCAGATGAGTTCTATGTTGGTGTGGGTAATCCGTTGCGTCCGGATGGATTGAAAGTACTCACCGAAAGCCCGGTTCCAAAGAAACCCCTCAATGTGCGAATAACAGCTATCATGCCCGATTACCGTGTGGATACTCAGGGTGCACAGATGTCTATGATGCCGGATATTTCGGTTAATGCAGGGAGGTCATCCGGTATGGCGCGAGTGTTCTTCGCCTGGGATTATCGCGATATCATCGGTGAGAGTATTGCTTCTGACACATTCCGTATCGACAATCCCGATTACAGTTTCATCCAAGATCAGTTTGAAAATTATTACCTGACCTTTCCCTCAGGAGAGGAGTTTCTCATAACTGGTAATCAAGCAACTGAGGATAATCGTACTCTTTTCACTATACTCGGCAATCTTAACGGTTTGTCGGCAGCTACTCATCCGGTGGTAATTCATCCAGGTGTGACAGAATACCGCTTTACAGCGATTCCTGTGGCTGTCGATCATGACACAACTATAATCACTAATCCGAATCTCACACCACCGCCGATTGTCACGCTACCCATCGAAGTCAATCAGCGATTGGAGGGTTCAAGCCGTATGAACGGTTCACCTGTGGCATCCGACTGCATGTTAAGATTGCCTTTGGGCTCGTTCTACGTCTTTCAAGTGAGGTCGGTTCGGCATAATGCCGTTTCGCCATATACAGTAATGGGCGCCGGTTCATTCAGTTGGATGGGGCAGCAGGTTTCCTACTCACATCCCTTTCCGGTTTCGTTGCCTTTGCTTGAGGATGCAACCATCAGTCTGGAAGCTGTGGATGATGGGCGTGGATTTATCGCTTCAGTAAACGGCTGGGACGATGCTGATATACTGGAATACGGGTGGCTTAAGTCCACGGCTGAAGAAGGTGAATCGGTCGATTTCGACAATCAGAATCATCATCCGGGAGTTACGGCTGGCAGGACTGTCAATGTGTTGACGCTGGAGGATTTTCTAAGTGTCATCGCCAATCCGGCTTACACCAGCCAGTTTCTGAACCTGAGTCAAGGTCTGCCGATAGTCGGATCTCGCCTCAGTCCTATTCGCAATCGTTATCTCTTCTCTGTAAGACCGTTGATCGGAGGGCAGGTAGTCGGAGATACAGTATCCGCAGAGATCACGCTTGAAATTGATCCCTATGTCGGGCAGGCTTCAGTTGTCCGCGCCGTTCAGGTGTTGACCGAAAATCTTGACAGTCTGAACAAGACCGTCCGCAACCTTGACGCCATTCGCCAGGCGCAAAGCTCAATGATCGAAGACCAGCTAATGACTCTCAACACCGCTGTCGAAGCGGGTCAACAATATGATCAGTTCGATCAATCGGCTCATGTGACATTGCCATTCCCGGAAGTAGCAGACGTGCCGTTGCTCGGTCGTGACAGCACAGAAGATGGTTATATGGTCTTCGATCTTGACCCCGATCAAGTTGAACAGACTTTCGAACATGAGCTTGGGCACCAGAACTACATCGTCCAGGTGCGCGATGCGGATGGGAATATCGTCGATGCGGAGGTCGATCTGAACGATTGGGATGTGACGATCAGACTGGCTGAACCGATGGCGGGAACGGTGATTATCGTTAATGCAGAATTACTACAAACATAACTTTGGAGATAAATGTGGCAACGAAAAAGGTAAATGCCGATCTTGAGGTCATAGGCGATGTGATCTCGAGCGGCGATAATTTGAACGAGAAGATTGAATACCTGGAGTATCTCCTGCCTGAGGAGCCTCTACCCCTGAATGGCATCGAGTTTGAAGCCGGACAGGTGTCAGGTGAAGTGCAGACCGCAAACTTGGCGGATGATGCCGATTCAACTTATGATTACGGTATGGCGGTCGGTGACATGAACGTTCCAAATGTCATCAGTGACGCGAGTCCGCAGATACTCACCCTTAATTCTAACCGCTTCGATAAGGCAAACGAGGGTGTGATGAAGCTCATTATAAACGGCGTTGAGAAGGAAACACTCGACATGACTCAAGAGGGAAATGGCGGCGGACACTTGAGGGAATCCGGTCATGCGCTGGAACGGATTGATATCGTTAACTACAACGACTTCGAACCATACAAAAAGGGACGAATGCGGATTTACATCGGTTCCAACGGCTGCAACCTCAGAGCTGGCGCCAACCGCATCCGATTGGAACACGAGATCGATGAACAGACACATGGTTCTGCTGAATTGAACCTGTTCTACGATGATGGTTCTAATACACCTGCAATCTCAAACAGCGTTTCCGATTCGCTGGTCACCGTATCCGATCCGGGTTCACCGGCGTATCTGTCAGGTGTGAAATACATGCCGGCGGGCACTGAGATCGGCGTCAAGGTAACCGCACAGAACGTATTCGAGAACAGTTTTCACTCGCAGCCGGTGACCATAGTCGGTGGTCAAGTCGGTTTTTCAAACCAGAATATCTCTTATGTTGCTGGAGGCAATGCTGAGTTATCAGGATATTCTGATCCGCCTCAGGACAGCGAGAATTTCATCATCGATAAGGACATTGCGCTGGAAGCCGGATTCTTCTCCCTGGACGGGAAACTGTTTGCAACCGCCAAAGACCCCTTTACGACTTCATCTCAAGTCGAGATTCAACGTCAAGACAACCGCACGATGCTCGTCAATACTTATTCTCAGCAATCGACCGATCTGTTAGAGAAGTTCCTGGATGAGAAATATCGTTTGCCATTGGCTGCATACGATTCAATTCCCGGATCGGTCATCGACCAGTGGACAAGTGCCAATACCCTTTCCAACGGTAATGCCCAAATTGCCGGATCCCTTATTTATCCTGTGGTCGATTATTCAAGCGGTTACACGCCCAACACCGGTCAACCGGATTACGCTTCCGGTTTCACCGGGGATCAGCAATATTTACGCGCCTTCAGGGATACAGGTGATCCTCACAATTCCGGAATTCTTAGGCTGGTAGGATTATCACTAACTGATATTCAAGCCGGAGGGGACGTTAAGGTCGAGATCAAGCTGCCTGGCTCGACAGGTTGGCTTGATTTAGGTGAATCTTACGATGCCGGCAGTTTTCAGGGTGATGACGGTGATGGATGTCGGACGTCAGTCAATGGCAATCAGTTCGGGTGGAGCGTCGGAACTAACAGCTCCGCTGATTCCGGATATATGGTTATTGTAAGGATAACGCTGAAGAATGCATCTGCGCCTGCGATTACCGAAATACAAATGATGGGCTGGTAAGGAGGAAATATGGCAATAGGAAATAGTGTTAAGATAGATCGCGCCTGGAAGCTGGCGCTCGATCGGGCTCTGACTTCAACAGGCAAGGAGTTCTTCGAAGAGCAATATTCTACAGGACGTATTGTTCATTCCGGTGATGTCTGGAAGGAAATAATTGATTCTGATCCAGCTCAGGCAGTCAACGATAGTATAGCTCAATTATACCAGGAACTGGTTCTTGAAGAGGATATCTCCGTTGCGGGAAAGAAAGCCTGGATAGCCAAGAGCGGTGGCGTTCGTCTGCAGGACTGGATCAGCCCGCGCTTCGGGCAGGGATATACAATACAGCTTTTCGACCAGGATGGGAATCAGATATTCACAACCGATTCCTGCAACTGGGTGTTTGATTATAAAGCCGGCATCCTGGTTTTAGAGAATTCCCATGCCACTGCCACCGGTTTCAAGATCACAGGCTATCGTTATGTCGGTGAGAAGGGTGTCGGTGGTGATCCGCAGGACTTTCAGGGCACTTATGATGCAGGCAACATAAATGCCGAGGTCAAACTTGATGCCAATGGATCGCTGTTAATCAAGGCGTCCGATAATACGCCGCTCCTCGAGGTCGACGAAGCCAATAAGCAGGTAACTCTGAAAGATCTGGTTGTTGAAGGTACGGTTACTAAGGTCGAAACTACTGACACCGAAGTCAAAGATAATATAATCACCCTCAACAAGCAGGAATCGGGTCAGACACCGCCGTCCGGTTTCACTTCCGGGATTGAAATCGACCGCGGCGCCAGTGCCACCCGCCCCACTCTTCGTTGGAATAACCAGACGAAGAAGTGGCAGGTATCATTCGACGATGATAATTTCTTCGACCTCGCCACTGAAGACCAGATTCCGGCATACACTGCTGTTCGTAAGTACGTTGAGACCGTCGGTACACCCAGCCTGACTGTGGTGATCAATGATGTTGGAAATAAGGTGAATATCCCCGGTTGCACACTCCAGATATTTGAGGATATAACCGGGCAGTTGGAACAGGTTGAGGCGGAGGTTATCTGGGCGTCGGACTGGAGCACAGTGACTATTAACTTCGAAGAGAACTTTATCGGCAAGATCATCCTTATGGGATAATTGCTAATGGCAACGAAAAGAATTAAAACCAAACTCAAGGTCGTCGGACAGATTCTAA
>JAVCDD010000082.1 GCA_030765125.1 Candidatus Hatepunaea meridiana
CTGCGGAAAATATTCTCAACCAGCTTGGTTGCTTCCGCAGCATCACAACTGGAAACTGGGATCATACTGACAATAATCTCTCCGTATAGGCTGGTTGCTGCTCTTAGACCATCCGGCGAATGCCCACCGACAACCTTTGGAATAGTGCCCGTGCTAAATTCAGGGTTGTTCGGATCCTCACGCTCAGGTGAAAATGCCAACCAGAAATCATCACCTGCCTTCAAGCCGGAGCCCTTCTCAAGTATCGGAAGCAGCACTTCTTCGGTTGTACCAGGATATGTAGTCGATTCCAATACAACCAAATGATTCTCATGAATAAAAGACGCCATCGATTCGGTCGTAGAGATTATATAGGACAAATCCGGTTCACGATGTTCGGTCAAGGGTGTTGGAACAGCAATTAAGACGGCGTTTGTCTCAGATATCTCTTCAAAGTCCGTTGTAGAAGCAAAGAGTCCACTATCTACTGCTGATTTAATACGAGTTGAAGAGATATGCTGAATATACGACTCACCATTATTAAGCGCTTGAATCTTACTGTCATCGATATCAAATCCAATGACATTGAAGCCTTTTTCGGCAAATGCCAGCGCCAATGGAAGTCCGACATATCCCATCCCTATTACACCGATAACGCATTCATGTTTACGAATGGATTCGATAAATGTTGAAATATTGCTCATTATTGTTTATACTCCATAAACAGAGAGGTTTACGATTTTGTGATTATGTATGCTAAATTTCAGGAATAAAATAGTAATATACCTGTATCCTGCGATTGTTATTAAGTCCAGAGGTTATCATTCCGGATTTGCTCCGGAATCCAAGTGAATGCTATAGCGTTTGGAATTAATTGAAACCGTCGGATTCCAGATCAAGCCCGGAACGATAGGAAAAAATACAACATAAAGTGCACTTATTAACTACTTTATCAGTATGCCTTGCGTGATCTAACCTGGTAATTTAACAAGGACTTTAGTGTCGTGCAAGAACATATGCACCGTTATTCAGAGTAAACAATTAAGGTAAAACCAAAATCAACCAAAACGCAAGCTTTTAAATGATATTCTTAGTTTATAATGCCTTTTTCAAAGCTGTACGAGCAAGTCGCTGACATCACTGGGTTGGTATTCGGGAACCAGCTTCTTCAACTCGGTTCGCAGTTCTATATGATTCAGCTCATACAGCTTGGCGAGTAACTGCTTAACCTGATCGAGGTATTCGTGGTCAACCGCAGATTTTGGTGTCAAAATGAGCAGATTGGGCACATCGGTAGATTTCTCTTCACCCTCAAGGAAAAGGTTTTCATGCAGCTTCTCACCCGGTCTTAGTCCGGAATATACGATCTTAATATCCTCGTTCAGTCTGAGTCCGGATAGTTCGACCATGTACTTTGCAAGCTCATTGATGTTGATCGGCTGCCCCATCTCAAGCACGTAGATATGGTCATCCTTCCCGATTGCACCCGCCTGGAGAACCAGTTCCACCGCTTCCGAAATAAGCATGAAGTACCTGGTAACATTCGGGTGAGTGACCGTTAACGGACTGCCGGATTCAATCTGTGATTTAAACTTGGGTATAACGCTTCCTGAACTTCCAAGCACGTTACCGAACCTGACAACGATATGCTTTGTCGAGCTGTTGTCTTTGTGCAGAAGGGATATCTGCTCACACATCCGTTTAGTAGCGCCCATTACGCTGGTGGGCTGAACAGCCTTATCTGTCGAGATTAAAATGAAGCGTTCCGCATCGAATTTACGGCATAGTTCGACCAGTACTAACGTGCTCGACAGATTATTATCCACCGCAGCCCAGGGGGTTATCTCCATCAATGGTACGTGCTTATAAGCAGCCGCGTGGAAAACTATTGCTGGTTGTTGATGTGCAAACACTTTATGCATCAGATTCTTGTTGCAAGCATCAGCAACCAAACAAACCAGGTTCAGGTTTGGGAATTTCTCGCTGATGACGGCTTCCACACAATAAAGGTTGTACTCGCTGTTGTCCAGAATGATAAGTCGATCTGGATTAAAAGATGCAGCCTGTAGGCAAAGTTCCATTCCGATGCTGCCACCTCCACCCACTACCATAACCGATTTTCCCGCGATTAGTTTTTTTACAGGCGTATAGTCAAGGTGAACAGGCTTACGGCAAAGTAAGTCTTTGATTTCAAACTTACGCAAATTATTGATAGTTATTCGGTCATCGACAAGGTCAGTCAATCCGGGCATAGTCCTAATCTCTATTCCGTCTCCAATTTGATCCCGAATTACATCCAAAAGGTTTCGCACCTCGATACCCGATAGGGAGGGGATGCTGAAAATAATATCGCTAACTCGATGTTTCCTAACCAATTCTCCTATCTTAGTCCGATCCCCTAATACCTGTTTCTTGTTTATGTATTGACCTTGTTTGATAGGGTCATCATCGATTAGACCTATTACGTTTATATTGGCTTTTCTCGTGTTTTCGATATTGCGTAACAATAGTTCACTAGCTCGACCTGCCCCGTAAATAAGTGCCCGTCGATAAGAAATCCCGTCCTTGAGCGGTCTATGATCGTATGAGTAAATCCGCCGCATCAAGAACCTTATGCCACCACTGAAAAATATGATCAGCAGCCAATTGACGGACAATATCGACCTGGGTACTTCCCCGCTCTTGATAAAGAAAGTCACACTGACTATTGCCGCTGTGCTTAGCGTAGCGGCCTTTAATATTCCTTCTAACACGTGAAGATCCGAGTATCGCCACATTGACGTATATTGCTTGAATATGGCAAAGCTGACCAGTTCGATGGCGATAAATAGAGGAATTAATAAAGATGCCGTGCTTAATTGCTGGACAGTGTCGGTCGGGAAACGTATTATGTAACTGACTAGCCACGCTGCCAGAAACACACAAGAGTCCAGGAGAACCTTAACGATAATCCGGATAGGAACGTTCTTCAATCGGTTTAATAACATTTTATCTCACTTGATACATAGTGTAAAAGTATCTTATCATTCCAGATCAAGCCGGGAATGACAGGAAAAAGTACAACACAAAGTGCACTTATTAACTGCTTTATCAGTATGCCTTGCGTGATATAACCTGAACTTTAACAAGGACATTAGTGTCGTGCAAGAACACATGAGCCGTTATTCAGAGTAAACAACTGAAGTAAAACCAAAATCAACTAAACGCAAGCTTCTAACCGATATTTTCAGTTTATAACGCATTTTTTAAAGTTGACGATCAAATCGTCGACATTGGTGAGCTGATACTCAGGAAACGACTTCTTCAACTCGGTTCGCGCCTTTACATGATTCAGGTCATATAAGTTGTTGAGTAACTGCTTTACCTGATCAGGTATTCGAGGTCAACCTAATGTGATACCTTATAATAGTCCAAATACCACTCGATGAACTTCTGTATCCCTTCGCGGATGGATGTTTTAGGTTTAAATCCAACAGCAGACGTTAAGTCCACAATGTCAGCGAATGTTGCCTTAACATCACCAAGCTGCATAGGTTGCAGGTCAAGATTTGCTTTTCGACCAAGTGTTTCTTCTATTATCTTAATAAAATCAAGCAGGTTCACAGACTCGTGGTTTCCGATATTGTAAATCCGGTAAGGGAGCCAACTTGTACCTGGGTCTGGATTTTCACCATTCCAATCTGGATTAGGTAATGGCGGACTTTTTAACAACCGGATTATACCCTCAACAATATCATCTACATAAGTAAAATCACGAGACATATCGCCGCGATTGAAGACCGGCAACGGTTCACCTGCCAGAATAGCTTTTGTGAAAATAAACAAGGACAAATCCGGACGTCCCCAAGGTCCATAAACCGTAAAGAAACGTAAACCGGTGACCGGCAGCCCGTAGGTATAGGAATAGACATGTGCCATCAACTCGTTTGATTTCTTCGTAGCGGCGTAGAGTGAGATCGGATGATCGACGTTATCATGAACAGAAAAGGGAAGTTTCGTATTGCCGCCATAAACAGAGCTGGATGATGCAAAAAGCAAGTGTTTACAGTCAATGAGACGGGCTAATTCCAACAGGTTAAAAAAACCGATCAGGTTGCTCTGCATATAACTGTCTGGATTTATCAACGCGTAACGAACACCTGCCTGAGCCGCCAAGTTAATTATGCGATCTTCCTGTCCAAATTCTTCTTTGGTGAACATCTCTTCAAGTTGTTCTCTATTAGATAAATCAATCTTGTAAAATGTGAACTTCTGCCACTCACGTAGAATAGCCAATCGATCTTCTTTAAGTTTTGTATCATAATAGTCATTGATGTTGTCGAGACCTACTACTGTATAACCATCTTTCAGTAAACGTCGACACAGATGAAATCCGATAAAACCGGCGCTGCCGGTAACTAATATGCGATTTGACAAGGTAATTTATCCTTAAGTTAGTTTTATATATTCGTTAAAAAGAACGGGATCTGGTAACGTACTGTGAAAGTCCATACTTCAAGAGCGCTGTCTTCACCTGAATGTTTCAGGTCAATATGACCTTCTATATTCACAGATAGTCCTTTCGAAAGCTGACTGTTAAGCTTTACTAAAATATAGCGGTTTGTTCTGACTTGTCCACTGGGAAATGGAACTCTACTAAATTCCTCGAATAGACGATATGGACTAAATCGCAGAGAATTATCTCCCCAACGAATGCGACCATACTCAAGTTCCAACAAACCTGGCAAGTACATCGTTGTTATTCTCATTCCAGCATTGATCTGATCGGCGTCGTTCCCTAATGGATGTCCAAGTAATTGGTTTCGCGTTACAAAGTTACAATAGGGATAAGTATGTTGCATTGTGTATGTATTAATGCGCAAGTATGAAGAGAAAAACGTAATGCCAATTTTATCGGTTGTCGGTGTCCAGGCAACACGTCCCCACCAACCTAAATTTTCTGTATCTCCCTCCCGAATCTCCTGTCTTTCCAATTTTATCTCATCAATAAGAATAGATCCATTTAATCTTAATGAATGAACGACCAACCAATCTAAGTGTAAAAACCATATTGCATTTTGGTAATTATCAATATGGTTGCATCGATCATTCTGTTCTACCTCGAGATGCAAAGTCAAAGGATTGAGATATGCGAGATCCAATGATCGGTTCGGACCAGCCAGAATTGACACTTCTCCAATACCAAGGATGAAGTTCTTTTGATTGTTATATTCTAATGCACGACCTACAATATAGCGTTGAATATTATCAGTGTTCTGTATAGCTTCCAGGAAACCAAAAAACCAACGATAGGTAAAACAGCGATGATTACCCTGAATCATCAATCGTTCCCATGAAGGCGCATTTCCAGAAAGGATAAGATTTTCCTCCACCATCGGTCCCCAAATCTCGCGATTACGACCATATTCTATCTGTACCCAACGATTCTGATAGCCTATAACAGATTGGTCAATCTCTCCAGTGTTCATACTCGCACGAGAAATACTACGAGAAATCCCCGAAAAGTGTGTAAGACTTGCGGATTCGTTAGTTGCTCGGATATAAAGACGTGCATACCAGTTGTATCTGAAGCGAGCTTCACTCCAAATGAATGGTTGCAGTGCAAGTTTTTCATAGTGGCGTGCTGCACCACTCTGTACGCTCAAACCTATCCCCGGCAAAAGTAAAGCGCTTAATCCACTTGACGAGCTTTTCTTAAGATGGAAAGCTAAACAAGAGTATTCATCCAAATAGGAGCGCACCCAATTGAATGCATCCTGATGAGCTAAATGGCTCGAGGTACTATCTTTTCTGGAAATATCGAGAGGATGAAAGATCGAGTTTACATTCCACAACTCCCCTTTATCGAGTAAAACTTCAATACGGTTGGAGTAATCGAGGTCTTGTGGGAAGGTCGAAGCTAATGAGTTAGAAAATAAGCATAATTCGGAAAATATATACACCGCAATAAAGAATATCGCTATACGCGGTTGAATCGATAATACTCTACTATGAAACATCATCCCTTTTAGATACTACTTTGAAAATCGCTCTGCTACATCCTGTACAACTTCAATGACATAATCAATCTCATCATCCGACATCGAAGGATATATCGGAAGGGAAATCAATCTTGACCATTCTCGCTCGGCAACAGGGAACAAACCCTCACCCAACCCAAAGGTTTGTCTGTAATATGGATGTAAATGCAATGGCATCCAATGCACTGAACATGAAACGCCCTGCTCTTTCAGTTTTTCGATGAATACGGCACGATCTATAGTTAGCAGGTCGCGATTGAGGCGTAAGGAATAGAGGTGCCACGAGTGAATTCTTTTTTGAGGATCATTTGGTGGAGCTTCTAAAGCTGAAAGTTGTTTAAACCTTTCAGTGTATCGTTCAGCAATGTTTTGGCGACTAATCCTGAATTCTTCGGCTCTCTTGATCTGGTGAAGTCCAATTGCTGCTGCAATGTCCGTCATATTATATTTGAAGCCTGGAGCGACAATCTCATAATACCATGAACCTTGGCCTGAGAATCTTTTCCAGGCATCATTATTCATTCCATGAAGGCTCATAATACGAATTCGCTGGGCAAGTCGTTCATCATCAGTTATAGCCATCCCTCCTTCGCCGGTGGTGATGCATTTATTGGCGTAAAAGGAAAAACAACCAATCCTGCCGAATTTGCCGGTATGTATGAAATCTTGATTTTCATTTGAACGATAATAAGCTGGCAATGTGTGAGCACAATCCTCAATGACATCAATGCTAAATTCTGTCGCTATATCCATAATAGCATCCATATTACATGCATATCCACCGTAATGCACCGGGATAATCGCTTTCATGGGACCGTATGGAGGATTCAATCCTGAAACCGATTTTTTTGACTTAATTGCTTCAATCGTTCGTTTCAGTGCAATCGGATTGATGCAGAGTGTATTGTCACAGTCAACAAACACTGGAACTGCATTAAAATATCGGACGACCTCAGCAGTTGCAGCGAACGTC
>JAVCDD010000346.1 GCA_030765125.1 Candidatus Hatepunaea meridiana
ATGGATCGGTATTGGCGTCACCGAGGAGTTGGCGTTCAACACTATAAACAAGAGGACCATTCCCGCCGTTAGTGACTTCCCACCTGAAGACGTGTTCCATATCAGGATTTAATTCCATAAAGAACTCGTCTTCGCTTGGAGTGCATTCGGAATGAAGAAGCGCTATGTCCAGTTCAACGTCATCTTCTTCTATCTCGATACCTTCAGTTGTCGTTAGGTAATCTGTTGCGGTGAAGGTCAGTTCGTATTCACCTGCAGGTAGGTTCTCAAAACTGTATGCGCCTTCGTCGTCCGTGTAGCGTGTCATAACGTAGCGGTCTATTTCAATCGTTACACCTTCGACGGTCTCATCGGTAGCTTCGTCGGTTACAACACCTGTCAGATCGAAAGCGGGGGTTTCAAGCGACATTACTGCCGATATTTCAATCAGGGTTTGTTCAAGGTCGTCGCGCTCTTCTTCGGGCTCGGCTAACTCTATCAGGATGCGCATCTCGTATACACCTGCTTCTATTTCGATGGGCTGGAAGATGATATCAATGACTGCAGCGTCGTCGGCTTCAATGACTCCTTCTTCCGGTTCAGCGAGTATCCATTTAGGACCGGTCATCTCGGTCAGATAGAACAGTATCTCGGCTGCAATCGAACCCCAGCGCCCGTCTTGAGGATGAACACGCCAGTTGTAACCTGTAGGACCACCTTGAGTAAGGACACAGCCTCGACCGTAAGTATAAGAAATGGCGCCGGGTGTGCCGGCATTCTGTTTGACAGCGATAACTTCGAACCAGTCAATATCATCGTTGTCCTCAAACTGCCCCAGAGCATATTCGGAATGAGTCCATTGGCTGCCCTGGATGACGTGTCCATTTCCCCAGAGGTTGCCTCCTTGTGATTCATGGCAGATATCAGCGAACAGACTATAGTTATCCTCATCGGGATCGTAGGTGACTACCATTCTGCCATTAGCCTCGGAAGCTCCCTGATTTCTGATACCACCTGGGCTAAGGATCTGTGTTCCTCCGTCCCCGGTTTCAAAGTATGCAGATCCACCACCATCAATGTAGTCGCAGAACCGCTCGAGATTTTCGTTGTATTGTTGAACAAAACCGCCGGATTGATTACATGCTGCTACAACGATTACGTCATAATCCTCAAATTCAACGTTATCCCAATCGTTGGCATTCCGGTAAGTATGATAACCATCACCTTGATCGTCGTGATCTAATCTGTCAAGGATTGGATCCATCATTACTTCGTCCATAAAATCCCACGCTCGTCCATCCTGGAAAATGGCGAACATCATACCTTCAAGATCGGGATCGTCGCGGCGTGGACCTCTGTGACGTTCCTCATCTTCAGGAGGTTCATCGAATTTGATGGAGAACTCGATATCCGAGTTACTACTGTTAGTCAGCGTCATTTCGATAGTCAATTCTTCGTCAGCTTCGAGCGCTGCAGTCATGCCTATAGGGTCAACAGTAACCTGACTATGGGCAGGCAAAGAGAATAGCAGCATAGCGAAAATGAGTGCTGCTAAATAAGTGAATTGTTTAAAGAACATTTGATACTCCAATTTGAATTAAAATAAGTTTGCAAGTTTACAAGTTTACAAGTATGAAAGTGCGGAAGTGCAAAAGAACATGAGAAAAAGCATGTTCCATCGTTTCTTTAACGAAGTTGTGAACTGACGGAGAAACCGTGTGCACCTCGTCAGGTATCTACTATGTTCAAGACCTGACGAAACATTCAGGATTCACACTTTCATACTCATTGACAGACAGGAATATCTGTCCTACCCGGTTTTTTTATCTGACGGCGTAATCGGCGCCGGATCAATGCTGTGACAGGCGTTCAAGTTCCACTTTGGAACCAACGAAGTAGTCAATTCCCAGACCTTATCTGCAAGCTTGCTGAAGTGTTTTGCCTGCGGTGAATTAGGTTCGCTAACGATAATTGGTCTGCCCTGATCGCCTGTACTGCGGATCAGTGGGTCGAGCGGAATCTCGCCTAAGAAGTTAGTATTTAATTTTAATGCAACCTCTTTTCCTCCACCTGCTGAGAATATATCGGTGCGTTCATTACAATGCGGGCAGAGGAAATAGCTCATATTTTCGACGATCCCCAACACCGCTACATTAACTTTGTTGAACATCTTCAGCCCACGCCGGGCGTCTATTAAGGCAACATCAGAAGGGGTGGTTACAATGACAGCGCCGTCAACCTGCATACGCTGAGAGATGGTCAGTTGTGCATCGCCGGTTCCGGGCGGCAGGTCAATAACCATACAGTCGAGTTCACCCCAGTCGACATTGTGAATAAACTGGTCTATTGTCTTGGTAACCATCGGTCCCCGCCAGATCATTGCGCTGTCATCGGGTACAAAGAAGCCAATGGACATTATCTTCAATCCATAAGCCTCTGCTGGTTTGAAGAACGTATCCGTTGGTTTTTGTGTGATTTTATGGACACCTAACATTGTCGGAATACTCGGTCCGTGTATATCAGCATCGAGCAGTCCGACCTTTAGACCACTTCGGGAAAAAGCTAATGCCAGATTTACAGCTATGGTCGATTTCCCTACCCCGCCTTTACCGGATGCAACCGCAATAATGAGCTTAATGCCTTCAATCCTTTCCTGGTAGACCCAGGGATCTTTAGCTTTCTTATCCTTTGGAGTAGTCCCGCGCTCGCTGCCATCCGGTAGGACCTCCAGAACTTCCTCTATTTCCGGTACATCACGGCGTATTGTAACCGTGATACCCCGCTTGAGGATTACGCTTGAAGAAGGACACCCCTGACAGGCGCCAGACAGTTTGTAGTAAACTTTATTATCTTTTACATCAACAAGTTCAACACTGCCTCTATCGGATTGCAATGTTGGTTTGATTGTATTTAAAACTTTTTCTACTTTCTCTTTAGTGGTCATAGAAACTCTTTTGATTATTAGTAGATGCGACACTCTTGTCGCATTTATTTTAACCGCAGAGACCGCAGAGAGCACAGAGTCAAAAATCCTCAGCGTTCTTAGCGATCTCTGCGGTGGAAAAATTCACAACAGATTAAACGAATTAAACAGATTAAGCAAACAAAAAAATCTGCGTAATCTGCGGATGAATTAACACCCAACAAGCAACAGGAGCAGGCTGTCTGAGAATGCGGTCTACTTTTCAGTTTCAAATAAATAGAATAACAATTGCCGCAATTATCCCACACCAGAGTATTATATTGGCAATGATGATATTTCTTTTATTTTCTGCTGGTTTCCATCCTATTATACCACCTGAAACAAAAACTCCGACAAGTATATACTGAATTACATACCTGACATTGCTGGGGATAGGAATAAGACTCATTGCCAATATAATCACACCCACGACTATAGCAAGCAAAATGATAGTAGAACCTTTTCTTTTTGCCATATTTAATCTCAATAAATTGCGTTCCCGTCAGGTTTCAAGCGAAGCGTAACCTGACGGTTTTACAGCAGTTAGTTTTTCCCCATCAGGTTACGCTTCGCTTGAAACCTGACGGGAACGCATAATCAAAAAAATCTGCGTAATCTGCGCAATCTGCGGATGAATTAACACCCAACACACGCGACAGGAGTGTCGCGTCTACTTGAAGTATTTTAGCAGCTCTGTATCCGGTGGCAGGACTATAATTGTTTTGTCATCAATGATCGTCTTATATGCTTCAAGCGTGCGATAGAAATCATAGAAACTCTCATCGCGACCGTAGGCTTTGGCGTATATTTCGATTGCTTTGGCTTCCGCTTTACCTTTGATGATTTGCGACTCCTTATAAGCATTTGCCATAATGACGACTTTCAAGCTGTCGGTAACCGCCCGGATTTTAATCGCCTCCTCTTCGCCTTCCGAGCGATAACGGTTGGCGATACGCTTACGTTCCGCCCGCATCCGTTCATAGATAGAGCGCTCGTTTTGTTCGGGAAGGTCAGCCCGCTTAATGCGCACGTCCAATACCTCGATACCATATTCCAGCATCTTTTCGTTGGACGCTTTTGTCACCGTAGCCATCAGTGCAGCGCGCTGTGTAGTGACTACCTCTTCCAGATCGTGCAATCCCAGTGATACGCGCAATTCTGAATATATGATGTTATTCAAACGCGCCTGCCCGCCGTTCTCGTCGTGTACGGAAACAAAGAACTTAAGCGGATTATCAATACGCCACTTGGCATAATTATCGACTACGAGGTTCTTCTTATCTTTCGTTAGTATTTCAGTAGGTGGCGCATCGTAATCGAGTATCCGTTTCTCAAAGCTTACAACCGATTGGATGGGATAAGGTATCTTGAAATGGAGTCCTGCGTCCTTAACCGTTCTGACTGGTTTACCCATTTGTAGAATGACCACTTGTTTCGTTTCGTCAACTGTGAAAGTGACAAAACCAATTATAATCAGCGCTACGATTAAAATAATAATGATTTTTACGGGGTTCA
The DNA here is from genome assembly GCA_030765125.1 of Candidatus Hatepunaea meridiana. GTDB lineage: Bacteria > Electryoneota > AABM5-125-24 > Hatepunaeales > Hatepunaeaceae > Hatepunaea > Hatepunaea meridiana. The sequence goes on from JAVCDD010000346.1 coordinate 4,457, forward strand.
TTATTTTTTTCCTCCTTTAAGTGCGCCGGATGTTCCGATTCCCAGTACGTTCATCAGGTTGCCACTCTTATCGCTCTTCAGGATGTATTTCTGCAAACCGGGTAGTATCTCTTCCATTGTTTCAAGCAGCAACCGTTTGCGAGTAACGTTGCGGGAACTGCGGTATTCGTCCAGTATCCGGATGAAGTTATCAGCGTCGCCTTCCGCCATTGTAACACGTTCCGCCGCCCAGGCTTCCGCTTGCTTGACCATTTGCGCTCCCTTCCCGCGTGTACGAGGGATGAGGTCGTTGTAATAACCTTGCGCTTGATTGATCATTGTATTCATATCCTCTTTTGCGGATGCCACGTCCTTGAAGGCGTTTATGACCGCCTTGGGTGGATGAACGTCCTGCATTTGTACTTCAATGACAATCAATCCGGAGTTGTAGCTGTCGAGGATTTCCTGTAACTGAACTTTGGTAGCATCTTGAATTTCACCCTTTCCGGTGGTGAGGGCTTCATCAATTTCATGCTTGCCGATAACCTGGCGTAACGACGCCTCTGAAGCAGCGTGAACCGTGCTCTCTAAATCACGAACGTTGAACTGGTATGCAACCGCATCAATGATACGATATTGCACTATCATATCGCAATCAATGATGTTAAGGTTGCCTGTCAACATCAAGGATTCATTCGGACGGTCTACAGGCGGTCCTTTAGGACGGCTGCGGAAACCGATCTCAGCAACCCGAATCTTTCCGATGCTTGGGGTACTGACGGTTTCTATTGGGAAGGGAGCATGGTAATGGATGCCTGGACTCGTTATACGAGTGTATTTCCCGAATCGCTGCACAACCCCTTGTTCATCGGGTTTGACGATGTAGAAACCAAATAATACCCAGATTCCAATCAGAATAATCAGTATTATATATACTGCTTTCTTTGACAGATCCGGAATATCAAACGTTTCACCGCCAATGGTTACTTTTTTTTTTGGAATAGCCATTATTCTCCTATTTGAAGTTTATTTAATATTTCTAGTGTTCAGAGTGCGCGCTTTAGCGCGTAGTTTCTTTAGAATAAAGGGGATAGTCGAAACGCGCTGAAGCGCGCACTCTGAACGCTTTTTTCAATGGAATTGACAGGCAGGAATGTCTGTCCTACCCAGTTACTTGACAGACAGAAGTGTCTATCCTACTTGGATTTTGTCGGTATCAATCCCCAGCCATACGTCAGGAAGTATGCTTGATTTCCCCAATCTTTATGATCTACAACCAATGTGAAATCAATTCTGGCGTCTTCTTTTTTAAAATAGTAACTGAGCCCCATCGTTAATCTGTTTTTGCCTCGACTTCGCATCCAGCCGCCTCGGATTTCCGGATATTGCGGCAGGGGGAAGATATTCAAACCTACATTAAAATTTTCACTGTTATACTTACGACTACGAGGTCGTTCGGTTCGCATCTGCCCGGAGACAAGTATCGGCAAACCGTCACCCCCCCACGAAACACCTATCCAGCTTTTAGAGCCAAATGATCGTAAATTACTGCCGGATATATTCTGTGTGGATAATCCGATCTTGAAACCAGTTGGTAATAATACCAGGATGCCGGTGTCAAATGCCATACCATATTTCCAACTTGCACCGTCAAGACGCTCACTTATAAATTTCATTGACATACCAACAGGAAACATCCCCGTCTTGAAACTGTGCGACAATGGAATAATAAACTGAAAGGATTGGAATTCTTCATCATTCTTAACGACATTTCGCCGAATTAACCCCATACCGAATCTGGCGCCAACATCACTGGCGCTATTGACAAGAAGAAAAGACCATGTGCCTGGTGACTCAACCTTCGAAGAGGCAAGCGTAAAATCCACCGACATAAGATTTGAAATGCTTATTCCGGCAGGATTCCAGTAAATTATGGCTGGATTATTCGTTACCGCAACGGCTGCGCCACCTATTCCAACAGTAAAAGCATTGATTGGTGGAATGTCATCGGGCAACGGATTGGCAACAGCAAAACCGCTAACTATGAACGCTATTATAAAAAGTAATTTCCCAAGATGATATATCAAGTTTTTCATAAGGTTAAGTATAATGCTTTCTTTCACTGAAAGCAAGAGAGAAGTTTGAAAAGGATGAAGTATGAAGAGCGAAAGATTCAGGGTGCCGGGAGGATTTTGATGTGATTTGCTTGGAAATTAGGGGATAGTATACCTATTTTAATAAATAGTCAATGCAAAACGGATCAACCAACAAACAACCTATAACAATGCAAAGAAAACTGATTTACGTTCTAATTATAATTCTGTTAATCATTTCCGGTTGTGCAGTTGAAGAATTCAGTGGTTCCGGTGAACCGAACGGATCGCTTTATGTTACTACTGCTGATAATTCAGGAAATGAAATATCCGGTGCGTCCATTATCCTCGATGGTATTGAAAGACCGGAACGAACGCCTGCCTGGCTGCACGGAGTGTTGTCCGGATCGCATAATACAATTATTCGGTTGTACGGTTTTTTCAACGATACAACGAGTTTCAATATCCTGGGAGGCGATACGGTAACAGTACAGTCAGTTCTTACACCTGTGCCCATTGACCAAACCGGTTTACTTGGCTTCGACTCCCAACCGGAAGGAGCACGGCTTCTAATTAATGGCAGTTCATTTCAGGTAGATGATTCACCTGTCCTGACTCCAGGCTTGATACCAATTGCTTGGGGCGATTATAACGTATCCGTTCACAAGCCCGGATATGCAACCGTATCCCCGCTGCTGCCGTTAGTCAGGATCATTGCTGGTGAGACGAATGCGATTTCATTTAACCTGGAAGCTCGCGAAACGGGAACCTCCGAGGGATATTTACCACACTCTTTTACTCTGGAAAATGTTGAAGGCGACTCGATCTGTCTCACTGATCTGACCGGATATGTAGTTCTGATGAACTTCTGGTATGGGGACTGTGTGCCTTGTATGAACGAATTCTCCGGCATCGATTCTGTATTCCAATCTTATGCAGAAGACGGTTTCAGAGTACTCGCTGTCAATCCGATGTATCCTGATGATCGTGAACGAGTCATTCAAGTGCGGGATGAACTCGGATTGACCTTCCAACTGCTCCTCGACTGGGGACAGAATGTTACAGCGAGGCTGTACAATGTAAGGCGATTCCCGCACAACGTTATAATCAGCCGCACTGGTGTGATACATTCCGTTCATGGGGGTTTGACTCAGGCTGAGTTGAAAACGATTATTTCCCCACTGCTTGATTAAGGGAAAATAAGGGGACAGTATACCTATTTTATAAATACTCTTTAAAATGACGACAGTCCATAGAAAAATAGGTATACTGTCCCCTTATATTCCTTATAAAGACACAAAATATAAAAAAATCTGCATAATTTGTGTAATCTGCGGATAATAGAGCCATCCTTTCCGTATCATATTTCTGATATTGAGTTTTCTACGAACTATAAACGAAATATTTCATTTGTAATTCTTTACAAAATTGATTATATTTCGTTGTTATAGGAGTTTGTCTAAAATACCTCTTTGCACTGCGGCTATTTCTTTTATTTTCATCAGTTAATTAAATCAAATCAGGAGCGTAATATGCGCCGCCTAATCTCTTTTAATAATTCTGCAAAACCAGCTATCTCAGGAAATTCGGATTTAATCAAGGATTCACCTGAAAACCGGACTGTTAGGAGGAGTAATATGATTCTATTACTTGTGATGTGCGGTTTGCTGGGAATGACCTCTGTTGTCCAAGCTCAACCATCCATCACGGTTGACCCTAATGAGATCAATTTCGGTGATGTTGCAGTCGGACAATCTGGACAAGAAACGGTGACTGTTACAAACACTGGGGATAGTGACCTGGAAATTGATATTGAAGTGTTTTTCGGGGGGGGGGGGGAAAAGGCGCGGCGACGGGAGGAAGGAAAAAAATAAAAAGCCGGGGGAAAAGGGGGGGGGAAAAAAGAAACGGTGGAACCGAAGGAA
>JAVCDD010000140.1 GCA_030765125.1 Candidatus Hatepunaea meridiana
TATAGTAGTTAAGAAGATTGTATCCGTTATTTACCGCATAGGCTTCGATCACACGCCTCTGGTCGCCGATGGATTGTTCTTGTCGGTCTGTTGAGCGTCTGAGGTATCCAATGGCGGGCTTGAAGTGCGTGGATCCGATATTATTCATTTGTTAGAACCTCCAGTATTACATGAACTTGGGACTCCAACGGTGCAGTTGTTTGGGTGAGAAGTCAAGGCATTTTTCTCCGAATCATCCGGTGGAAGAGATGTATTTGCCTCAACGTCCGTCCGCCGGAGAATTACCCTTACAAGCCAGGTGGCAAAGAAATATAATCCATACTCCTGCTGCTCGGGACCGATACAGTGGATATACTCAGCGCTCAGATTCCATTGATCTGTATTGCTCTTGGACGGTGTCCTGATCCCGATATTAGACTTCTGGTTCTGCGAAAAGTGCTTCCCTGTCTTCATGGTGTTATCCTATCTAAACGGCTCCTTGTCATTTACCCCCTACTCTATACATACCCCAAAACCTCAAAATGTGTCCAAATGTGCAGATTATTTTTCGTCGACACTTGACATCGAGTCGGTTTTGTATTATACTGCACATACGTTCAATATAATAGAGTTTCATAATGCACAATATTGATATTCTTGAACTTTACGGTTTCCCTGAATTAATGATTTCGCGCTGGAAGGAGAGCGGGATTCAGAACCTCCTTCCAATTCAGTTCGAAGCCATTCAGCAGCATCGGTTGTTTGACGGCGGTAATCTGATAGTTTCAGCTCCCACGTCTTCCGGAAAGACCCTTATCGGTGAATTGGCTGCCATACATGGAGCCATAAGCCACCACAAAACCCTTTACCTGGTTCCTTTGAAAGCATTGGCGGAGGAGAAGTATCAAAGCCTGCGGCAGCAATGCCAGCCACACGGCTTCCGGGTGGTGATTTCTACCCGTGACCGGAAGGAGCACGATGCAGCTTTAGCCATGGGTGATTTCGACATCGCCGTAGTCGTCTATGAGAAGTTCTTTCCATTGGTCACATCGACGCAACAGTTCATTGACCAGTTCGGGCTTGTGGTAGTTGATGAACTGCAGATGCTGGCTGATCCCAACCGTGGTGCGATGTTGGAGCTGATACTGTCCTGGATGATAAGTCTTAAGACAGGACCTCAGATAGTCGGACTCTCGGCGGTAATCGGCAATGACGCTGAACTGCCGGAATGGTTGAATGCCGGGTTCCTGCAATCGCATCAGCGTCCCGTGGAGTTGAGGATGGGATATCTTTACCAAGGACGCTTTCACTACTGGGAGAGCAACAGTAGCAATGAGGACGAAGAGTATTGGCTGGCTGGATTTACCGGCAATGTATTTGAAGACACGCTGGCGGCGGTGGCACACCGGGTTGCGGAAGGCGAACAGTGCCTGGTGTTCGTTCGTGACAAACCAGGCACCAGGAAATTCGTGGAGCGTTTGTCGGAGATATTGGAACCTGCACCTGCGGAAGCCGCCATTGAGGAGCTTCTTACCGGCGAGGAAACGCTGTCACAGGAACACTTGACAGCCTATTTACAGACGGGAGTGGCTTATCATAATGCGGATTTGACTCTTTTCGAACGAGAGGTAATTGAGAGAAACTATCGTGCCGAGCATATTCGCGTACTTGCCTACACCACGACTCTGGCTATGGGTGTTAACCTTCCAGCCAAGAATGTCTTTCTTGACGGTGAGCGCTGGTGTTCTCATAACGGCGGTCGTCCATATCTGATGCATCTGACGAAGAGCGAGTTTGCCAACATGGGCGGTCGTGCCGGAAGATTGGGATTAAATGACGATTTCGGAAGAGCGATTGAAATAGCTGTCAACCAACTGCATTGCGAACAGTTCCGTAATATCTATAATAACGGAAAACTGGAAGAGCTCAAGCCTTGCTTATAGGACAAAGATATGTCAACTGCTGTGCTGCTGGCGGTGGCAGTGGGTGGAGGCAAAGATGAATCCGCTCTCAAACGCTTCATGCAGAACAGTTTGAGCTGGAGACTTCACCGGAAGGATAATGACGGCTCCACCGATTTGGATGAAGCCCTGTCGAGAGGACTTAGACGCTTGTCCATGGTCTTTATTCCATCCGCTCCGCAGGTATTGGATTTTAGCGATTTCGCTAATATCTTTATAATTCTCCTTATTTCAACAGCATCATCTTTCTGACCTTGACGAACGATCCGGCTTCGATCCGGCAGAAATATATCCCTGCCGGTCTTTCGTCTGCATCCCAATTCACCGTATAATCACCAGCATCCCGCCGCTCAGCGATTAGTGTTTCTATAACCCTCCCACTTATATCGAAGACCTGCAGCCGAACGGCTACTGTCTCAGCTATTTGGTACTTGATCGTTATGGTCGAATTGAACGGATTTGGGTAACCTTCCGATAAGCAATATTCCTCAGGCAATATGTCATCACCACTGCCCACAGCGTCGGGATGATACACCTCGATGACCACAGTAACAGTATCGGTAAAATCGCCGTCGTTGACAACGAATACGGGTTCATAATGCCCGGCATCGCCGGATTCGGTGATCCAAGAGAATGTTCCGCTACCGTCACGGTGATCTTTGAACTTTGCCGAATCGGGCAGCTCACCCTGAAGCATAGACATTCTCAGGTAATCAAGGCTGGAATCTACTGCGGTCAAGGTAAAGCTCAAGGTGTCCCCCTCTATACCCACGACAGGTTCACGGGGATAATCGGACCATAAGGGAGGCAGGTCGAGATCGTTTACCTTAAGCGAAAGGACAAATCGGTTCCTTAATTCCCCGTTCGAGGCATAGAATACAGGTTCGTATTCTCCAGCGTCGTGCAGTCCGGTCTGCCAATGGAAGTAAGCCCTGCCATCGCCGTGATTGATAAATTCCACCGCATCCGGCAGTTCCTCTCCTCCTAATTCAATTGACAACTCACGACCGTTTGGATCTCGCGCCATCAGATCGAAATCGATCGTGTCCCTTTCCGTAACTGTGATGCTGGCGCCTTCCGGAACTTCCACCCATCGCGGGATTCTCACTGTCTCGGCGCAATTATAAATTCCCAAGTTACTACCATCGGCAACATAGACAAGATCATCGTGTACAGTTAAGTTTGAGGCATATCCGGGAGTCATATAATAACCAACCTCATTAACAGACTCAGGATTGCTGATGTCGAAGACATACAAGCCATTGTTACGATTCGATCGGCAGATAACATAGGCATAATCGCCGGATATCATTAAATCCTTCGCGTAATTTAACACTATTTGACTTACTTCGACAGGCTCTTCCGGATTTGAGATATCGACGACGAATCCCCCCCACCTGTCTGAACTTAATAAATACGCGAAATCGCCTTGCAAGCCTATAAAGTCCGAATGGTAATTGTTGGCGTCTATCGAACCAACTTCTGTTATGTCCCTCGGATCGGAAATATCAAGGATTGTTAAACCGCGATTGTGACTGGAAACATAAGCAAGGTTATCCAATACCACGAGGTCGGTTGGAGATAGATTACGGTTGTAGCTGTTAATTATCACCGGATCGTTCGGATCGGAAATATCGACAAAAAGGAGGATTTGCGCTGGTTCACAACAGATAGCCAGATTATCAATCACAGCACACGTTTTTAAGTAGTTATGCCAGCGAATATGCCCTAATTCTTCCGGATTGTCGGCTTCTGACACGTCAAATATCCTGTAATAACCATCATCCGTCGAAACAAAAGCAAAATCCTCAGTGGTATAAATGTCCATCACATAGTCATTTGACTCTATCCGACTGATTTCTTCCGGTGATTCTGGATCTGAAATATCGACAATACGTAAACCGTCATCCGCACCGCCAAGGTAAACATAATCGTCCTTAACAGCCACCGCTCGCAACTGACCCGAGTACTGATCTCTCGCCAGTGCGACCGGATCTGAGGGCTCTGAAACATCGATCAGGTTTATAGCTTTGTACCAAATAGGTTGATAATCTGAGTAGCTATAGGTGACTACATAGTGCCCGTTGGAGGTTATCGAACGAAGCTTGTAGTTATCTTCATGTAATCCGACTTCCTCCGGAGCCCTCCAGTCCCGAATATCGACGACTACTACACCACGGTCGTTTGTAACGTAAGCGTAGTCGTCGTCTGCGGTAAAATACCAGATTTCCCCCTCAACCGCGTAAGAATTAACCAATTCTGGTTGGGTTACGTCCGAGATGTCAAAGAAGCGTATCTGTTCATCTCCAGCGCAGATCGCTATATCACCGGATAGATGCAATCCGAATAAGGATGTGTCCCCCAGCGACATGTAGCCAACCGATACCATGCTATCGAGATCGGATATGTCTATAATCCTATAGCCCTCAGTTTTAGCAAATGCAAGTGTATCACGGACAATTACATCGGAAATATTACTACGACCTTCTCCACCGTACACACTAACTTCAATCGGATTTTCAGGATTGGATATGTCGAAAACGCGTAAGCTTGCCCCGTTATTAGCTACATAGGCGTATTGTTCGGTTACAAAAACATTTTTCGCATAATCAAAGATCTCGGCAGACCCGAGCAAGGTCGGATTTTCAGGTTCGGAGATATCAACGGTGAGTAAAGCATACGCATCGTCGATGAGACAAGCTATTCCATTATGCACACCGACAGCTCTCACTCTGGCGGGAGTATCATCAAAATATCCGACAGGATGAAAATTATCCGGATCTGAAACGTCCATGATTTGAAGTCCTGAATAGCCTGTCGCTACGTAGATGTAGTTCCCTTGACATTTGAATCCCCTGATTGACATCCAATGGTTGTATAAACGACTGACCTGTGAAATGGCGTTCCTGTCCTGGGCGTTCAGGTGGGAAGTTCCACCGATCAGGATAAAGACGCTCGCTAATAGTAATAATTGTTTCATTATTGCCTCATAGAATTGCATGGGTATGTTGAATAACTTGATTCAACTCTTTGGTTACCGGATTATGGTCAATTTGACTACTTGAATAGCCTCCACAGTTTCGAGCAGTAGAAAATAGGAGCTTGAAGTTGAGGTTTCCGGCTTCCAAACTGCTTGAAACTGCCCGGAATCCCCGCAGTGAGATGGAATCAGGTTTGCAACGACGCGCCCCAAAGGATCGAATACGGACAGTTTCGCGGAAACGTTTTTCTGAAGCGTAAATGTAATGCGAGTCCACTCATTGAACGGATTGGGATAGACGGAAAGTAGAGTGAATCGATCAGGTATTACGGGATGCTGACCATCTGGGATTCCAACCGCTTCGGAAAGATCGTAAATTCCAATGTTCGTATAGTCCGCGACGTATGCGCGTTCACCGAACGCGAATACGCCATAAGCATCCCCAGGTGTATCATACCAACCGACTTCAACAAGGGTATCCGGGTCTGAGTGGTCATATACCCGCAAGCCGCCCCACTTTCCATCCGCAAGATAAAGGTAATCACCTTGCACGAAAAAGTCTCTGGTGATGCCGTGTGAATTGAATCTCAAGACTTGGTGCGGTTCATCCGGATTAGAGAAATCGACCATGATATTTTGCGATTCTGATATTCGTAAAAAGACACAATCACCGGAAACTGCTATGGAACCGGCGGAAGAATACCTGTTCAGTTGAAATGTTCCGGCGACTTGGGGATTATTCGGATCGGTGAGATCCAGCCGTATTAGCTCGGTCTGGTGTACCAGGTATCCTGAATTCCCGCTAAGTGCAATATCGCTCGCTGAGTAGCGGCCTTCTTCCGGGAATCGTGCTACTCTCTGCGGGTGTACAGGTTGTGAGATGTCCAGAATGAAAAGCCCCGAGTCTTCAGTAGCTATGTAGAGCAGGTTTTCATCCAATGCTGATCTCTTAACCCGATTGAACGAATTATCATATCCAACTGCACGCGGTTGATTGGGATTGGAGATGTTTAAGATTCTGATGCCGGTCCGGTATATGGACAGAGCGATAGTCTCGCCGTATATAGCGATGTCCTGAATCCTGCCGGGAGCAGAATATGAACCACGTTCTCGGAGGTTCTGTGGGTCAGTGGCGTCGATTGTTCTCAGATCGTTGTAATCCGACACATAAATATGATCCTCTGTAGCAACGCAATGATATAAACTCCCCGAGTATAGATTATAGTTCAAATTTCCTACCATAACGACAGTGTCGTGCTCGCCGACGTGAAAAACTTCCAAACGACTGGAGTAATTTAAGGCGAACAACGCATCATCCTGAAAGGAATGTGCCTTGAAGCGGTGATAATACGAAACGTAATTGTAACGCACCGTCGGATGAGTGGGATCGGACACGTCTATGATTTGCACCCCACTGTCGTAAGTCAGGTAGACCAAATCTTCCAGAACATGCATATAAGATGGATTCTGCATCTCGAATAAACTCAACATCTCAGGATCGGCAGGATCAGAAATGTCGAAAGTATAAAGTCCTTGAGTTCTCCCGACGATGAACAGCAGCGTGTCTCGGGATTCGATTCTAAATGGGCGTTCGATGTCTCGTTCATAGACGATTTCATGTTCATTTCGATCGCTGATATCGATCACGCGGAGCTGGTTATTTCCAATGATGTAAAGGAAATTATCCCTGTACGCAAAGTCTGTCCCGCTTAAAGCAAAATGATTAATAATACGCGGATTGTCAAGATCGCTTACATCAAAGTGGTAATAGTGAGAACCGAGGATTATAATTTCGTCGCCATAACGTTTAATTGTACTTACATAATGGTCGAAATCATGTTGATGTATCAATTCAGGATTGAGCGGATCGGAGACATCTATAACACACATACCGGCTCTCACGCCGTTCGCTCCCGAATAGATAGCTACGGCATGGTTATCGACCAGTACGAAGTCTTTCATTTCGGAAGGAGTGTCGTCGAAATAGCTAACCGGTAATGGATAATCGGGACTCGAAACATCGACGACCTGCAATCCACTCAATCCGGTACATACGTAGGCGTAATCACCTTCTACTTCAACCGCATTTGCGGTCTGCCAAAAGTTAAACATGCGGTTAACCTGACTAATGCGCCAGGATTCCTCCGCGAGGCACGGCTGGAGACTAAGCATAATCGATATTAATAGAAAGATCACTTTCTGTGGTTTCATGGCTATCCTCCTATAATAGTTATCGGACTAATATCACGTTTTGGTTCAATCTGTACCCCTCGAAAGCAAAAGTTATGGTATATGTCCCGCTTGTTAGATGTGAACCATCCAGCAAGAACTCATGCTTCCCAACAGATAAGACTTGATCGAAGGGATAAGCCAGAACGAATCTGCCATTTACGTCAAAGATGTTTACCTTGACGTGTGTCAGTTGTTGTACATTTAACCGAATAGAAGCGGTCGAGTTGAACGGATTGGGATAAACTGTGACCAGCGCGGCATCTACCGGATGCACCACTTTGTCATAACCCGGTGCGGATTGCTGCACTGCCGCCGCCTTTACCAACCAGATGTCTCGCCGCCGCGCATGAAATGATTCGCTTGAGCCCGCGAGTAGGAAACCACCATCCCGGGTTGGAGCAATATCTTCGCAATTGTCATAGTCATCGCCACCCAGAACGAAGGAGGAAACCTCATTACCCTCTTCATCGATCTGCACAAAGTAATAGTCCGTGTCCAGCCACCGTCCGTCGTCACTGGGACCTGTAACTCCAGCCATAGCAATTTCCTCATCACAGTTGACCTCTACACAGGTGAATCGAGCCAGCCCCGCACCTTCAAACGTCCGTTCAACGAGCAGATTGCCCTCCATATCCGCAATCCATAAGTGGGCACGCTGATTTCGCCACGAGCGATCGATATATTGCCTGTTGCTGCCGACTGTGATGATCCGATCCCCGACAATCCGCAAATCTGTCGGTTTTTCCTGTCGATCTCCTTCAAATTCAGCTAACCACGACTCTTCGCCAAGCAAGGTTACCGTCAGAAGAAAGAGGTTTTCACTGTGGGGATCTTGGGCATCCACCGTTCCGGCAACGATTATGCTCGTATCCGTAGCAGCGAGACAATAAGGAGATAATTCACCATCGCCGTATTCTCCCGTCCACTGAATCACTCCCAGAGAACTGGTCTTTATCAATGTTATTCTATCGATATTTCCATTAAATCCCATTACAAGATAACCGCCGTCTGAAGTTTGAATGAAACTTCTCACAGCGGAACCATTTGCGTCGAATTCCTCTATCCTGACGAGACTTCCATCAATATCCAGCTTGGCAAGAAAATGGATAACATGATCATAAAATTCGTCATTGGATGTTCCAAGGAAGGCGTATCCACCGTCAGCGGTGGGGATGAAATCGATAAAACGTCCATTTTCGTAATAATATTCCCATTCCTCTTCTTCAGGATCGGGGACAGTCAATAGCGAAAGTTCCTCACCCATCTCATTGATACGAAGGATGTAATGAGTGCTGCCCCACCAATAACCCTCAAAAGATTCGGTCACGCCAGACAGAACGAAGCCACCCTCTGGCAAGGCGGAGGCATAGTCGCACCAGTCGTCCATTCTCCAGTGGTACATCCTCGTCCAGGAGGTATCGGGTTGAGCGAGCGTCGAACTGACGGAAGCAATGATAATTGTGACTACGAATAAAGCGGTGGTTTTTATGGAGTTCATTATATCTCACATGTTTAACTTATCTTGTAAGGACAATTTTCTTCGATAAACCATTCGTTTCGGTGGTCAATTGCACAACGTAAACGCCAGATGTTAAATCAAAAGCGTTCAAACTACAGGAATATTTACCTGGCAACCGGAATCCGTTAAAAATATCCTTGAGCAACCGGCCTTGCAGATCATACAGGGCAAGGGTAGCCCTGCCGGAATTGGCTATTTTGTATGAGATGGTTGTGAAGGCATTGAAGGGATTCGGTGATGCGACCACGTTAAGAAACGATGGGACTGTCGAACCGGGAGATAGAATCGGCACCAGCGTCGCGTCATCGTCCCAATGCGCGACAAGGATATCACCGGCATATTCCCCTACACAAAGCATTCCACCTTCCTCGAGGGGATGATAGCCGTAGAAAAACGGTCCATCATCCCTGTCCTGACTGCGAATGGTCCTGAAAGATGATTCTGTACGCCCAAATTCATCAAGCTTAAATATGTACATTGGCTGGCAGTAGTAGATGCCGCCGTCTTCCAAAACAAATAAGCGGTGAGGATGGTTCGTGTTTCGCACAGGCTGATACGTCAGCCAAAGACACTCGCCTTCAAGAGTCATACGCGTGACATACATATTCCGAATTTCCCGGTTGTCGGATGCGTAACCTAACACTAAAAGGTCGTCGTCTTCTGTTTTAGTCATATCATATGGCGATGAATCTGTATGTGGTACTCCTGCGTCGATCCAATCGACGACCTCCAGATCCTCATCGACGATAAGCACTTCACAATCTGCAGCGAGGATTGCGAAGTGGTTCTCATCCAATTCCACAGCGCTGATAAACGGACCTGGCTCATCTGTTAATGAACCCAGTAACGAGCCATTGTCACTCAGAAGAATTGCTCTCCCTTCATCATCCCGGTCACCGCCGCCAACCATCAGAACTCCTCCATTGGAAGTGAGAATCATATCATTCTTTCTTTCTCTATAGCGACAAGCATATTCTCTTCGCCACATCTGGTTGAAATCGCGATTAAACTTCGTCAACCACCACTTATCCTGATAATTCTCACCATCGATTCTTCCGCCTACAATCCACGTACTATCGGTCGGTTGGAGGATCCGCGTGACGTATTCATTTTGAGGTATACCAAAAATATGAGACCATAAGCTGTCGCCGTTTTCACTGAGTCCCATGATAAGCGGACTGCTGTAATTACCGGGAGTTACTGTAGTATTTGCGAGAATAATGAGAATACCATCTTCCAAGGGTATGTCATTTTGGAGTAAGATATCTCGACCCGATTCATGGCTGCCTCCAGGAAAGCCAAACCGTCCACTGGTGATTAGGTCGCCGCGCTGATCTAACTTAGCCATCATGATGTCCCCCGCCGAATCCAAGTCGTAGTGCGACCTATAGGCGTAAGCTGTTCCTACAACGCGGTATCTATGCTCTGCATCATAAAACAGACCTTTGAGATTACTCGCTTGATATGAGTCACCCAAGTTGATTCCTATATCCCCCCCCCACATCAGTTCACCTTCCGAATTGAGCTTGATAAGGCAGGGGCGAGAATAAGCCGAGGTTAATAGCAACCGCTCTTCCTCAACCTCGATAACTCGCGTATATCCAAGTCTAATTCTATCTATGTTATGGATTTGCACCCAGACGATCTCTCCATCCGCACTGACTTTCGTCACTTCCAGGGAATCGCGGATATCTCCATACGGTATGATGATCCCTCCATCGGACGTAAGAGCGATGTCTCGATAATCCCTATAACTTCGCCGATCCACTCCCACATCAACCTGCCATATTTCCTCTCCGTCCAGATCGACTTTTCGCACCATCAGATCCGATCCCAATAGAACGATGTCCTCCTCCGGTGTCAACTCGGTATCGACTATGGTGTATCCTTCCAGTCGGATCGATTGTCTGGGGATACCGTTTTCGTTGACAATCATAATCCAGCCGCTTCCGTGACCTTCTCCTTCTAAATAACCGGTTAGTGCATACCCTCCATCCTGCAAAGGATGGATACACGTGAATCTTCCACTGCCATATGTTCGATCCCACAAGGTCTCTCCGTTGGGATTCAACCTCAACAGGAAACCATCGCTGTTGGAGTAGTTGCCGTGGCGAGGGACTAACCACGAACCAACGAGTAGATATCCCCCGTCTTCCGTCTCTGTGATAGCGCCACAAGTCTCAAGACCGTCTCTGATGTAATATGTTGACCATTCCTCCTCGCCGTCGGTGTTGCATTTAACGAGATAGATGTCACTTGAACCGGGACTAAAATGGTTCGTGGTACCGGCAATGATCATTCCGCCATCAGCCGTTAATGCTGCCGTGGAAGCGGACTCGGAGTTACTGCTTCCGTAAGTGCGGTACCAGGTGAAACCGTCCTGAGCAAATAGATTTACGGATGATATCAAAAGTCCGTAAAACGCCCATAAAAAGAAAATATTTCTCATATTCATGGGTTATGTCTCCTTAGCAAGGATAGGAAACTATTATTTTTCATCATACGCTCCCCTTTTTAATTCCATTCCAATTGTTAGCAAATTAATGTGAGTTGTCATAATATAAAATGATACAGATCACATTATTGGAATTTATGCAAATCTTTTTTATAATACGATCAAAGGAAAAATTCGACGTTATCGGGGCGATCAGATGGAAATTATCTTCTGTTTTTATTATTGCTTCTATTCTCCTCAGTAAATTTTCTTTCGATAGTCTTCATAATGAAACCCACTTAAAAAACAAGATAAATGTCTTGACAATTTGTGCTGGCTCAATTATATTATTAAAGCAATATGAAAGCACAAAGTAAAATCCACCTTAGAAAAACACAAAACGTGTTTGACAATGGGTGTATGTTCAATATTATTTCAAAAATGTGTAACTAAAAATGAAGGAGAAATCATGAAGAGCAATTCTCATTTGCTGCTCGCACTATCGGTAGGTATTGCTTTAGCTTTTACTTTACCTTTATCCGCTTCGGACGGTATGAACCTGCTAACAGAGACTTCTGAAAAAACAACTATTCAGGAATCTGAAACAATTTTGCTTAACAACTGTATTCCTGAAATAACAAATCAATCCATCCAGGTAAAAAGGAAAATATCTTCAAACATAATAGAAGATATTCCTGCTGATTCTGGTCCTGGACGTGATGATCCGCGTGAGGACTGGATCATTTATGATGATGGTGATCCTCTATCTCAAACGGAAGTGACTAACTACTGGTCCAGAGTTTCTTTCACAGCAACCAGCCTATTCACACTCCAATCCATTTCATTCATGGCAAAAGATTTAGGATTCAACGACGATTCTCCCTGTGAAGTACAAGTATATCAGGAAATTCAGGATAATCATGATCTTGACGAATTACTCTGGGAAACAGAAATTGAGGAGCTCCCTGAATGGGACAATGATGATATAGATGAGAACTGGCATACTATCGATATTGCTGAAGATGATTGGATGCAGTTCGAAGCCGGTGAGCATTTCAGTATCGTCTATGGCGTCGTGCCCGGAGGTGAATACAATGGGCTTCAACCATGGGATTTTACTGAAGAATTCGAGGATTATGATGTTGATGATGTACCTGATCAGAATTACTGTTCGGTTGAAAGAAATGGACAATCCAGAATAACCGTTAGTGATGATGATTCACATACCGGTGAGAAAAGTCTTCATTTTGTTGATCCTCGTGATGCTGATATGGAATATTGTGTTCTGTGGTTGAATCCGAATGTTGATATGGAATTGAGTCGCCTGGATTTCTGGGTTAAAATACCCGAAGCGGGTGAATGGGGATATAGAGGTTATAGTGACGATAACGATATGATATTTGTATGGGAAATCAATGAAAACAGAAGCATAACCTCGAATAACGGGGAACGATTTATAGTAGCTGATGGTCGATTTGAATGGGATGAATGGACTCATGTCGTAGCAGAATGGAGCCTTGAGGACGAGAATTTTTCAATCTGGATGAATGACGAAGTGTGCGTTGATGAGAACTCACTTTTCACTAACGCTCCAGTTGGAAAGCTCATGTTCATATGTTTTGGTAATTTAACTGTGGATGATGTCTACATGGATGATATTGCAATCCGATATGATCTGGGTGAAGACCTCGATTACGGATGGTGGAACACGTTTGATGAGGAAACTGAGGTTGAGCGTAGTTTTATTTGCGATAATCGTGAACTACAGGTAGAACACGACAGCTGGGATCTCTTAGAGGGCGACTTACTTCTTCGCGCGAACGGTGATTATCAACAGCCTGAAATCTCTATAGAGAATGAAAACATTGATTTCGGCGCCGTACTCCTTGAAGAAAGTGAGGAATTCAACCTGGTTATTGAAAATGTTGGAGATGGGGACTTAAATGTCAGCTCAATTGAAATTGAGGGGGATTACTTTGATCACAACTTTGAAGAAGCTATAGTCATTGAGCCTGAAAATCAAATTGAAGTAACCGTCGCTTTCACACCTGAAGAAAGCGGAGAATACGAGGGAACATTACTCGTTAATTCCGATGATCCGGAGAACGGTGAAATCACTATTCAACTTACTGGAATTGGAAATATTGCTCCCGTTGTTGATGAACAGATTGAAGATGTTACGGTTGACGAAGATCCGGGAAGAGTTGACATAGCTGACCTTGATGATATTTTCTCAGATCCAGATAATAATGAGTTGAGTTTTACAATAGAAGAAGGCGCTCCGGAACAGTTAAATCTGGCTATCGAGGAGAACTTCAATATTTTGTATTTTGATCCTACCGACAACTACAATCTTCCTGATGGTGTTGATATATCAATAGTTGCTAACGATATTCATGAAGCAACAGCTCAAGTGTCATTCACAATAACTATCCTACCTGTCAATGATCCTCCTTCAGTAATCGGAGAGATCGAAGATATTCACATAATGGAAGATCAGGATCCGAGACGGACAAATGTTGCTGATTTAGATGAATTATTCATAGATCCTGATGGAGACGCACTTGTATTTACGGTTGAAAATGCCCCGGAGGAATTGAACATTGAGTTAAATCGTTTTAATTTACTTTTCTTTGAACCGGTCGACAACTTCAACATACCAAATGGAATAGAAATTACTGTTACCGCAATTGACGAAACCGGTCTAAGAGCAAACTTAACCTTCAATATCTTCATTGAATCAGTTAATGATCTTCCCACTGCTTTCGATCTATCGTCACCGGAAAATGAAAGTCGAGCTGGTGATCCGGATGGAGTAAATTTTGTTTGGAATCGTTCTATTGACGTTGTTGAGGAGTCTCAAGTCACCTATGCTCTCGTTTTGTACTTTAACAATGAAGAAAATTGGATTACTGATTTAGCAGATACTTCCGAAATTCTCTCCAGACAGGATCTTGTGATCGATCCTGATCGGGCTACAGAGGTTGAATGGTGGGTATGGGCATACGATGATATTGATTCAGTTAGGAGTTCTTCGGTATTTAATGTTACTGTGGAGCCTTTGTCGGCGCCTCATGGTGATGAAACCATTATTCCAAATGAGTTATCGTTAGCGAAAATATATCCCAATCCATTTAACAGTACGGTTAGAATTGAGTATGACATACCTGAGGTTACAGATGTTAATGTTTCAGTTTACGATCTAAATGGAAATCTGACTAAAGTTTTAGTCAACCAAAATATGAATGCAGGCAAGTATCGTGTAACGTGGGACGGATTCAATTCTTCCGGATTGCATGCATCATCAGGAACATATCTCTGCAGACTTCAAACAGGTAACGAAAAAATAATCCGACGGATAATGCTTATAAGGTAGTATTACCGTTTAACTTTTGTGGGGTATATCTTAATTTAAATATTTGTTTTGGGTTTACCCCACTCAATTATGGATTATATGTATTTAGTGTCTGACCGAAAAGCCCCATCTTTGTAAATTTAACACTATCTTTGTCATTCCCTTGAAAAATAGCTTCGCTCGCAAAACGATGCTATTTTTCAAGGGAATAACAAAGAGGGATTTGCGGTCAGGCGCTATTTATGTATTTGTAGAAGATATTTTAGTTTTAGTAGTGAGGTTGTTATGAGATTGTCGATGGTTCTATCTCTGATCGTTTCAATTCTGTTTCTTTCAGGTGAAATTCACGCGCTTACCCCTAATCCAAATGCAGTCAGGAATTCCTCTGGAACTCTACCACAATTAAGACTCCCCGATAATGTCCCTCTTAAATTAAATCATTCCTCTTTCAAATCAAAATATCCAAAACTTGAATCCGCATTAGCCCGTTTTATCAATTTGTACCAAACCTCTACGGGAAAAGACGCATTAGCTTTTGCATTAGATCATGAGATAACAATTGATAATGAAAGAGTATTATGCGAACTCCTTCTACATAATAACTATCTCCCTGAAGATATTACGAAAGAACAATTAGACTATTTCAGCGCTGAAATTGTAACAATATCAAAACACTACATTACACTTTGGATTCCTATAAGTGAACTAGATAATATTGGAACAGCCATTAAATCAATCGCATTAATTCACAGACCATATAGACCTGTCGAACATGTTGTAAGTGAAGGGGTTGAAGTTATCGGCGCTGAAGATTACCATGATGAAGGGATAAATGGGCGTGGTGTGAAGGTAGGGGTTATCGATCATGGCTTCGAAGATTATTCTGAACTACAAGATGAGGAGGAACTCCCTCCTGATTTGACTTTCTACAATTTCAGTTTTGAAGGTTGGAATTTTGGGGGAGTACATGGTGTTGCCTGTGCTGAAATTATTTACGATTTAGCACCTGAGGTGGATTTGCATCTATTGAAATGTATATTTCGTCCTGATTATGAAAATGCTATTGAATATCTGGTGAATGAGAGTATTAAAATTTCCACAATGTCTCTGGGTTGGGATGAAGCAACTGTTGATTATTATGCCGGTGGAGATTATATGTCACAGGCAGTAAACTGGGCAAATGAAAATGGGGTTTTATTCATTACATCAGCGGGAAATCAAGCAAAAGGTCATTATCGTGCCGATTTCGATGACATGAATGATGGGAATAATCAGCACCGCTTTGCAAGAGGATATTCGGTAAACCACTTTGGACCTGATGATAGACACCCCTATTTAATTCCGGAAGATTATAGAATTAATGTTCATCTGGCTTGGGATGACTTTCCGGAAACCGATCAGGATTTGGATTTGTACCTGGCTCAATATGATGCTGAGGAAAATACTTGGACTGTCGCCGATGAATCAGAAAATGAACAGGATGGTGATGATCCACCTATAGAGAATATTTCCTTCCGTGTGCGTGAGCAAGGTTATTATGGTATTGCTGTTATTACTACAAATGAAGAAGATGATATTGATTTCACACTCTTTACCCGGTTGGATTTTGGATTTAACACACCTGAAGGAAGCGTAACTATACCCGCACTCTCAGAGGCAGCATTCGCTGTTGGCGCTGTCAATTTCAGTGAATGGGATGAAGAAGAACCTGAAACAGAGGAATTCAGCTCTCAAGGACCGACTTATAGCGACATTCTCAAACCAAATTTATGTGCGCCTGATGGAGTAAGTTCTATAACTTATGAAAATGGCTTTTTTGGTACGTCTTCCGCATCTCCACATGTCGCCGGCGCTGCGGCTCTCCTTTCCGCAGCAGATGGCGAAATGAGTAATTTAGAGCTTTGGAATACTCTGCAAATCCTGGCTGAAGATGCGGGTGAAGAGGGAGAAGACAATGTTTTTGGTCATGGACTTCTACATTTGAACCTGGAAATGGAATTAGACCAACCGCAAATCCGGACAGATCCTGAAGGTGGTGAGAGAATTAACCTTGAAATTCATGCGAATCAATGCTTTATTTCGGATGTTTTTACAATCGGCAACGATGCCGAAGAAGGCGCTCGGCACTTAAATTTCACTATCCTGACTCGTCAAGAGGAAGATCAGGAATTTCGGAATAATATTATTCCCCAACGAGATGACGGTGGTGATGTGATTGAAGAATATGAAGTTCCCTACAGAGAGACCAGTGATCTGACATGGGATGGTAATCTGATGTGGGGAGTTTCGTATGATGATTGGAATGAGCAAATACACCTAATCTCTCTCGATCCTGAAGAAAATGAAATAGTAGACGATTTCAATCTACCTGAAGATGCTGTAAGTGTTGCATTTAACGGAGAAAATCTGTTAATAGGATTTTGGGAGTCAAATAGAATCCTTGAAATGAACTTAGACGGTGAAGAAGTGGAATGGCACGAATCACCTGTTCAATATCATAACGGTTTAACCTGTGATGGTGAAAATTACATTTTTATGAGTGAAAGTCGTAGTGTTTATATATTATCGATTCATAATTATGAGTTAATTCATACGTTTAATTGTTCTGATGTACTGGGTGATATTCCAATAGGAAGTCTGACAATTATTCCAAATGAAGAAAACACTCTTTGGGTATTGGTAGATAATGGTGTTATTAGATTATCCTGGGATGAAGAATGGGAATTTGAAAGAATTTCTAACGTATCGCTGAATAATGGGCATAGAAGGAGTATTGGAATTGCACATAATGGTGTAAATTTATGGAGAGGATCTACTCCCCTGGATCGTGGAAGATGGGTTATTCATGATGATGTCAATATCAGTATTCCCTGGCTAACAGGATATCCACGAATGGGCTATATCGCACCTGGAGCAGAATTAGATATCGGATTAAATATAAATCCACGATTCATGGATGAAGATGAAGACTACCAGGGAATACTTGTTATAAGGTCCAACGATGAAGAAAACAATGAAATAACAATTCCATTTAACCTGCATACAACAGACAATCAATTCACTATTCGAAACGTACCCGATGATTTTGATACTATTCAGGAAGCAATTATTTCGGCATTTCAGTGTGACACTATTCTCGTTCAACAGGGTCGGTATTATGAGAACCTGAATTTCCTGGGTAAGGATATAACCGTAGCCAGTTCCTATCTTACAACTTATAACAGTGAAATTATTACCCAAACAATTATTGACGGTGGAGGAAATAATCCCTGTGTGACATTTGAAAATGGTGAAGGGTCTGATGCAAGTCTTATTGGGTTTACTCTCATAAATGGCACTGGCGTAGGATATGGATATTGGGAAAGTAGAGGTGGTGGAATTCTATGTGAGAGAAATTCAAATCCAACATTAAGTAATTTAATAATCACAGAAAATAGTGCATCTTATGGAGGTGGCATATATTCCAGTGGATCAGATGGGATGATATTAGATTCGCTACAGATATATGACAACATTGCTCAAACAGGATCTGCGCTTTTTCTTCAAATGGGCAATTATACCATTACTCATACTTTAATTGCGAATAATAATGGCAGAATATGTATGAGTTTAGAGAATGATGCAAACGTACTTATGAGGAATGTTACAGTTGCGGGAAATGTGGCTCAGACAGGATGCATAAACATTTCTAATAGATCTCAAGTAAGAATCAACAACTCGATATTGTGGAATAATACTCCCAGAGAGATTGCATCAAATTCGAGAATGGAACCTAATCTACTCGAGATTTCATATTCTGACAGCCGAAATGGCGAAGACAACATAAGAATCAATGACGATGACGAGGTTGATATTGGTGAGGGTTTTATTAATGAGGATCCATTATTTGAAGATTATAATGGAAGTGATTTTAGGATTACATTTGATAGTCCTTGTATCGATACAGGTGACCCTGATATTGAAGATCCTGACGCCACCAGATCAGATATGGGTGCTTATTACTTTAAACAAGCGCCTCAGATTTCACTTAGTCCTGACCGGATAGATTTCGAAGACGTTCGAGTAGATCAAGATTCAACAATAGTAGTTCAAATCGAAAACTCTGGAGTCGAGGACTTAATTATTTCCAATATTGAAGTCGACGGAGAATATTTTTCTGTTGAGTTCGAAGATGAAATAACTATTGAACCAAATAATGATGTCTCTATAGAATGTGTTTTTACACCTGAAGAAGAGGGTGTATTTGAAGGCTCTATAGTCATCTCCACAAACATATTTGATCAGGAGATTGTTACAATTCCGATATCCGGGATCGGCACAATACCGCATCCACCTGAAGTCGTAATGCCAATTGAAGATTTAGAATTGGAAGAGGATTTTGACCCAATGGAGGTTGCGGATTTAGATGAGGTCTTTACTGACCCGGATGAGGATGTGCTGATATTCCATGTCGAAACAGATGATGCTAACATTATTGCAGAACTTGATGATGATAACATACTGATACTTACTGGTCACGAAAACTGGTATGGTCAATGTACTGTAACCGTGATTGCAGATGATCAAACTGAAGATGAACGAGTATTGAGAAACGTAAGACGGATTCGATCCTTTGTGAAAGATACTCCCAGAAGAGATCTCACCACCGTACTTGAGTTCAATGTCACAGTAACCCCCATCAATGATGCTCCGATTGTCCTGAATAATATTCCTGATTTTGAAGTAGATGAAGATACCTATCCATGGGAAATTGCTGACTTGGATACAATATTTTTTGACGTTGACGAAGAAGATGAATTATTGTTTGTATTTCCTGAAGAATATGAAGATTTAGAATTTAGAATTGAGCAAGACAGTCATGTTCTATTCATTGATGCAACTGAACATTTCAATACTGAAGCAATCGAACTGGTTATAGTCGCTGATGATCAAAATAATAATCGCCTGAACAGAAATTTGAGATATACGAACAATCATATGCCTGTCACGATTTCGAAACCACAATCTGGAAGACGAGTGCGCAAAATCAAAGGAAGGATTCGTCCTCCATATCGTGATGATTCTGTTGACGAGCATTTCATGTTTACCATCAATCCGGTGAATGATTCACCCTATTGGATTGATCCACCAGATGAAGTTCAGTGTCCGGAGGGTAGATTGTTAGAAATTCCACTTCTGGCTCATGATGTGGATTTAGACAATGAAGGTGATATAATCCGGCTTCAAGTAATAAATAATGGTGGGACATTCGATCGGGGCGCTGAATTTGAAGATATTGGCGAAGGACAAGGATTATTTAGTTGGCAAACTGATTTTGAAGATGAAGGCAGATATAATGTGATTTTCAGAGTTACAGATAGAGTTGAGGTTAATAGTTTAAATGTTTCAATAATTATAACACACGTTAATCAACCACCGGAAATAATCAATCCAATTGATGATATTGTCTTGAATGAAGACTTCAATCGAACTCAAATAGCTGATTTGAATGAAGTGTTTAATGATCCCGATGATGACCCTGATTATTCTCGCAATGATCCCGAAGGTATATCGGTAATAATTGAAGATAATATTCTGTATTTTGAATCGGTGTCAAACTGGTCAGGTGAAGCTGATGTAAGAATAACAGTCAGTGATGGTAATAATAGCGTTACTGATGAAATTGTAGTAACGGTTAATCCTGTAAATGATGCTCCCCTAATAAATTTTAACATTGAAGATATAATTATTGAAGAGGATCACGGGCAATATGATATTGCTGATTTAGATGAAGTGTTTAGCGATCCTGAAAATGATTCATTGAGTTTTGAGCTTATAGATCCTTCTCACCAACTTAACCTGGAAATTGATCCTGAATGGAATTTACTATGCTTCTCAGCAGATGAAAACTATTTTTCTGAAGACGGGATAGAAGTTACTATCAGGGCAATCGAACACCCAGGAAGATTAAGCAGTGATTTAACATTTCAAATTACCATTACGCCGGTTAATGATTCTCCGGACTATTTTTCCCTGATTTCACCAGATAATAACTTTCATGTTAGTCGTGAGAACTTCTCAATCATATTTCAATGGGAAGAAACAAATGATGTTGATGGAGATGATGTTACAACTCTCTGGTTTATTCAACTGGTTGATAACGATATAGATACAACATTTAGTATTGTAGCTGATGATTCTATCAGCATTGAGGTTAGACTTGATTCACTATTATTAAATATTGGTTTTTCAGAGGTTAATGAGGATATAAGTATTGATGCTGTCTGGTGGGTAGAAGCGAGTGATGGCGAATTTATCATTGAATCTAACGAGAGGAGGCAGTTGTCAATTCCGATTCCTCTTAATATTTATGCTAATACTCATAATCTCCCGAGTGAATTTGTGCTTTATCAGAATTATCCAAATCCTTTCAATTCTTGCACTCAAATAATTTTCGGTTTGCCAACACATTCGTACATTCGATTGTCCATTTTCAATAGCATGGGGAAAAATATTGAAGTTCTCAAATCCGGATGGTTTAGGAAAGGATTTCATCATATTCAATGGCAGTCAAAAAATCATCCTAATGGTCTATATTTTATTATTCTTGAGACGAATGTTAACAGACTTGCGATAAAAACGATATTAATTAATTGATACCATTGCTGTCCAAAATAATTACAGATAGTCAAACCGTTCTTTGTAAAATAACTATTTAGGACAGGCTTTTACCATGTTTCAAAAACAGGTTACATTTTTTGACTCTGTGAATGCTGTCCAAAACCCAGCAATTCAAATGCGCATTGCATTGAAGGCGGTGGTTCCGGTTGAGGCGTATACGGATTATCAATCCATTGCCATAAGTCCCTGTAAGTAAATATATTCCATCGCAACAATGCCACAAGGTTCGAGAGCGACCAAGAAAACTGTGAACGAAGCTTTAAGTACTTTAAGACAAGAATAGCGATCAATGCTGTCCAAATCTGCGTCTTTAGTGCATTAGGTGATGTTCCGACGA